>CAZFHG010000074.1:326-16040 GCA_964518665.1 uncultured Opitutaceae bacterium | reverse complement strand
AGCTTCAGCCAGAAGCGCAGGGCTGCGCGCAAGGTGGGCCGGGGATTTTCCATGGGACGCGGCAGGCAAGCAGCCGAAGTCCTCCGCGGCGAGCCGGCAAATCTCAGCTGCAACGATGGCAGGCAGGGAGCTTGCTCCAGCTCTGAAAGCGCCAGCAAGCTGGCGGTCTACCGGAATTACCTTTCTGTTTCGCAACCCTCGAGGCAGTTCACTGTCGACTGCATCACTTGGCTCAGGTCAGCAGTCCGTAGGCCGCGGCCCCCAGGAGGGCCAGTCCGACCAGGGTGAGCGTCGGTGCGAAATACTTCCAAAAGCGCATCTTAGCCAGCGCCGCCTGTTCCGTGATGTGGCCGTCCTTCTGCCGGTCCTCGATGTTCGCGAGCCGGTACTGCATGCCCCAGTGCAACCAGATACTGGCCAGGCTGATGATCAGACCAAAGAGGCCAATGATCTCGGCGGAATTCAGGGTCATGGAGCGGACATGGGGCTGGGCACTGTGTAAAATTTCTAGCCAATCGAGGCCGCGATTGGCGAGGAAATACCCCGGGTGTCCGCTCTGGGATTGTCGCCGGCCCCTCCACCGGCTTCGCTATCCCGGTGAACTCCCCGCCCCAGGCCGAACTGATTCATGCCATCACGCGGCCGCATCGCGACCTGATGACCTATTACACGCTGGCGTGCCTGGTTTTTCCGCCGGCCTTCCCCATCCTGATTCTGCCCGCCTATTTTCGCTATCACACGATGCGCTACCGGTTCACCGACGAGGGCATCTCGATGAGCTGGGGCATCCTCTTCCGTCGCGAGACCATCATCAACTACGCCCGCATCCAGGATATCCACCTGCGCTCCAATTTCGTCGAGCGCTGGCTCGGCCTCGCCCGCGTACTCGTGCAGACGGCGAGCGGCAACGCTTCCGCCGAACTGACCCTCGAGGGCCTGAAGGAATTCGAGGCCGTGCGCGATTTTCTCTATGAGCGCATGCGCGGGGTGAAGGACCCCGTCAAAGCCGCCGCCGCACCCGCGGTCGCCGGCTCGAGCCACTCCGAACTAGCCGCCGTCCTGCGCGACGTGGCGGCGGAACTGCGTGCGACCCGGGTGGCCCTTGCAGCCGCCCGGGCGGATGAACCCGGGGATTCGAACCATGGTTGACCGCCTCCGGCAGTTCCTCCTGCGCTTCCTCCGCGTGCCACCCGAGCCCCAGCCGCCGATCGGGGCGCCCGGTTCGATCAAGGTCTTCCGCGCCGGCCGCAATTATTTCAAACTCTGCCTCCTGCGCTGGGGCGTGACGCAAGTCGGCGCCGTCGTCGGCATCGCCTTCTCGCTCTTTTTCTTCAGTCAGGTCGAGGCCAAGTTCGAAACCGCCGCCCAGCCCGTACCCGCTGCGATCCCGCCCGCCGCAACTTCCGCGCCGGCCGCTGCCACTCCGGCGCAAGCCATCGCCGCCGAGCCGGTGCCCGAACGCCCCCGGTCGAAGCAAGCGCGCAGCAAGCGCGTACGCGACGAACACGCCCGCAAGTTCCTCGAGCGCTGGGGGCCATGGATCTTCCCGGGCCTTCGTCTTCTCGAGTACGGCGCCATCGCGCTCTTCATCCTGCAGATCCCGGTGACGCTGGCCGCCACCCGGCTCGAATTCGAGCAGCACTGGTACATCGTGACCGACCGCAGCCTGCGCATCCGCACCGGCATCTTTCAACTGACCGAGTCCACGATGAGCTTCGCCAACCTCCAGCAGGTCGAGGTGAAGCAGGGTCCGTTGCAGCGCCTGCTCGGCCTCGCGGACGTGCGCGTGCAGTCCGCCGGCGGCGGCGGGGTGCAGGACGAAAAACACGCCGGGGATTCCCTGCACGCCGGCATCTTTCACAGCGTCGAGAACGCGAACGAGATCCGCGACCTGATCCTGACCCGTCTGCGCCATTTCCGGCAGGCGGGCCTGGGCGATCCGGATGATCATCATCTCAACGAAGCGCCGACCGAGACGTCGCGTGGATCCGACGACGCCCTCGCAGCCGCGCACGAGTTATTGGCCGAAGCCAAAGCCCTGCGCGCCGCGTTTTCGGAACGCGCGTAGCATCTATAATCCAATCCGGTCTCACGCGGAGACGCGGAGCGCGCGGAGTCACCAACCAAATACTCCGCGTTCTCCGCGTCTCCGCGTGAGCACATCAGTGTTGATCAGCACCGATCAGCGTTCCTCTCACCCGCGCCGGAGCTTCAGCAACCGCTCTCCGGCCGCGTGCAGCGTTGCCGGGCGCTTGGCAAAATTCAGCCGGATGTAGCGGTTCTCCCCGCCGTCAAAAAAGCTTGAGCCCGGCACCGGGGCGACGCCGATCTCCTTCGTCATCCAGTGCGCGAACTCGATGTCGCTCGCGTACCCAAAGGGCGAGATGTCCACCATGACGAAATAGGCGCCCTCCGGCCGGGAATAGTGCAGACCGGTGCGGTCGAGGTAACTGAGCAGCACGTCGCGCGACTCGGCATACTCCGCCGCGAGGCCGGTGTAGTATTCCGCCGGGAAATTCAACGCGGTGACCACGGCATGCTGCAGCGGGGCCGCCGCCCCGACGGTCAGGAAATCGTGCACCTTGCGGGCCTGGGCGATCACCTCCGGCGCCGCCTGCACATAACCCAGCCGCCAGCCGGTGATGGAAAAAGTCTTCGACAGCGAGGAACACATCAGTGTCCGCGACGCCATGCCGGGCAGCGTCGAGAAATAGGTGTGCCGGTGCGGGGCGTAGATGATGTGCTCGTAGACTTCGTCGGTCAGCACCCAGGTGTCGAATTCCTCGGCCAGCGCGGCGATCTGCAGCAGTTCCTCCCGCGTAAAGACCCGGCCGCAGGGATTCGACGGATTGCAGAGGACGAACGCCTTCAGGCCGCTGGCAAACGCCGCGCGCAGCTCCGCCGGATCGAAATGATAGTGCGGCGGATGCAGCGGCACGTGGACTGCCTTTGCGCCGGTGAGGATGGCATCGGCGTTGTAGTTCTCGTAAAAGGGCGAAAACAGGCCGACGCGGTCACCGGGATCGCACACGGTCATCATCGCCACCATCATGGCTTCGGTCGCCCCGCAGGTGACGACGAGTTCGCGGTCGGCGTCCACCGGCACACCGGTGAAGCGGCCGATCTTGGCCGCGAGCGCGGTCCGGAGCTCGGCCGATCCCCAGGTGACGGCGTATTGGTGGCGGTGGGCATCCATCGCGGCCTTGGCCGCATCGATCAATGCCGCCGGCGGATCCCAGTCGGGAAAGCCCTGGGCCAGATTGATCGCCCCATGCCGGGCGGCCACGCGCGACATCTCCCGGATGAGCGATTCAGTGAAGACGGCGGTGCGGCGGGACGTGCGCGCCATGGTTCACGGGATGACCAGTTGCATGCCGAGCTTCAGGGAGTTCGCGTCCGGCAGCTGATTGCGATTGGCCTCGTAGATCTCCCGCCAGCGGGAGCGGTTGCCGTAATATTGCTGCGCCAGACTGAAAAGCGTGTCGCCCCGCGCCACGGTGTGCTGGCGTCCAGCCGGAGCGGCGGGCGGCGTCTCAGCCTTGGCGGATGCGGCCTCGGCCGGTTGTTCGCCAAACATGGGTCGCGTGGGCAGGGGCGCCATGGTGATGGGCGAGGCCTCCTCGGGCATCTCCTGCACCAGAATGGGCCCCGGGGGCGGTTGGTTCGTGGCGCCCGATTCGGTGGGAATCAGCAGGCGGTTGATCGGGGCGGAGGAACCGCTCCGCGCGATGCTGAGCTCGGCCTTGAGTTGCTCGACTTCGCGTTGCAGGCGTTCGACCTGGTCGAGCATGTCGAGCCGCTGCGTTTTGCTCTCCATCGGGTTGCCGGGCAGCGTGCGGGCAAACTCGCGCTTCGCGGCGTCGATCTGGCCGCGCACCAGTTCGGCCTGGCGCGCCGTCGGGCGCAGCTCCACGTATTTGCGCAGATGATAAATTGCGGCGATGGGATCCTTGACGTGCTGCAGGTAAAGCAGGCCGGCCTCGAGGTGTGAATCGGGCGCGGCATCGCCCCGGATCTCAATCGCCTTGAGGTAGGCGACCAGCGCCTCCTGTTTGCGGTCCTGGCGCAGCAGTTGTTGCCCGCGCCGGTAGTTCGCATCGTCCGCCTCCGCCCCCGCCGGTCCGCCGGGATTGCGCTCGCAACCGGCCGCGCAGAGCAATGCGCCCAGAAGCAGCAGACCGGGAACATTCATGCATTTGATCATCTTGGCCGGGAATGGGATTGAACGGATATGGGTTGGTCGTAATTTTCCACTCTGTTCCCGCGACACAATCCTAAATGGCCCTTCATCCGCAATCCGCCCTCCGCCGCGCCCGCGCCTGCATCCGCATCGAGAGTGACGCATTGACGGCGACCGCCCGGGGCCTGGGGGCGGAGTTCGTCGCCACGGCCCGGGCCGTCGAGGCCACGGTGGCGGCGGGCGGCAAGCTGATCTTCAGCGGGGTCGGCAAGTCGGCCCATATCGCCCAGAAGCTGACCGGCACGTTCAACAGCACCGGCGTTTCCTCCTGCTTCCTCGACGCCACCCAGGCGCTGCACGGCGACCTCGGCCTCTGCGCCGAGGGCGACCTGGCCATCATTCTCAGCAACAGCGGCCAGACGGAGGAAATCCTCCGCCTCCTGCCCATGCTGAAGCGGTTCGGCGTCGGGACCGTCGCCTTCACCGCCCATGCCGACTCGGATCTCGCGAAGAACTCCGACCACCGCCTGATCTACCGGGTACCCCGCGAGGCCTGCCCGCTAGAGCTCGCACCCACCGCCAGCACCACCGCGGCCCTCGCGCTCGGCGACGCCCTCGCCATGGTCCTGCTGGAAGCCCGCGGACTCACCCGCGACGATTTCGCCCGCTACCACCCGGCCGGCAACCTCGGCCGCGTCCTGCTCCTGCGGGTGCGGGACATCATGCGCACCGGCGAGCGCCTGCCCGTGCTGCCCGATACCGCCACGACCCAGGACGCCATCCTCGCCATGACCAAGGCCAAGAGCGGCAGCATCGCCCTTGTGCACCCGAAAAAGGGCCGGCTGACGGGCATCCTGACCGATGGCGATTTCCGTCGCAGTGCCCTGACCGGACCTGATTTCCTCCTTCAACCTGTGTCCCAGTTCATGACCCGCTCTCCCAAGATCATCCGTGATGATGCCCTAGGCGTCGACGCCCTCCGCCTGTTCGAGGCCCATCGCATTGACGACCTGATCGTGGTCAATGCCGCCGGAGCGCCCGTGGGCCTCATCGACGGCCAGGACCTGCCCAAACTTAAAATCGTCTGATGAATCCCATCCGTATCGGCATCATCGGCATGGGCGGCTTTGCCGGCTGGCACCACAATGTGGTGAAGCGGCTCGAGGACCGGGGCCTGGCCCGGCTCATCTGCACCTGCGACCCGCAGGCCGCCGCTTTCGCCACCGAACAGCAAAACTGGCAGTTCGCCCACCGCGGGGTCGGCGTCTTCCCCGACTACAAGTCCATGCTCGCCGCGTGCCACCGCGACCTGGACCTGCTGGTGGTGCCCACGCCCATCAACCTGCATGCCGAGATGCATCAGGCCGGCGTCGAACTCGGCATCCCTGTCTACCTCGAGAAGCCCCCCACCCTCGATTACCTTGAACTCGAGGAGATGATCGTGCGCGACCGCCGGGCCCGTCACGCCTCCCTGGTGGGTTTCAACTTCATCATCGAGAAGCCGCGCCTGGCCCTGAAGCAACGCCTCCTCGCCGGCGAATTCGGCGCCGTGCGCAGCACCGCTCTGCTGTCCCTCTGGCCGCGCCCGGCGGATTACTTCCGCCGCAACAACTGGGCCGGACGGCTCATGATGGACGGACGCGTGGTCCTCGACAGTTGCATGGGCAACGCCCTCGCCCACTTCGTGCACAACATGCTGTTCTGGGCCGGCGGCCCGGAACTCCTCAGCTGGGCCCAGATCGCCCAGGTGCGCGCCGAGCTCTACCGGGCCCATGCCATCGAGGGAGCGGATACATTTTTCGTCGAGGCCGTCACCACCAGCGGCGCGAACATGCGGTTCGCGCTGTCCCACGCCTGCTCGGGCCAGAGTCTGCACTCCGAGACGGTCAACTGCGAACGCGCGGACATCAAATACGTCGTCGGCCAGCAGGCGGAGATTCGCTGGCATGACGGACGGATCGAGCGCTTTCCGCTCGGCCCCTTCGACGGGCTCCACGACAACCATCTCGAATACCACCGCTATCTGCGCGGCGAATTGCCCCGGCCGGCCACGACCCTCGTGGATTCGCGTCCCTTTGTCATTCTCAACGACCTGGCCCATGTCTCGAGCGGGCAGATCACGCCCTTCCCGGCCGCCCTCCTCAGCGGCATCCGGGACGAAAAGGAGCAAAAGGATTATTTCAGCGTCGCGGGCATGCCGCGGGCGGTGGAAGCTTTCCTGAGCAACGGCACGTGGCCCGGTCCCAATGGCTGGAATCGTGAGACCGGTCCGGCCGTCACCCCGGCCGACCTGCCGCGTTTTCACGATACGATCAGGACCATGCTCGCCGCGCGCTGAGCCGCCGCGGGCGCCCGCGTTTTTCACCATGGCCGCGCCTAAATTCGTCTACCAAGAGCCTTTCCCGCACGGGAAGGACGACACCGCATATCGCCTGCTTTCCCAAGCCGGCGTCTCGACCTCGACCTGCGAGGGTCGCGAGATCCTGAAGGTTGAGCCCTCGGCTCTGGCCTATCTGGCGCAGCAGGCGTTTCACGACTGCTCGTTCATGCTGCGCACGAAGCATCTGCAACAGGTGGCGGCCATCCTTGATGACCCCGCCGCGAGCACCAACGACCGCTACGTCGCCCTCACGCTGCTGAAAAACGCGGAAATCGCCGCTCAGGGCATCCTGCCCTTCTGCCAGGACACGGGCACCGCCATCATCATGGGCAAGAAGGGCGAGCAGGTCTGGACCAACGCCGATGATGCCGAATGGCTCAGCCGGGGCGTCTACGAGTGCTACACGAAGGAGAATCTCCGCTATTCCCAGACCGCCCCGCTCGACATGTGGAAAGAGGTCAACACGGGCACCAATCTGCCCGCGCAAATCGATCTCTACGCCACCACGGGGGCCCAATACGACTTCCTCTTTGTCGCCAAGGGCGGCGGTTCCGCCAACAAGACCTTCCTCTTCCAGGAGACCAAGGCGCTGTTGAACCCAAAGAGCCTGGAAAAGTTCATCATCGACAAGATGGGCTACCTCGGCACCGCCGCCTGCCCGCCCTACCATCTCACCTTTGTCATCGGCGGCACGAGCGCCGAGACCTGCCTCAAGACCGTCAAGCTCGCCTCGACCAAGTACCTCGACACCCTGCCGACCACCGGCAACGAACACGGCCGCGCCTTTCGCGATATCGAACTCGAACAGAAGGTCCTGACCCTCGCCCAGCAAACGGGCATCGGCGCCCAGTTCGGCGGCAAATACTTCGCCCTCGACGTGCGCATCGTGCGCCTCCCCCGCCACGGCGCCTCCTGCCCCGTGGGCCTGGGCGTCTCCTGCAGCGCCGACCGCAACATCAAGGGCAAGATCACCAAGGACGGCATCTTCCTCGAGCAGCTCGAGACCAATCCCGGCCGCTTCGTGCCGGAGAGCGAACGCACGTTCAAGGCCGACAAGGCCGTGCGCATCGACCTCAATCAGCCAATGGCCGCGATCCGGGCGGAACTGTCGAAGCATCCCGTCACCACGCGGGTGCTGCTCAACGGGCCGATGGTCGTCGCCCGCGACATCGCCCACGCGAAGCTCAAGGAGCGCATCGATGCCGGCCAGGGCCTGCCCGACTACATCAAGAACCATCCGGTCTATTACGCCGGCCCGGCCAAGACGCCCCAAGGCTACGCGTCAGGCAGCTTCGGCCCCACCACAGCCGGCCGCATGGACAGCTACGTGGATCTCTTCCAGTCGCTGGGCGGTTCGCTCGTGATGCTCGCCAAGGGCAATCGCAGCGTCCAGGTCACCCAAGCCTGCAAGAAGCACGGCGGCTTCTACCTCGGCAGCATCGGCGGCCCCGCGGCCATTCTGGCCAAGGAGAACATCACGAAGGTCGAGGTCCTGGAATATCCCGAGCTCGGCATGGAAGCCGTGTGGAAGATCGAAGTTAAGGATTTCCCTGCCTTCATTCTCGTCGACGACAAGGGCACCGACTTCTTCGTCAACGGCTGCGGAGCCTGCTTGCCGGAGAAAAAGTAGGCGGTTCGCTGCCAGCCGTAGGTCAGCGAGCTTGCTCGCGTCCAACCAGCGCCCGCGAGCGGGCTGGCCTACGCAACTGCTCACCCCATCACCGTCACGATGACTTCGCGGTGATGGGCGCCATGGCGGTGCTCCCAGAGAAACACGCCCTGCCAGGTCCCGAGCTGCAGCCGGCGCTCCGCAAAGGGGATGCTCTCACTCGTGCGGGTCAGCGCCATCTTGATGTGCGCCGGCATGTCGTCGCCGCCTTCCAAGGTGTGCGTGAAATGCGGATCATCCGGTGGCACCATACGGTCGAGCCAGGCCTCAAGGTCGCGGCGCGCCGATGGGTCGGCGTTTTCCATGATGACCAGTGAACAACTGGTGTGCCGGCAGAAAACCGTGACCACGCCCGCGACCAGTCCGCTGCGGTCGAGTGTGCGCGCCACCTCATCCGTGATTTCAACCATTCCGGATCCGCGGGTGCGCACCGCCAGTGTCTCCTGATATACGGCCATGCCGCGAGCCAAGGCCAGACCGCCGGAAGACTCAATCCCGGTTCGGCACCCGCGTCGCCCATGGCATCGGACTTGCGGGTAGCGACGAGCGTGAGCGAGTGGATGGTGTAAGGGCCGGTAGAGTTATGGGTAGGGCCCGGCCTCCGGACGGGCCGCAAATGGCCAGCGCACGCCACACGGCCCGTCCGGAGGCCGGGCCCTACCCAATACTTGCGGACGGTCCCACTTGCCCAGGTTGCAGCATCTTCCGCGCATCGAGTGCGCGGTCGAGGGTGGCTGCGTCCATCAGGCCGCGGGCCAGCACGACCTCGCGCAGGGATTTGCCGGTGGCGAACGCCTCCTTCGCCACGGCGGCCGCCGCTTCATAACCGATATGCGGATTGAGGGCGGTTACGAGCATCAGGGACCGTTCCATCAACTCCCGGCAGCGTGCGGGATCCGCTTCGATCCCGGCCACGCACTTCTCCGCAAACACCCGGGCGCCGTTCGCGAGACAATGGATCGCCTCGTGCAAACAATGCGCCATGAGCGGCAGCGTCACGTTGAGCTCAAGGTGTCCGTCGCGTCCACAGGCGGCGACCGTCTGGGTCAGGCCCTGCACATAGAGTCCCACCTGCACGAGCATTTCGCTCATCACGGGATTCACCTTGCCCGGCATGATCGACGAACCCGGCTGCGTGGCGGGCAGGCGCAATTCGGCGAAGCCGGCGCGCGGGCCGGACCCGAGCAGGCGAATGTCGTTGGCCACCTTGGTCAGGCTCGCCGCCACCGCCGCAAGCTGTCCCGCCACCTCAACGCAGTCGTCCCTCGCGCCCTGCGCCTCGAAATGATTCCTCGCCTCGCGAAATTCCAGTCCGGTTTCGACACTGAGGAAACGGCAGACCCGCGCCGCAAATTCCGGATGCGCATTCAGCCCGGTGCCGACGGCGGTGCCGCCGACCGCCAGTTCGCCCAGGACGCCAATGGCCCGATGCACGCGTTCGCCGGCCTTGCGCACCTGCATGGCGTAACCGGAAAATTCCTGACCGAGGGTGAGCGGCGTGGCATCCATCAGGTGCGTGCGCCCGATCTTGACGATTCCGTTGAACGCCGCCGCCTTCGCTTCCAGTTCAGACGCAAGGCGGTCGAGCGCCGGTGCCAGGTTCCCGTGCAACGCCACGGCCACGCTGACATGCAGGACCGTGGGGATCACGTCATTGGAGGACTGGCCGCAATTGACATCGTCATTGGCGTGCACGGCCGGTCCGGCCGGATCCAACAGGGCGCAACGGCGTGCGATGACCTCATTGGCGTTCATGTTGCTCGATGTACCCGAGCCCGTCTGGAACACATCCACCGGAAAATGCGCCGCATGGCGGCCATCGGCGATTTCGCGCGCGACCTGCTGGATCAGGCGGCTCTTGGCCGGGGCCAGCTGCCCGAGATCCTCATTGGCCTTGGCCGCCGCGAGTTTGACCAGTCCCAAACCCTTGATGAAGCCCGCGGGCATGGGATGACCGCTGATCGGGAAATTCAGCACCGCCCTTTGCGTGGACGCACCCCACAGGGCCTCATCGGGCACGGGCATCTCGCCCATCGAATCTTTTTCAATGCGCATACCCGAGGTAATGCGCTGACGTCGGAAAAGCAAAAAGCCCCGTGCGATGACGGGGCTTGGCAACGGGACGGCGCCGGCCGCTCAGAGCTTGAAGTTGATCGCGAGGCGCTTGCCTTCGAGATCGATGCGGCTGACGCGCTCGTAGAGACGCTCGTCGGTCAGGTCGCGAGCCAGCCTCGGTTGATAGCGGCGTTCACTGCTGTCCGCACTGACGCTGGCCATGGCCGGCAGGGCCGTCGAAAGCACCCGGGCGCGGCGGGCATCGCCGGGCGACTGCATGTTCACCAGTGGATCAACGGCCGGTGCGCGGTTGGCATACTGGCGGTTTTCAATGCCGGGAACCTGATCGATGAACCGGGCCAGCTCGGGCTCGCTCGCCTTGACCTCGGCCAGATTGGCGGCGATGGACCGGGCGGAGGGAGACTCACTCACGGCGGCCGACTCCGCCCCGCCGAGCATCGGCATCAAATGCGCGATGCCACCGGGCATCGTGTCGAGCCCGCGGGCAGGCGCCGCATTTGACTCGTTGCTGCCACGGGCATCTGTGGCCAATGCCACGGCTTCATCCTCAGCCGTCGACACGGCTGCGTTATCGGTCGCGACGGTAATGGCCGGTCCGGGCATGGCATCCAACTGCGCAAGCTGTGTGGCGGGGACAAACGCCGGCTCACCCTCGGGCATGCGGTATTCTCGCACCGTGACAAGGGTCAGGGCCAGAATCGCCGTGGCACCCACCGGCATTTGATAACGGGCAAAACGGGCATTCAGGCGAATCAATGGAGCCCACCACGGACGCGGTTCCACAATGGCGGCCAGCTGCTTGGCCCTCATCTCACGATCAAAATCGGACCAAAACGACGCGGGCGGACGCTCAGCACGCTTCAGGCGCAGCAAGTCTTCAATGGTCACTGGGGATCGGGAACTGCGGGGATCTTTCATTTGCGAATATAGGGCTGCAACTCGGCTTGGAGCAATTGCTTGGCGTAGTGCAGTCGCGATCGGACTGTACCTACCGAGCAATCCATGACTTCGGCAATCTCCTGATGGCTAAGACCATCGATTTCAAATAGGGTGACCACGGTGCGATGCTTGATAGACAATTTTTGCATCGCTTCGTTCAATTTTTCCTGAAGTTCGTGGACAAACGTATCACGCTCAGCTCCGGTGTTATCCGTAAGCGCTTCAATGACTTCCGCAGACTGACGATCATCCTCATCCACTTTTTCGAGGCTGAAGAACGTCCGCAGGCGGTTTTTGCGCAGGTGGGTCAGGGTTGAATTGATCGCGATCCGGTAAAGCCAGGTGAAGAACGAGGACTGGCCTTGAAACCGATTGATGGACTGGAACGCCTTGATGAAGGCGTCCTGGGTGAGGTCCGCGGCGTCCTCACGGTTGGAGGTCATGTTGTAGATGACCCCGAAAAGTCTTTCGCGATACTTGAGGATCAACTGGTCAAAAGCCGCCACATCCCCCTCCTGCACCGCCCGAACAATGCCAAGGTCAGCGTCAGCCTCGTGTTGTCGTTCCGGCGACGCTACGAGCGTTTTGCCGAGGGCTTTGAACGCATGCATGGCGGAGTCATTCAACAAAGCACCGGTGGCAGCGCAAATGGAATTTCACCCCATTCATGCCGGTGCTACCTGCTCAGGCGCCGGATTTGATCTGCAACCCTGCCACCTGGGCCTCCAGCACCTCGCAGAGTTGCAGGAGCAGAGGGGTCGGTGCCTCTCCGGGCCAGCGGGACAGGGCGGTTTTCGCCGTGGCGATCTCGTCGTGCACCGCGGCGGTCACCGTCGGGAAAACGTCATACTCTGCCATCTGGCGCAAACGCACGTCCATCTGCACCGGCTGGCGGCCACAGATCTCCTCGGTCAGCGCGGTACGCTCCCCAGCTGGCAATCGCGCCATCAAGACCTGCAGGGGCAGCGTGACTTTGCCGCTGGCCAGGTCGGTCCCGAGCGTCTTGCCAATGCGCCGTTCGTCTCCGAAGAAATCCGCCAGGTCGTCGTAAATCTGGTAGGCAATGCCAAGGTGCCGGCCGAACCTCGCGACATCCGTCACGTAGGCCGCCTCCGAGCCGGCGAGCCGCGCTCCCAGATGACAGGACACCCGGAAGAGTTCGGCCGTCTTCAGGTCGATGATCCGCCAGTAATCCTCCCGGGTGATGTTCGTCGTGCCCCGTCGCATGGTCTGCACAATCTCACCGGCACAGACCCGGCGCATGGCCTCTGCGACCATAAAGCAGACCTCCGTGGTGGGAAACTGCGCGGCGAGGTTCAGGGCATGGGAAAACAGGGCGTCGCCCAGCAGCACCGCCGCCGTCGGGCCATACTCGCGGGTGGCGGTGCGGCGGTTGCGGCGCAGGTCCGCCTCATCCATGATGTCGTCATGGACCAGTGAGGCGAGGTGCACGAGCTCCACGACGGCCGCCACCTTGACCAGGTCCGCCGACGGAACGGAGGGACCGCGCCACCCGCTGAGAAACACCAGGGCCGGGCGAATACGTTTGCCCGAGGTGTCGATGCAATAGTCGGCCATCGGCCGGATCTCCGGTTCAAAAGACGCGAGCTGTTCGCGCAAAAAAACATCGAGCGCCACCATATGCGGCTGCAACTGGGCGAAGACCGCCGCGAAGGCATGCGGTGAACCGGCAATTTCGACTGGACGGACGGCACTCATCAGGATGCGGACACTAGCCATGAGGATGGAAATGGCTAATAAATAGTCGAAAACGTTGCCTCGGAGAGGCCCGATCAGCCCTTCGCCAACTGCTGCGGTTCAAGTGCAGGCAATAGAATATACGCAGTAATGGTTTGAGGTAGGGCAGGTTCTCCGACCTGCCCTTTACGTATAATCGCAATGCCGCGTACCAAGGCAGGTCAGAGACCTGCCCTACTTGTTAGGTTCGGCGTCACAGCAAGAAGAGCAACCGCAGTGCAGAATCCGGTTGGACTTCGTCAATCTACCCCGTGCAGTGTGGCCCGGCACCCTGCATTCACCCGATGAACGACCAGCCCTTTCTGCTCCTCCTCATGCTCGCCGCCTCAGTCTACGTGGCCAAGCTCTGGCTGGATGATTATCGGGCGGGCAAAGCCGGAAACCCCCATCCCCGCGCCCTGCCCGGTGCAACCCCCGCGCCGCGGCGGGGCCTCGTGATTGCTGTGGTCGGTACATTGGTTCTGCTGGCCCTCGAAACTTGGGGGGAAATCCACCTTGGAGTCGCCGGCGAACAATCCCGCATGACCGCCCTCTTCGGGCTCTACACCCTCGCCGCCGCGGTGATCGAGGAACTCATTTTCCGCGGCTACCTCGTGATCACGCATCGCGGCCCGGCGGTCCGGTGGGCCGGCATCGTGGGCGCCTCACTGCTCTTCGCCGGATTGCATCCCTTTCTGTGGAAATGGGAGGACGGACTGATCTGGACCATTGGACTCAAGGGTTGGTTCAGCACCGCCGCGATCTTCCTTGGTTCGCTCTGGTTCTACACGGTCCGCTTCGCGAGTTGGAATCCGAACCATTCGCTCCTCCCCTGCTTTGCGGCCCACGCGACCAAGAACCTGGGGGTGATTGCGATCAAAGCCGCCCAGGGCTTCCTCGTCGGCTGGTGGTGACCTGCCGCGGGCAATTGAATTGCCTGCCCACCGGGACGGCGGTAGGGAACAACTGTCGCAAGAACGCATCCCTTTCCCATCATGATCCGTGCGTTAATCCCTTACATCCTGTCAGCGGCGGCCGCCTTTGCCGCGGCCTATGACGTCAACCTGCCCTACGCCTCACTGTCCTTGAAGAACGGGAAGACCCTGACCGGTGCGACCATCAAGAGTTATGATCATGACAACGGCAAAGTGGTCGTGATGGCAGGCCGCGCCCTGCATTCATTGCAGATCGAACTGCTCCCGGATGAGGTGGCTGCCAAGGTCATCGCGCTGGTTCCGGAAGAGCGCAAGGCCCTGGCAAGGGAGGAAAAGGCCGGCCGCAAACAGGAACAGCGCGAGCAGGTAAAAACCAGACAGGAACTCAAGCGCCAGACGCGGGAGGAACGCACACTGGACACCGAAGCGAAGAAGCAGGCGAACCGCGACCAGGCGGAAGCCCAGGCCAAGGCGCGTTTGGTCGCCAGGACCAAGCAACTCGCGCACGCCAAGGCCGATCACTATTTTCGCTATGAATACAAACCCGGCTCAGGGTCCACTGTCGTGATCAGACAAGGTGTCACCCTGGGCGAGCCCGAGGAAGTCTCCGGCTGGCCGGGGCGCTGCCGGGTGAGCGGCAACGTGGGCCTGCAATTCTATGACAGCCGGGGCAGCAGCTTCAGCACCACGGTCCGCGAATTTGAGGTGACCGTCCAAAAAAATGACCGCGGCGTCGAGGAAGTGGTGGATTTCACGCTGAAGTAAGCTGCATGGTTAGGGACGGCCGTGGCCGGTGCATGATCCTTGTGTCATTCGGCATTTGCTTTTGTAGGGCAGCACCTTGGTGCGCGCCTCTGCCACATTGACGAAAAACCTCCCCACATGCGGAGGGTGCGCACGAGGCCGGACCAAGGTCCGGTCCTACAGGAGGTCACTCCCAACCATCGCTATCAGACCAACAAAAAGCCGCGTCCTTGGCAGGACGCGGCTTTGAAAATCAGGCTTGGGGAACTTACTTCTTTTCCTGGGGAACTTCCGCCGCGGAAACAAAGGGATCCGAGCCATCGCGATAGCCAGGCAGCTCGTCACGACGCATCTGCAACTGCCGCACGCGGCGGGAATCGAAGACTTCCTCGATCGGGGCGCCTTCGGCATTCACCGTCTTGGCCGTGATGAAGATGATCAGATTGCGCATCTGGTCGTTCTTGGCGTCAGAACGGAAGAGCCGGCCGAGCACCGGAATCGATCCGAGGACGGGCACCCGGGTCTGGGTGTTGGTAATGTTGTTCTCGATCAGGCCGCCGATGCCCATGGTATAGCCGTCCTTCAGCGAAACCTGGGTCTTGGTCTTGCGCGTGGTGACGATCGGAATGTTGGCCGTGCCGAAATTGGCATTCTCATTGGAGCTGCTGACTTCGGGCTCAAGGATCAGCTTGATGAAGCCGCGGGAATTCACCTGCGGGGTCACCTTGAGGATGATGCCGATGGGGCGATAGTCGAAGCCGCTGACTTCATACGTGCCACGCTCGGCATTGTAGGTGTACCTCGGGATGGGGAATTCCTTGCCGATATTGATCTGGGCCTCGGAGTTGTTGAGGGTGACCACGGTCGGATTGGAAACGAGCTTGGTGTCGTTGGTGGTCTTCAGGGCGGAAAGGATCACGCTGAAATCCGAGGCGGAGAAGACCGCCGAGGTCATGCGATTGGTGCTCGAGGTGTTGGTCAGACCGGCCAACTGGGACACGACATACACAGCGAGCCGATCGCGATGACGTAGCCGCCGACGATCAGGAGCACC
>CAZFHG010000074.1:0-316 GCA_964518665.1 uncultured Opitutaceae bacterium | reverse complement strand
GTACGGGTGGAGGTAGAGGTTTGGCGGGAAGGCAGTGAACTACTGGTAGACGTACCGGTGGAGCTGATCGGCACAACCTGGTAGGTCGTGGTGGAATTGCCAAACGAATCCGTGGTCGTCACGGGCAGAAGCTGATTACCGGTGTTGGTCTGCGTAGTGGAAGTGGAAACCGGGCCCGCGTCAGTGGTGGTCACTCCTCTGGTGTTACCCGTGGTCGTCGTGCCGCTGGTGGAGGTACCATTGCGACCGGTGGTCGTGGAATTGCTGCCAAGCGTGCTGGTATTATTCGCATTGCTGCCATCGTTCCTCATCTGGC
>CAZFHG010000073.1:11100-16051 GCA_964518665.1 uncultured Opitutaceae bacterium | reverse complement strand
CTTCAAACCGAACGCTATTTGCCTCGCAGGCGTTCGATATGCTGCCGGGCGACAGTCCAATCTGGACGGAGTCGCAGCGCCGTATCGAAATGCCTGTCGGCCTCCACGCGTCTCTCAGGCTGCTCGTACAAGAGCACTCCCAGACCAAAATAGGCCTCGGCAAAATCAGGCTGGAGTCGGATGACCGTGGCGAATTCGGCCATGGCCGCATCGCGTCGACCGGGCAGGCGGGCATACGCGACGGCCAGATTGTAATGGGCATCGGTGAAATCCGGTCGCAGCCGGATGGCCTCGGCATAGTGTGCCAGCGCTTCGGTTCGTCGGTCGGCCAGGCGGGAGAGGGCGTTGCCGAGATTGCAATGCGCCTCGGCGAAGGCCGGATTGCTCCGGAGCGCGGCTTCGAAACAGGCGATGGCCCGAGGCAATTGGGCCGGATCCCGGGCGAGGAGGTTGCCGAGGTGATTGCTGGCATCGGCATGATCCGGCTGCAGGCGCAGCGCGGTTTCATAGTGCGCGATGGCCTCGGTGCGACGGTCCGGATGTTTCGCAAGGGTGTTGGCGAGGTTGAAATGGCCGTCGGCAAAATTCGGCCGGAGACGGACGACCTCCGAATAGTGCGCCGTGGCTTCGTCCAGCCCGTCGGGTGACCGGATGGCGAGATTGCCGAGATTGTTGTAGGCGAGCCAGCAGTCCGGATTATCCCGCAGCACCGTGCGGTACAGGGTCGCGGCGTCCTTGTATTGCCAGGTCTGCGCCCAGGTCAGGCCGCCCAAGGTAAGCAGCAGCACGACGGCAAGGCTGATGCGGGCGGGTGTGGGCAATGCCGTGGTGAGTCGCGTCAGGATCCCCGCGGCCGGCACGATGACGGCTAGGCTCGCCAAATACTGGAAGTGGTCCGCGACGTAGGAAAAAAGGAAGGGGTAGACATTGAAAAACCCCAGCGCGGGAAAGAGCGTTCCGCTGTAGAGAAGAAATACCGCAAGCGGGCCGCGCTGCCGGCGGGCACGCCAGAGCAGGACCGCGCCGAGAAGCACCACCGCGGCCGGAAAGAGATATTGCCACCAGACCGTCGGATCGAGCGTCCAACGCGGATAGATGAAAACGAGGTCAATCGGCCAGATGAGCTTGCCGAAGTAAAAGCAGAGTGCGCGGCCCGCCAGCAGCCCGCGCTGAATGGTGGTGAGATCAAATTCAACGCCCTGGGCGCCGATGAGGCTGCGTTCCACCCAGGCGGTGAATAGTCCCGACGCGAGTGCCAGTGCGAACCACGGCAGGAGTGGCAAGACGTCCCGTCGTAGGGAAAGCCGCCCACGTTGCCACCAGAACAGAACCAAGAGTACGGCGGGCAGGGTGGCCGTCACGGTCTTGGTGAGCAGCGCGAGGATAAACAGGCCGAGCGCCAGCGCATAAGTGCGGCGGCGGCGCGAGCGGTCGAACTCCAGGTAGAGCAGGGCGGCGCCGAGGAACAGCACCGCGGACAGGGTGTTCTTTTGCTCACTGATCCAAGCCACCGATTCCACGGCCACCGGATGCAGGGCAAAGATGCCTGCGGCCAGTTCCGCCCCGGGGAGCTCGAGCCGGCGCATGAGCAGCATGACCAGCCAGGCCGCGGCGGCATGCTGCAGCAGGTTGACGAGATGGTACCCGGTGACGGCATCGCCCCAGAGGCGGTGCTCGAGCCAGAACGCGCTATGAAGCAGCGGATAATACTGCTGCGTGGCACCGAGCTCGGTCCAGATGCGGCCAAGGCCCTCGATGGAGCGCAAAGCGGGCTTGGTCACATGCGCGTCATCGTCCCAGAGCAGGCCGCCTTCCAGCGCCGGCCAGTAGGCCGCGAGCAGCGCGATGCACAGGCCGGCTATGAGGAGGAACTGATATCGATGGGACCCGGCGTGTGGATAGGGCGCTTGCAGCAGGGGCGCGTCATTCCGCCCGTCCGGAGGTCGGGCGCTACCCACGGCCGTTGCAACGTCGGGAACGCTTCGCGGGTTTGCCGCCATGGCCTTATTTCCGCGCCATTGGAAAAGGCACCTGGGTCCGCCCGGTGTGGTGGCGCCAGAGCCAGCGGGCAATGGCGGGAAGCAGGATGATGGCGCCGAGCATGTTCACGAGGAACATGAAGGCGAGGAGCAGGCCCATGTCGGCCTGGAATTTCAGCGCGGAGAACAGCCAACTGCTGACGCCGATGCCGAGGGTCAGGCCGGTGAAGACGATGGCGGCCCCGGTGTCCTTGAAGGCGAGGGACATCGCGTCCTCAAAATACTCGCCGGCGTTGAGGGCGGACTGGAGGCGGGCGAAGAGGTAGATGCCGTAATCCACGCCGATGCCGACGCCAAGTGCGACCACGGGCAGCGTCGAGGTCTTCAGGCCGATGCCCATGTAGACCATCAGCGCATAGGCCAGGTAACTGACGATGGCCAGCGGCAGGACAATGCAAAGGACCGACCGGAAGGAACGGAACGTGACATAGCACAGGACGATCACGGCACCGAAGATCCAGAGCACGATGGGAATCTGGGTGGCCTTCACGACTTCGTTGGTGGCTGCCATGACGCCGGCATTGCCGCTCGCGAGCAGGAACTGCGCCTTCTCGGAATTGTGGGCGGCGGCGAACTCCTTCACGGCAGCGGTCACGGCGGAGAGAGTCTCAGCCTTGTGGTCACTGAGGAAGATCATGATTGGCATGACGCTCGCATCGGCATTGAGCAATCCGGTGGCGGTCTCGATCGGTGAGACGGTCTGGGCCAGGGCTTGCTGGTTGCGGGGCAGAATGCGCCATTTGAGCGAACCCTCGTTCCAGCCGGCATTGACGATCTTGGCGACAGCGGGGAGCGAGATGACCGACTGGACGCCGGGGACACGGCGGATATGCCCCTCAAAACGGTCCATCAGCGTGACCACCTCATGGTCAACGCAGCCGTTGGGCATGGTGGTGACGATGACCGACAGGATGTCCACACCGATGCTGAACTTGGAGGTGATGATCCGCGTATCCCGGTTGTAGCGGGAATCCTGCCGGAGTTCGGGGACCCCAGCATTGGTGTCGCCGATGCGAACCTGATCGGAAACCCAAAAAGCCCAGGCGCCGACGAGGAGGGAAAGCACGATGATGATCATCGAGGGTCGAGGCTTCATTTCCTTGGCGAGGCGCTCCCAAATGGCGTTGCCGAACTCACGCCGCTGCGTCACCCATTCGCGGTACCGCGTCGGAAGGCGGAGATAGGAGAGCAGAATGGGCAGCAGAAAGAAATTGGTGATGATGATGACACCGACGCCGAGGCTGGCGGTGATGGCCAGTTCGCGGATACTCGGGATGTTGATGACGAGCATCGTGAGGAAGCCGATGGTGTCGGTCAGCAGCGCCACGGAGCCGGGAATGAGCAGGGTGGAGAATGCCCGCTTGGCCGCCGTAGTCCCATCCTGGCCCTCGAAGACCTCGTTGCGAAAACGGTTGATCTGCTGAACGCCGTGACTGACGCCGATGGCGAAGACGAGGAAAGGGACAAGGATGGAAAACGGATCGATGCCGTAGCCCAGCGCGGTTACGGAACCCAATTGCCAGACCACCGCGACGAGCGAACAGAGAACTGGAGCCGCGGCCAGCTTCCAGCGGCCGGCGTAGTTCCAGACCAGCAGCGTGGTGACGACAATCGAGATGGCGAAGAGGGTGAGAACGTTCTTCGCGCCTTCGCTGATGTCGCCGATGACCTTGGCGAAGCCGATGATATGCACGCTGACCCGGCCGCCGGTGTCGCGCTCGATGCGCCCGCGGATGGCTTCCAATTCAGAGGCGATGCGCATGTAGTCGAGCTTCTGTCCCGTTTGCGGGTCCACCTCGTGCAACTGCGCGCTGACGATGGCGCCGGTGAAATCATTGGCGACTAGCTGCCCGAGCTTGCCCGACTTGATGATGTTCTCGCGAACGCGAGCGAAGCTCGCGGAGGTAGGCCGGAAATCCGCGGGCATGACGTTGCCGCCCGAAAATCCGTCCTCCACGACTTCGATGTAGCGCACATTGGGCGTGAAGAGGGATTGCACCTGGGCCCGGTCCACGCCCGTGAGGAAGGTCGCCTCGTCCGTCGCGGACTTGAGCTGAGCAAAGAACTCCGGTGTGAAGATGTCTCCCTCCTTGGTCATCAGCGCGATGAGCACCCGGTTGGCCCCGCCAAATTCACTTTGGTACCTGGTGAAGGTTTTGATGTAGGGGTGATCCGACGGGAGCGACTTGTTGAAACTGGCGTCCACCTTCAGGTGGACGGCCTGCCACGCCATGAAGAGGGTCAGCACACCGAACGCGCAGACCAGCATCAGCCGGTGCCGGAATACCCAGTTGGTGAAACGGTCGATCATGGCGACGAAGGATTCGGCAGCAGGGTGACGCCGGCCTCGCCGAGAGCCAGCAGTGTGCCATCGGGCAGGGGCAGCA
The DNA here is from genome assembly GCA_964518665.1 of uncultured Opitutaceae bacterium. Lineage (GTDB taxonomy): Bacteria > Verrucomicrobiota > Verrucomicrobiia > Opitutales > Opitutaceae > UBA2377. The sequence continues at coordinate 11,625 of CAZFHG010000073.1, read as the reverse complement.
ATTCGGCTATGGCGGTCTGCATGGCGGGATAACAAGGTTCCAGGACCATGGTCCGGCCATCGATCGCGAAGAAGGCGCGCGCCTGGCCGGCGGCGATGATCCGGCCGGGCGTCGCCTGCACGGCGGTCAGCAGCAGGACCCGCCGCTCGTTGGCCACGGGCGTCCATTCATCGCCATCGGTATCCGAGACATAAAGCCGGCCGCGCAGGCCGTAGGCGAGTAGCCGACGGTCGGAAAGCGGCAGGATGCCGTAGAACGAACCGTCATACGGCGAATGGATCGGCTCCCAGTTGACCCCTTGGTCGCGGGAGCGAAGCAGCGTGCCGTGTTCGCCGGCCAGATAAAGCGTGCCGGTCGGTCCGCGCGTCAGCCGGTTCAGGTGATAATCCTCCTCCAGCAGGAGACGTGACTGCCAGGTGACACCGCCGTCGACCGTTTCCATGCAGAGCCCGAAGGCGCCGACGGCAATGACATGGCGCTCGTCCAGCGCGAGGACATCGAGAAACGAATCGGTGAGATTCTCTC
>CAZFHG010000073.1:2084-11090 GCA_964518665.1 uncultured Opitutaceae bacterium | reverse complement strand
CCGTTTTGTCCTGAGGGTAAATCAGCAAAATAACTCCAGGTGATTCCTCCGTCCACCGTGGCGAGGATCAGCGCGTCATGGCCCACGATCCATCCATGCCGGCCATCGGGCGCGAAGCTGATGGCCGTGAGGGTGGATTTCTCGGGACACGCGAGACCGTGCCAGGTCTTCCCATGGTCGGGGGAGCTCAGGATCGTACCGCGTTCGCCGACGGCCAGCAGACGCTGTTCGAGGTGGGCGCCGTCGAGCAGCAGCATGTTGGGCACGACCGGTTCGGAACGTGCCGGGACGAGGCCGAGCACAAGGCCGCCTGCAGCGAGCAGGAGGCGGAAGCAGACGGAGGACATTGCGTCTTTCTTGGCGGTTGAAGGCGGCCGTGGGCCGCCTTCAACCCGGGAGGAAGCCATCAGCGCACGCCGGCGCGACGCAGGGCATCTGGACTGTAGTCGGCCGCAGTGCGCTGGATGGTGAAGTCATACATCTTTCCCTCGTTATCGAGGCCGATGGCCAGGTAGCGGCCGGCCTGAAGGTCGGTGTGGACTTCCAATGTGCTCCAAAACGTCTGGGCGTCATAATAGTTGATGCAGTGGGCCTCGGATACGCGCCACAACTGGCCGCGAGCATCGTACTGGTCAACGGCCAGGATCTGCCAACTGTCCTCATCCACGTAGAAGGTACGGCGCGGATAGACATGGGAGGTGCCGGCCTTGAGGTTGGCCTCCACCACCCACACACGGTGCAGTTCGTAGCGCGTGAGGTCCTGGTTGATGTGCAAGGGCGTGAGGATCTCGTCGTACTTCACCTTGTCGCTGTGCAGCTTGTAGGAATTGTAGGGGACGATCATCTCCTGCTTGCCGACGAGCTTCCACTCGTAGCGGTCGGGGGCGCCGTTCAGCATGTCGAACTGGTCGCTGGTGCGCATGCCGTCGGCGGCGGTGCCGGGATTGTCGTAGGCGACATTGGGGGCGCGGCGCACGCGGCGCTGGCCTGCATTGTAAACCCAGGCGCGGCGCGGCTCCTTCACCTGGTCCAGGGTCTCGTGGGCGATCAGGATGGTGCCGGCGAGGCGGGCGGGGCCGACGACGGACTGCTTGAAGTAGACCAGGACGTTGTCGAGCTGGTCGGCGGTCACGCCTTCCCGGGCGTAGTTGAAGTAGAAGTCATCCTCAAATTCGACCAGCGTGTAGCTGCCGCCGCGGGTCGGGGCCGCCTGGCCGATGTAGCGGGCGGCGGCGACACCGCGATAGCGGGCGAGGTGATTCCAGATGACCTCGAGGCCGTTCTGCGGGATCGGGAAGGGGATGCCGTTGATGGCGTCGGCAAAGCCGTCGCCGTTGTTGACCAGCTTCGCCGTGACGGCGTTTTTCTTGGCGGCCGCGTAGATGCGCTCCGGGTTGGAAGCACTGCGATGGGTGGGATACACGGGCAGCTTGTAGCTGGGGTACGCCTTGAGCATGGCGACCTGGCCGGCCGTGAGCTTGCCGGCGTAGCTTGCCATGTTCTGCGCTGTGACGGTGTAGAGCGCGGTGTCACTGGCGTACGGATCGGGGTGGTGGTCACCCGGCTTGTAGCCGGCCGGAGGTGTCGTGATGCCGCCGGTCCAGGCCGGGATTGAGCCGTCCGCGTTGCCGGCTTTCTCGGCGCCCATTGGCGTGAGATCCTGACCCAGGCGATCTGCCTCGGTCTGGCTGACACCGGCCACGAGGGAAACGGGCAGCAGGGCAGCCAGGAGCAGGGTGGAGGGAATGAAATTTTTCATGGGGATAGGGCAGTCGGAAATTAGAACGAATACTTGATGGTGGTCGCAACGTAGTCGCGATCGCTGAGGAGGTTGTACTTTCCGGCGCCGGAGAAATTCACATAGCGCAGTTCCAGCACCCAGCTGTTCTGGTAGGTGAATTCCGCGCCGATGGTGATGCTCTTGCGACCCTCGATGAAGTTGCCGAGCGGCAGCGGGGTGTTGCCGCTCACATCATGCACAAAGGCGACTGACGGGGAGAAGTTAACCCCGGCGAAGGCATTGTTGTAATCGAGGCGCGCCAGGATCTGGTAACCGTAGGAATTGCTGTCCGCAAAGGCGCTTTCCGACGTGGCGGGCAGGGTGCCGTTGCCGCTGCTGAGCATGTAGGCGGCGCTGCCGCTGGTGAAGGTGGCGGGGCCGTCGTAGCGCAGCACGCTCTTGTCCGGCAGGTCGGCCCAGACGCCACCGACCTCGGCGACCATCGTGAGCTGGCTGGCGCCGAGCTGCGGCCCGAAGACCTTGGTCATGGTGGTCTGGGCGGTCCAGACGTCGTGGCGGCGGTAACCCGGAACTTCCAGGCTGTACTGGCCAAGGTAATTGCCGATCTGGTTGCTGGCGCCATAGGCCGGATTGAGGCTGGAGAGGGCGGCAAACAGCAGCTCCACATCGTCGACCTGCAGAGGCACGTCATTCTTGAGCGAAATTTCGCCCTGCCAGGAGATGCCGGTGCTGCCGAGGTCCGTGTTGAAGCTGGCGCCGACCATCTGGATGTCGGTGGGGTATTCGATGAAGTAGCGTCCCGTCTGCGCCGCGCTGAGGAAACCAAGGGTGCGGGCACCCGAGGCGATGGACTGTGCGGCCGGATAGAACGCCGCGTAGGGCGCGAGCGAGGGTGCCAACGAGCCAACCGGTACGCTGGTCAGGGCCGAGCCGATCAACCCGGGCAGCACCACCGCAACGGTGCCGGCGGGAATGCCCGCGCCGATCATGGCGGGGGCGAGCTGGGCGTTGGCCAGGTTGCCGGCAACACCCTGCACGTAGGCCGAACTGATGGGGCCGGTGGGAGTGCGCGCGCTGATGACCGGCGAACGGCTGTGGTAGTTGGCATAGTAGAAGCCGAACTCGGTGCCGTCGCCGGCAAGGACGCGGGCCGAGAGGCCGTACTGGCTGTAATTGTCGCCTTCGCGGTCCAAGTCGCGCTGGATGCCACCGAGACCAGTGCCGCTGGCGCCGGTGAGATCGGAGATGCCGCCGAAGCCAAGCCACACCGTGCTGCCGCCGCGGCTGGCGAAGTCATTGGTGGAAAAATAGCTGCCGGCCGGTTCGAGTTCATTCCGGCGGAACTCCAGGAGCCAGAAAGGCTCGATCGTGATATTCTCGGTGAGGCCGATGGAGGCCTTCACCATGTTGACAGGGAGGAAAGCCTCCTTGAGCTCGGCGCCGGGCACCCGCAACTTCGAGAGATCCACGGGATTCACCACGTTGATGCCGTTCGGGATGAACGTGCTTTCGCCAAGGCTCAGCACCTGGCGGCCAAAGCGCACGTCGATCGGAATGCTCCCGCTGTCAAAATTGGCCGCTACGTAAAGGTCGAGCAGTTCGGCGCCTTTGACCACGCGCTTCTCCGCCTGAGTGCTGAGGACGGTGCGCATGGTGTCGTCGGCGGCTGTGTCCCAGAAATAATAGCCGCGCGCAAAAATGCTGACGCTATTCCACTTCAATTGCAGGTCGTGCGAAGCCTTGAAGAGGGTGGAGACGACGCCGGAGTCGTAGTTGAGATTGCCGTCATCGGCGTTGACCGAATTCTGCAGGCCGCCGTTGGCGGTGCCGTAATAGTCCCGGTCAGCCGCGCTCAGCCGGTAGAGCGTGCCGGCGGAGACGGTGGTATCGAAGTTGCCAGTCAGGTCACCACTGCCGAACTGGAAGGCTGCCAGGGGTGTGGCCAGGCTCGCCAGCATGGCGACAAGGGGTAACAATCGACGCGGTTTTGGGATACAATTATTCACGGAGGCTTTCATGGGTTAGGGTTTTTCTGCCTGCCGGGCTCCTCTCGGAGCCCTTCCAGTTTGTTTGGGGTATAAACCAACGCTATGGTGTGAACTGGTGTTACGAAACGCGGTCGGTGGGTCAGCTTCAAGGCAGAAGTTGTCATAAACGCCCGCGCGCACTTGGGGCTTTGACCTTGCGGCGATTCGGGTAATTTGCGCGTTGGCCATATGCAGGCAGCCACTCACATCCACATCAAGGGCGCCCGGGAGCACAACCTGAAGAACCTCGAGCTGCGCATCCCGCGCGGCAAATTGACCGTGATCACCGGCCCAAGTGGCTCCGGCAAGTCGTCGCTGGCCTTCGATACGATCTATGCGGAGGGCTATCGCAAATACATGGAGTCCCTCTCAACGCAGGCCCGGGCGGTCCTGGACCAGTTGAAGCGGCCGGAAGTTGATTTCATCCACGGGCTTTCCCCGGTGCTGGCGATCGAGCAGCGGACCGGCGCCGGCGGGCCGCGCAGCACGATCGCGACTGCGACCGAGATCGCCGACTACGCCCGTCTGCTCTGGGCTCTGGCCGGAGAACAGCGCTGCCCGAAGGACGGCGGCCGGGTCGTGCGGCGTTCGCTCGACGACAACATCCAGCATGTGCTGACCACCTGCGCCGGGGAACGGCTGATGATCCTCGCCCCGCTGATGCAGGCCAAGCCCAGCGTCCTGCGGGATGAATTGCCACGGCTCCGCCAGCGCGGATTTCAGCGCGTGCGGTTGAACGGGGAGATCAAGAATCTCGACGAGCCCAATTCCTTGCCGGCGGGGACGAAGGAAATCACGGTCGAGCTGGTGGTGGACCGGCTGGTGGCCGCCGCGGCGCAGCGTTCACGCCTGGCCGATTCGCTGGAGCTGGCGTTTCGCGAAGGCAAGGACCGGGCGATCGTGCTGGCCCAGAAAGCCTCCGACCAGCCCTGGCGCGAACTGCCCCTGAGCCAGCACCTGGCGTGCGAGGTGTGCGGCGATGTGTTCGAAAAACTCACACCCCGGCATTTCTCCTTCAATCACAACGAGGGGGCGTGTCCAACCTGCGGCGGCCTGGGCCGGCAGATGCGGTTTGTGCCCGAACTGCTGGTGCCGGACCCCGCGAAAAGCGTGCGCGAGGGAGCCCTGAAGCCCTGGCGAATTGGAGGGAAAAATCTCATCATCAAGCACAACGCCCTGCTCAAGCAACTGGCCGAACAGCTTCCGTTCGATCCCGACACGCCTTGGCAGGATCTGCCGCCGGCGACAAGGTCGGCGATTCTCCAGGGGGCCGGCGAACGGCAGTTTGCCTTTAAACTGCGCCGCATGCGGGAACCGAAGACGATGCCCTTCGCCGGGGTCATCGCCGACCTCGACGAAAGTTTTCGCAACACCGACAGCGAGGGTTTTCGCGCCCGTCTCACCACCTTCATGATCAGCGGCACCTGCACGGAATGCCGCGGCGGCCGGCTGAATGCCCGCAGCGGAGCGGTCACGGTGCAGGGACGCAGCTTTCCGGAATTCCTCGCCCTCGATATCGGCGCCGCCCACACCGCAGCGCAGGAATTGTCCGCGATCCACGGCGCGAGCGAGGCGCTGGGCGAGGTCGTGGCGGGGATCGAACAGCGACTGCATTTTCTCCTGCAGACCGGCCTGTCCTACCTGACGCTTGACCGGGATTATGCGACCCTGTCTGGCGGCGAGGCCCAGCGCGTGCGCCTGGCCACCCAGCTCGGCATGGGGCTCATGGGTGTCATCTACGTGCTGGACGAACCCAGCATCGGACTGCATCCCGCCGACAATGAGCGCCTGTTGACTCAACTGAAGGAACTGCGCGACCGCGGCAACACCGTGCTGGTGGTCGAACATGACGAGGACACCATTCTGCTCGCCGATGAAATCATCGAGCTCGGGCCCGGGGCGGGCACCGAGGGCGGGGAAGTGCTTTTCCAAGGCTCCCCGGCGGACTGTGCCAAGCTCCCGGCGCGCCAATCCCGCACAGGCCCCTATCTGGCCCGGACGCAATTTGTCGTGCGCGAAGCCAAGCCCAAGGTGCCGGACGGCGCGTGGCTGGCCGTGCGGGAGGCGCGCGAACACAACCTGCGCGGCATCGATGCCAAGTTCCCCCTCGGCCTGCTCACCTGCGTGACCGGCGTTTCCGGCTCCGGCAAGAGCACGCTCGTCAACGACATCCTGGCCACGGCGGCCGCCCGCAAGCTGAACGGCGCCAAGTCAATCCCGGGCAAGCACCGGCACATTGAGAATCTCGATTTCTTTGAGAAGCTCGTCCTCGTGGACCAGGAACCCATCGGCCGCAGCCCGCGGTCGAATCCCGCGACGTTCACGGGCCTGCTCGACCTGTTGCGCGATCTCTTCGCGCAGGTGCCGCTGGCCAAGGTCCGCGGTTACAAGGCCAGCCGCTTCTCTTTCAACGTCCGCGGCGGACGCTGCGAACGCTGCCAGGGCGACGGCGTCATCAAGCTGGACATGCAGTTCATGGCCGACGCCTATGCGCCGTGTCCGAGCTGTGCCGGCCGGCGATTCAACCGCGAAACGTTGGAGGTGATGTTTCACGGCCACTCCATTGCCGATGTGCTGGAGATGACCGTGCGGGAGGCGATTCTGCTTTTTCGCAACATCCCCCGGATCCTCGACCGCCTGGAGACGCTCGATGCGGTCGGTCTCGGCTACCTGACCCTCGGCCAGGCGGCGCCCACGCTGTCGGGCGGCGAGGCCCAGCGGCTCAAGCTCTCCCTCGAATTGAGCAAACGCCAGCAGGGCCAGACCCTCTACATTCTCGATGAGCCGACGACCGGCCTGCATTGGACCGACATTCAGCGATTGATGGACCTGCTCTTCAAGCTGAGGGACGCAGGCAACACCGTCATCGTCATCGAGCACAACCTCGATGTCATCAACCTTGCCGACTGGCTCCTCGACCTGGGGCCGGGCGGCGGCAAGGAGGGCGGCGATCTCGTCTATGCGGGACCCCGGGCTGGGATTGAGAACGACCCGCGTTCGCTGACCGGGCGGGCCCTCGCGAAGTGGCGGCGCGGTCCGGTTTCCTGAAGCGCTGCAACTATTCGGGGTGCAGGTGGGTACTGGAAATGCGCCGGCCTCGTTGGCTGGCGACTTTCAACCCAACTCATCCCATGAAAAACATCGTAAGTTTCAGCCTCATCGCCGCCGGTTTCGTACTGGGCGCCCACAGTTTGTCCGCCAAGACGGCCTCCGCCGGTGCGGTCGATTTCGGCTCCTTTGCCGCCACCGGCAACGGCCAGGTGGTCGAGGTCAAACTCGAACCCGCCTTGATCAAATTTGCGGCCAAGGTTGCCGCGGCGAAGGAACCCGAGGCCGCTGAATTGCTCAAGAACATCGAGCAGGTGCGCGTCAATGTCGTGGAACTTGACGAAACCAACCTCGCCGATGCCACCGCCAAGATCGCCGCCGTGCGCACGCAGCTGGAGTCTGCGGGTTGGGCCCCCACCGTCAGCGTGCGGGACCCGAAGAAGGGCGACGATGTGGTCGTCTACATCAAGAGCGGCGCGGACGACAGCATTGAGGGCATAGTCGTCACGGTCATTGAGGACAAGAAGCAGGCCGTCTTTGTGAATGTGGTCGGCAACATCCGTCCCGAGCAACTGGCCGAATTGGGCAAACGCCTCGACATCGACATGTTGAAGCGGCCCGAGCTGAAGACCGCCCGGGCGCCGGAAGCGCAACCCTAACCCCTGTCCATGCCGGTGGCGGATCTGCTTCCGCCACTGGATGACTTCAGACCATGAACGACAACCTTTCCGCAACGCCACCGCGCCGTCACATCTGGCGCTGGATGCTGGCCGCCACTTGCGTCTTCCTCGCCCTGGCCGCGGGCGGCGCCTACAATCTTCTCACCTTGAGCCGGGACGCCACGGCGTTGCGCCGCGGGGTTTTGGATACCTATGCCGGCGACTCAACCACTCGCATCCAATTGAGCCTGGACGGCTCCTTGCTGGGCCTCGTGCGCACCGGGCTGATTTTTGCCCCACTGCCGGATGAAGCCCGGCTGGCTTTAAAATCAGTCCGCAAGGCCAGTGTCGGAGTCTACGAACTGCACGATGCCATGACTCGCTCCAACCTGATAAGCCGGGCGGATGCGGTCATGCTCGCCCGGGGTTACAACCGCATCGTCGGAGTGATCGAAGACGATGAAACTGTTCTGATCTATGTGCCGGATGGGGCCGATGCCGAAACCCTGGACGTTTGCCTGGCCGTCATGGACGGCAAGGAGTTGGTGGTGGTTTCCGCCCGGGTGGCCAGTGAGCCATTGATGAAATTGATCGAGCAGAAATTGCCGCGGGGACGGAGTCTGCTCGCGGGACTTTGAGCGGTTTGAAGGTCCGGCCGGATTCGATGTAGCTACGAGCGTGAGCGAGTGGAAATTTGAAGACTATGCATGCACTCCACTCGCTAACGCTCGTAGCTACAATTCAAGCAGGCGGGGATCAGAATCCCCGCCCTGCACCCGAACTCGGCGTTGCCCTCGGGCAGGCATGTGCTAGCGGTGCAGTGTGTCGCGAATTCCCACCATAGTGCACCTCGATGCCGACGCGTTCTTCGTGTCGTGCGAGCAGTCTTTGCGCCCGGAATTGCGCGGCACCCGGTGTGCGGTTGGGGGCCGCGAACGCGGCATCATCTCCTCGGCGAGCTACGAGGCACGGGCCTGCGGGGTCTACACGCCGATGCCGACGGCGCGCGCCCTGAAGGTCTGCCCTGATCTCTATCTCATTCCGCACACCTCCGGACTTTACAGCAGGATGTCGCGGCAGATGTTCGATTTGTGCGAGCAACTGACGCCGGTGGTCCAGCGCAACTCGGTTGATGAGGGCTATCTGGATCTTGGCCCCTGTGGTTTCAGTAGCACCGAAGCCGTGGTCGCGGCCGTGCGCAAATTGCAGGAACGGCTCTGGCAGGAATTGCAGATTCCGGTTTCAATGGGCATCGCCCGCAACCGGCTGGTGGCGCAGATCGCCTCGAAGCTGCGCAAACCGCGGGGCTTTGTGGTGGTGCCCGCCGGCGAAGAGGCCGGATTTCTGGCCCCGCTCAAGGTCGGCAAGCTGCCCGGCGTGGGGACAAAAACCGAAGCGACGCTGAACCAGCGCGGAATTGTCCTGATCCAGGACATCCTGACCCGCAACGATTCCGAGTTGGAGGCGATATTCGGACGCGACTGGCGCGGCATGGTGGCCATGGCGCAGGGCGAGGACGACCGGCCGGTTG
>CAZFHG010000073.1:0-2074 GCA_964518665.1 uncultured Opitutaceae bacterium | reverse complement strand
CCACGAGGACGCCAAGAGCTACTCGCAGCAGGAGACTTTCGCTGCGGACATCAGTGATTTCGCGACCATTGAGCAGGTGTCCAAGCGCATGATCGACGACTTGCTGCCAAAGATCCGCGAGGACGGAAAGAAGGTGTGCACCATGACCGTGAAGGTCCGTTACCCCGATTTCACCCATGCCTCCCACGCCCAGAGCCTGAAGGTTGCGACCGATCTTGAGGCGCCGTTTTATCCGCTGGTACGGCCACTTCTGCGGGCCGCGTGGACCAAGCGCCGGCCGCTGCGGCTTGTGAGCGTGAAATTCTCGGGCGTTGAAGGGGGACTGGATCAGTTGGAGATGTTCACCGAGGCCGATGAGAAAAGGCGGCGGCTGGCGGCAGTCCTTGACCGGCTCAATGAAGGCAGTCGCAATGTCCGCGTGCGCCACGGCCACCAACTTGCCAGCAAGCCGGACGCGCCTTAATATCCAGCCATGCCGATTTACGAGTATTACTGTCGCGAGAATCACACCGTCTATCAATTCTACGCCAAGACCCTGGCGCAGGGCCGGCAGATTCCGGCCTGTCCGGACAATCCCGCCTGGCGCATGGAGAAAATCGTCTCGGCTTTTGCGGTGACGGGACGGAACAGGCAGGAACCATCCGCACCGGCAAGCGGTGGCGGCGCCGACGATTCCAAAATGGAAGCGGCGATGGGGGCGATGGAGCGCGAGTTCTCCAATGTCGATGAAAACGATCCTCGCGCCATGGCGCGAATGATGCGCCGCATGGCCGAGGTTTCAGGGGAGAAGATGGATGGGCAAATGGAGGAAGTTGTCCGGAAGCTGGAGGAGGGGGCCGATCCGGAATCGCTGGGTGATCAACTCGGTGGAGAAACGCCCGGCGGCATGGAGGATCCTGATGAGATGATGCCGGGAAATCCGGCGACGGCTGCAGCGATCAAGGAGGCGCGCCATCGCTTCAAGGCCCGCCGCAAGCTGCCGCCCCGGCGCGATCCCAAGCTTTATGACTACGACTCATGACCGCGCCTGATCTCCGGCAACGCAGCACCGCGGCCCAAGCCGCCGTCATGGCCCAAACCGCCTTGATGCACCGGGAATTCGGCCGGGTGGAATCGCGCTGGAAGGAGGACGGCACGCGGGTGACGACCGCGGATGTGGCGATCTCGGAAAACATTTTCCGCGAACTCGGAACGAAGTTTCCCGACGACCAATTCTTCAGCGAGGAATCGGACCAAGCGGGTGCGCCGCGCCCGCGGACCGCCCGTTTTTCGTGGGTGCTGGATCCGATCGACGGGACCAACAATTTCGCCCTGGGCCTGCCGAATTGCGCCATCGCCCTTGCACTGCTTGAGCACGGCCAGCCGGTCTACGGGGTGATTTACGATCTCGCGGGCCGGCAGCTGATCCATGGCGGACCCGGCATGGGAGTGCAATGCGGCGGACAGCAGACCCGTGTGCGAACAGGGCCTTTGCACGCGCAGAGCCTGATCGGCTTTCACAGTCCCTACGACAAGCGCTATGCGCCCCATGCCGCTGTGCTGGCGGAAAATTTCAAGCTGCGCGGACTGGGCAGCAGCACGCTGCACCTCGCCTACGTCGCCGCCGGACTCATCGACGGGGTGGTGGACCACAACGTCAAAGTCTGGGACATCGCCGCCGCCGTTCCCCTGGTGATCGAAGCTGGCGGACAGGTGGAATTCATCACGAAGTCGCCGTTCTCACTGGATCAGTTTGATCTGCGTATGGAGCGGATTTTCTACGTGGCCGGCAGCCCGACGACCTGTGCGCAGCTCAGGAAGACGTTGGGAATATAAGCCGGTAGCTACGAGCGTGAGCGAGTGGACAAGCCACTACTCGCTCACGCTCGTAGCTACCTATAGAGAATCACCCAAAGATTGAAACGCTACCATGGGTAGCGACCGACCTCCCTCCTTCGCCTAGCCTACGGAGGGCAGGCTGGACGGGCGGTCCAGTATGCGCCTGCCATTCACGTCCCGTCCGGAGGCCGGGCCCTACCGACGGAGGAAACACCGTGTTCGGTGTAACTACTATCCGTTTTCGTCAATAAAGCCG
>CAZFHG010000072.1:0-16263 GCA_964518665.1 uncultured Opitutaceae bacterium | reverse complement strand
ATCCAAGCCGAGAAAGAGAAAGATTAAGAGAACGAGAAAGATTGGATTCTAGTGGAAAGCTGAAAAGGCGGGGTTCAGAGACCCCGCCCTACATCCCACTCAACCCGTCTTGGCCGTCAGCTCATCGTAGGCCACGCCGAGGTTGCTGCCGAGCCGGTTGGGCCTGGGCTGATGGTAGTCGGCAAAGCCGGGCAGGTTCTCCAGGGCCACGATTTGATCCTTGGTTTTTCCGGCCGCGATTTCCTTTTCCACATGGGCGAGCAGGGCCGCCAAGTAGTCACGGAACACCAGCAGGTCCCCGCGTTCGCCCGTCACGCCGAACTTCGGATTGCCGTGGCCAAAGACATAGATGGCATCGGCCGGATAATTGACCGCGGCTTCCTCCAGTACCGTGATCCAATGCCGGATGCTGGCCCCACCCGGCCGGTCGATCACCGGGTAGAGGCGGTTGAAGACCAGATCGCCCATATGCACCACGTTGGCGCGCTCGAAATGCACGACCACGTCGCCGCCGGTGTGCGCGGGGCCGTGGTATTGCGCCGTGACAATTTCATCGCCGAGTTCGCGCCGCCAGACCTCGGGAAAGGTCTGGTCGGCAAAGACCTGCTTTTCGACCGTGCCCGCCCGCTCCGCCGCCGCGAGTTGGAACCGGGGTACATTGGCCTGGGCCACGATCGTCCTGGCCGCCGCCTTGAAGATGCCATTGCCACCCGTGTGGTCGCCATGGTGGTGCGTGTTGATCACGGCATCGAGGATCCGGCCCTCCCGCCCCGGCAGTCCGGCCAGGAAAAGTGCCGCAGTATCAGGAAATTGCGTATCCACGGCCAGCAGCGCGTCGGCATTCGCCAGCCAGCCGATGGTACCCCCGCGACCGGTGAAGATGCCGGTATGACGACGCAGCGGCCGGAAGCTGGTGACCGGTGCAGCGGAGGAGGCCGGAGCCGCCGGTTGGGCGATTAACGGCAGGCGGGTGAACAAACCCGTTGAAACCAACAGCGAGGAACGGAGCAGGAAGTCACGGCGGTTCATGGCGAAAATCATGCACCAGCCGGCCCATTTGGCCAAATTTATTGGTAACCATTGGCCCGGCCGCCGGTTTCCCCTTCTGCAACCAGCACATGCCGCTTACCACCCGTGATTGCCGATCTCACAGACTTCCGTATTTCCTCCGGCCCGGCCAACGCTAGGCTGGCACGTCATTCCAACGTGGACACCTCCTCACCCCATCACACCGACCACGCGCTGATGCTGGCCGTCCGCGACGGCGAACTCGACGCCCTCGGTGAACTCTTCGAGCGCCATCATGGTCCGCTCTACGGCTATCTCGGGAAACTTACCGGAGACCGCCTCGCCGCCGAGGACATCGTGCAGACGGTGTTCCAACGCATGCTCAAGTACCGCCACACCTATCGCGATGACGGCTCGTTCACGGCGTGGATGTACCATCTCGCCCGCCGCTGCGCCGCCGATTATTTCCGCAAGCACAACGCCGCCCCGGCGGCCACCGATCCGGCCGACCTGCAGGAATACGCCGATGCCCGGCCCAATGCCGGCGACGAGGCCGGCGTGAGCGACGATCACGCCTTCCTGCACCGCGCGCTCAATCGCCTCGACCGCGACGACCGCGAGATCCTGCTGCTCAGCCGTTTCCAGGAACTGTCCTTCGCCGAGATCGCCGGAATCCTGGAATGCTCTGTCGGCGCCGCCAAGGTCCGGGCCCATCGCGCGCTCCGCGAGCTGCGCGATGTCTATTTCCAACTGCAAAAGGAGAAAATCACATGAACTGCGTCCAAGCCCGCGATCGTTTCGCCGAACTCCTTGACCAGCGCCTTGAGGGCCCGGTGAGCGGCGACATCCGCACCCATCTCGCCTCCTGCCCCGCCTGCCAGCGCGAATTTGCCTCGCTCCGGGCCACCCTCGACCGCCTCGACGCGCTGCCCGCCGCCAAACCCGGCCCGCGCCTCCGCGCCAATTTCTACGCCATGCTGGAGGACGAAAAGCGCTCCGCCGCCGCCGCACCCGTTGCCTCCCGCCGCCGCCCGGCTCCGGGCGCCAGGGTCTGGCGCTGGATCCTCTCCCCGCTCGCCGCCGGCGGCCTGCTCGTCCTCGGATTTCTCGCCGGGCACTATTCACCGCAGCGGACCGCGCCCGTGACGACTCCCGCCACCAGTCCGGCCGACCCGGCCACCCAGCAGGAACTTGCCGACCTGCGCAAGAAGGTCGATTCCATGACCCAACTGGTCGGCTATTCCCTCCTCCAGCAGCAGCCGGCCGGTGAACGGCTCAAGGGCGTGCTCGCCGCGCAGAATCTCACTCACGACGACGATCAGCTGATCACGAAGCTCATCAGCACGCTCGCGCTGGACCCGAGCACCAACGTCCGCCTCTCCGCCCTGGAAGCCCTCTACCAGCATTCCGACAAGGATGTCGTGCGCGCCGGGGTGCTCGCCTCGCTCACCCGCGAGCAGAACCCCCTGGTGCAGGTGTCCATGATCGACTTCCTCGTCGCCGCCAAGGACCGCGAAGCCGCCTCCACGCTCCAGGAGATGGCCCGTTCCGACAAAGTTGACCGCTCCGTGCGCGACGCCGCCAAGCGCGCCTTGGTCCAGATCTGAAATCCCTTCACACGACCGGCGAAACGAACCGCCAACGCCAACCACCCAAAACACCCTTAAAATGAAAACCATCCGCCTGCCCTTCCTTCCCCTCGTCGCCAGTTGCCTGCTGGCCATCGCACCGGCCGCCACCGTGGCCCGCGCCGCCGACGGTCCCGAAAAAACCACCATCAAGTTCTCCGACCCCTCCAAGCCGGGCACCCTGCGCATCACGATCGCCATGGGCGACATCCGCATCCGTGGCGCTGAAACGGCCGAGGTCGCGGTGAGCACGGAGATGCCGGCGGAAGCAGCTCATCCGCGCGCCGACGGCCTGCGCGTGCTCTCGGAATCCTCCTCCTACTCGCTCACGGAGAAGGACAACGTCATCATACTCGACGCCGGCCATGAATTCAATTTCGGCCGGAATGACTCCAGTTTCGACATCACCGTGCCGCGCACGACGAACATCGTGATCAGCAGTTCATTCGGTGGTGAAGTGTCCGTCGGCCAGATCACCGGCGACATCGAGATCAAGAGCCTCAACGGCGAGGTCGTGCTCGAGGATGTCACCGGCGGCGCGCTGGTCGAAACCATGAACGGCGAGATCAGCGCCCACATTCAGGCCCTCCGCGAGGGCAAGCCGCTCTCCTTCACCTCCATGAACGGCGAGATCGCCCTCGTTGTGCCCACCGACGCCAAGGCCAACGTCCGCCTGCGCACCCAGAACGGCGCCATCCTGACCGACTTTGACGACAAGAGCCTGGTGACCAAAACCGAGTCCATCCGCGGCAAGCACAAGACCGGACGCGTGATCGTAAATGTCGGCCCGGACACCCAGATCAACGGCGACAGTTCCGCCGAGATGCGGGAGTCGGTCCGCGCGGCCATCAAGGCCGGCGCCGAAGCCGCCCGCGAAGCCGCCGAGGCCATGCGTGAGGCTGCGCACGCCGCCCGTGAAGCCGCGCAGGAAGCCCGGGTGCATGCGGAGGCAGGCGGCCCCGTCGCCCCCCTGCCGCCGCTCCCGCCCCTGCCCCCGATGACCGGTGGCAAGCTGGTCTCGGGTACGCTCAACGGCGGCGGCACCGAGATCCACGTCACCGCCATGAACGGTGACGTCACTCTCCGCAAAGCGAAGTAGGCCCGGGGCCATCCTGAAAATTCTTCGGCGCCGCGCGATTTTCCCGCGCGGCGCTTTTCTTTTTCAGGAATTGTTGCTCCACTGCGACACGATGCCCCTCGACCCCGACATCCGCTCTCGGCTCAGCGTGTGGCTGCGGCAATCCGGCCTCGACGCTGTCCTGTTGACCTCACCGTTTTCCGTGGATTGGGCTTCCGGACACGAGTCCGCCATTGAGACCGGGCCCAATCCCTTCGCGGGCGGACCATCGCTCCTGCTCATCGAATCAGGCCGCGCCACCTTGCTTTATCCCGACTGCGAGTCGCCCGACCTCACCGCCCTTGATCTTACCGGCCTCGCGTACGCCAGCTACACCCCCGCCGGCCCTTTGGTGCCCAGCCGGCCTTACCTTGAAAAAGCCCGGAGTCTCCTGGCCGGCCGCGATCCGAAAAAACTTGGCGTCGAGTTCAATCACCTGCCCGTCGCCCTGGCTGGAATCCTTGACGGGGCCACAGCCGTCGATGCCGCCCTCGCCGATTTGCGTGCGATCAAGACCCCGGCAGAACTCACCGCCATCCGCGCAGCGCTGGATCTCTGCGATCATGCCCAGGCCCTGCTGCCCGCACTCGTGCGACCCGGCCGTACCGAACTGGCCATCTGGGGCGATCTCCGCACCGCCCTGGAATCGCGCGCCGGCCGCCGCCTTCCCCTGCTCGCGGATTTCGTTTCCGGTCCCCGCACCGGTGACATCGGCGGCCCGCCGACCAGCCGCACGGTCGCGGCAGGCGAATGGGTGCTGGCCGACATCGTGCCGCGGCTCGGCAACTACTGGGGCGACATCTGCGGCGTCATTCCCGCCGGCGGGCCGACGGCGCGATTGCTCGAACTGAAGAAAATCGCCGGCGATGCGCTCGAGTTTGCGATTTCCCTCATCGGGCCCGGCGCCGTTGCCGGTGACATTGACCGAAAGGTCCGCGCCTTCATCACCGCGCGCGGTTACACGCCCTATCCACATCACACCGGCCATGGCATCGGCGTCTGCTATCACGAGGCTCCGCGTATCGTGGATGGAGACGCGACCATTCTCGCTCCAGGCATGGTGATCGCCCTGGAACCCGGGATCTATTTTCCCGGCGAGGCAGGCGTGCGGCTGGAAGACGTGGTGCTCGTCACGGAAACCGGCCGGGAAGTCCTCACCCGCCATCGCCACGCAACTTGAACCACGGCTTGTCATTCTGAGAGCAGCAAAAAATCCAGTGGATGTTTACGTGTTATGATGCTGCGAATGTCTCACTGAATTCTTCGCGGCGCTCAGCAGGTCCAATAGAATGCCCCCACTTTTCTCTTCATGAAAATCGTCCGGATCGAAACCTTTCACATGCGCCACGAGGACCCGGGCATCAGCCTGTTCGATGGGTCCTACGACGACTGCGTCATCCGGCTCACGACTGACACCGGCCTGGTTGGCATCGGTGAAGTCGAATCCTTCCCGCCCGCCATTCAGGCGCTGATCCACGGACCCGATGCGCACAATCACGCCCGTGGCCTGGCTGGCGTGCTGCTCGGCCGTGACCCGCGTGATGCCACGCTTTGGTCCGAGCTTTACAATGCCTGCGACTATGTCGGACGCCGCGGCCTGACCATGCACGCCATGGGCGGACTCGATCTGGCGATCTGGGATCTGCGGGGCCAAGCCGCCGGCCAGCCTGTCCATGCGCTGATCGGTGGTGCGAGACGCCAGCGTCTCCGTGCCTACGGCACGATCTACCCGATGGGCCGGACCGAGTCCGAGGTGGAACGGCAGGTCGAGGACCGGCTCACGCGCCTGCACCTGAGCGCCGTCAAATTTGCCGCGGATCCGTGGTGGATGGATGACATCGCGCAGACTACGCGCCTGCTCAAGGCCGCACGCCGTGTGCTCGGCCCGGATCGCGGCCTCATCGTAGACTGCGCCCTCGCCTACCAGACGAAGGAGGAGGGGCTGAAACTATATCCCGCCTACCAGGAGGTCGGCCTGCTGTTTCTCGAGGCGCCGCTGCCGCTGGACGATGTCGAGGGCCACGCCGCCATGGCCGCCCACGGTATACCCACCGGGGTCGGCGATCTCGGCCTCACGCACGTCCTCGAGTTCGTCGAGGCGATGGACCGCGGCGGCGCGAGCATCTGCCAGCCCGACATCACCATGGTCGGCGGCTTCACAGGCCTGCAAAAGATCGCCGCCGCCGCCCTGGCCCGTGGCAAGCGCGTCATCACCCACGGCTACAAGACCAACATCACCGTCGCCGCCAATCTCCATTTCCTCGCGGCCCACGCCGATGAGGAACTGCTGGAGTTCTCCACCAGCGTCTCGCCGCTGCGCTGGGAAATGACCAACGAACTCCTGCCCGTCGCCCCGGACGGTTTCGTCGCGGTCCCGACCCGGCCTGGCCTGGGGGTCACGCTCAGTGAAGCCGCCGTGAAAAAATTCACCCGTTCCCACCAGACCTCGTCGCTCTAGAGTGAAGATCACCCAAGAAATCCAGGATGCAGTGTCGCCAAAGGTAGGGCCCGGCCTCTGGACGGGTCGTTTCGCCCGTGCACCAGCAACGCCCGTCCGGAGGCCGGGCGCTACCCAAGGCTACGCCGCCTCTCCAGTTTATCATCCCTAATCCCATTCCTGCCATGCAGCTCCAAGACCGCGTTGCTCTCATCACCGGAGCCGCCTCCGGTATCGGCCGGGCCGCCGCCCGGCTCTTCGCCCGCGAAGGCGCCCGTGTGCTGCTCGCCGACCTCGATGTTAAAAACGGAGAGGCCGCCGCCGCCGAGATCACCGCCGCCGGCGGCGCGGCGCGCTTCATCGCCACCGATGTTTCGCAATCCGAGCAGGCTCAGCGTGCCGTCGCCGCGGCCGTCGAGAGCTGGGGCCGGCTCGACATCCTCTACAACAACGCCGCCCCCACGCGCCTCTGCAACGAGAAGGACCGCGCCGTGCACGAACTCGACGAGGCCGTGTGGGATGTGATGATCAACGTCGCCCTCAAGGGCGTGTTCCTGATGTCCAAGGCCACCCTGCCGGTGATGATGAAGCAGCAGCGCGGCGTGATCCTGAATACTGCGACCGTGGATGCGCTCATCGCCGAACCCGGTGTTGACAGCTACACGGCCGCCAAGGGCGGGGTCGTCGCCCTCACCCGCGCGATGGCGCTGAACTACGCGCCGCACAACATTCGGGTGAACTGCATCAGCCCCGGTTACGTCATCACCGAGTGCCAGCTCGATTGGTACAACAATCCCGCAGCCCGTGCCGCCGCCGAGTCCACCCATCTTACCCGGCTCGGCCGCCCCGAAGACATCGCCGAACTCGCGATCTTCCTGGCCAGTGACAAGGCCGCTTTCATCACCGGCAGCAACATCGTGATCGATGGCGGCTTTTCCGCCTTCAAATTCAAGCCCCAAGGGCAGAATTTTTTCCGTACGGAATAGACGTGCTCCTTAAGTGACCTGGACCGCCGCCCTGAATTCCGACTTTGCCGCGGATTTCGCGAATCGACGCGGATGATGAAGATATTAGTCGCAATTGCCGGCCGCTGCGGACGCAAAGGTGTTTTCAGGGGACAGGCTGCGAGGCATTTTAATACCGGCGTTCAAAACCTGTAACTTTCTACGCAAGCATGCGTATTAGAGCAGGTTGATTTGGTTTGGAACATGCATACTAATGTGCGTTACAGACCGTTCGACTACCAACACCTGACCATGCTGATACCAATCGTAATCCTTGTGCTACTGAGCGCGCTCGTAGCCACCGACCCCGATACCCCGGGAGGAGGCCACCAGCAGGATTGAACCGCACCAACGGTTCATCCCTGCGGTTTTGCGCACCTATCAGACTCAGCCCAAGAAGGTTACGGTTTCGGCCAGAGAATCCCTGATCGCATCAAGGCGCTTGGGTTCAGGTCTGCGGCTTCAGCTTTAAGCCTATGATTATCAACAGGCCGGCTAGGAAAAAACCTGCATTGCAGGCGATGGCCAACCTGAATCCGCCAAAGGTTGCCAACCAGCCATAGGTTAATTGACCGATGACGGCCGCCAGCTTCCCAAAGAAGCCCCAATAGCCAAAAAATTCACCGGACCGCCCTCCTGGTGTCAGCATGGCCACCACGGCCCGGCCGGATGATTGCAAGGATCCCATTGCGGCTCCGGCCATCACGCCGATCACGAAAAATTCCCCTTTGGTCTGGCACACGGCCGCCCAAGTGCAGACCCCGATCCAGAGCAGCAGCGACAATATGAGCGCCGGTTTGGCCCCGACCCGGTCCTGCAACACCCCGAAGCCATAGGCGCCGGCCACTCCGGCCAATTGCAGCACAATAAACAGTTTGATGTATTCGCCCTGGGTCATGCCCAGAACCTGCGTCGCAAACACTCCCGCAAACGCCACCACTGCCGCCAGTCCGGCGAGATATAGGGTCATGGCGCCGAAGAAGACTGCCAATTGACGGTGCTGCGGCAGTTCCCGACGAATTTTGGTCAGTTGCCGCCAGCCCAAGCCCAGCCACGTTTCGCCCGCGACCAGCACCCGGGGTCGGGCCCGTTCACGCAGCATCAGGGCAGGCAGACTGCCCAGCAGGAAGAAAACGCCGGTCATCACCAGCGTCCACGGCACCCGCCCCTCCCCGCTCTGGATGATGACCAAGGCCAGCACCAGGCTCAGCAACCCGCCCAGATAACCGAAGCTCCATCCATAGCTGGAAATGCGGCCGACCGTCCCCGCCGTGCTGATCTCAGGCAGAAAACTGGCGCAAAAATTTTCGCCCAGCGAAAAGGCCACGTTGGCCACAACGACCAGGCCGAGGGCCAGCCAAACCTCGCCCGGACCGGCAAAAAACAATCCCATCGTGGCCAGCGAACACACCAGCGCCGAGACCATCAGGAATCGTTTCTTTCGCGCCGTCACGTCGGCCACGGTCCCGAGCAAAGGTGACAGGAAGATGACCACGACCTGGGACACCGCCAGGGCCGAACCCCACCAGCCGGGGCCGTTCGGATCCCCGCCGGCGACCACCGAGTTAAAAAACACAGCATACACCGTCGTGATGATGATCGTCGTGAAAGCCGAGTTCGCGAAATCGAAGCAGCACCAGCCGAAAATCTCGCGGCGCCGGGCCGGCGGCATTTCGAATGGCGATACGGTGCGGACGCTCACGGGCGGGCAGACAATCGTCCCCTCTGCCCCGAGGCAAGCGCGGCCCGGACCCGCCCGCCTCATTCCAATCGGGTGAAATCTTCCCAAAATCAGCAAACACCGCTTGCCCCGCGCAGTTTCGGCCGGTTCGTTGTCAGGACGCATACAACCTCTGATGTCCGATCAATCATCCACCCTCTCGCCTTTCCACCGCGCCCTGACCGCTTTCACGCAGTGGATTGACTCCGATTACTGCCCGGATGGGGCCGAAAAGATGCGCGCCGAGCCCGACCGGGTGGATTGGGTGCGGGTCATGCCATTCGTGTTCCTCCATGCCGGCTGCCTCGGGGTCATCTGGGTGGGAGCCAGTCCCTTTGCCGTCTGGACCGCCGTGGCGCTCTACTTTCTGCGGATGTTTGCCGTCACCGGGATCCACCACCGCTACTTCTCGCATAAAACCTACAGTACCTCGCGCTTCGGGCAGTTCCTCCTGGCGCTCTATGCCGGCACCACCGTCCAGCGGGGTTCGCTCTGGTGGGCCTACCATCACCGCCACCATCACCTGCACAGTGACGATCCCGAGGATGCCCACTCACCCCACGTCCATGGTTTCTGGTGGTCGCACATCGGCTGGATCACCAGCCGGCGCAACTTCCCGACGGATTACACGAAAATCAAGGACCTAGCGAAATTCCCCGAGCTCGTCTGGCTCAACCGCTTCGACCTCGTCGTGCCCATCCTCTTCGCCGCCTCCCTGTTCGGGCTCGGCGCCCTGCTCGAGGCTCATGCGCCCGGCCTCGGCACCAATGCCTGGCAGCTTCTCATCTGGGGCTTCTTCATCAGCACCACCGTCCTGTTCCATGGCACAGGCTGCATCAACTCCATGGCGCATCTCATGGGCCGGCGCCGCTTTCAGACCGGCGACGACTCGCGCAACAGCGCCATCCTCGCCTTTATCACCCTCGGCGAGGGCTGGCACAACAACCACCACCGCTACCAGTCATCCACGCGCAACGGCTTCTACTGGTGGGAGATCGATCCCACTTACTACGGTCTGAAATTCCTTGCCCGGATCGGTTTCATCTGGGGCCTCAAACCCGTCCCGCAATCCGTTCTCGATGAAGGCGCCCGCGCCGATCACCACGCCTCGGTCGAGGCCGCCCGCCTCGCCGCCACTCTGCATCCCGAGATCTCCCATTCCTCCCTCAAGCGTGTCGTGCCCGCTGCCGCCGCCCTGGCGGTCGCCACTGCCGCCGCCGCCCAGGTCACCCTGCCCAAGAAGGCCGACGATCCCGCCATCCACAAGGACGTCACCGAGTTGGCCCACGAGTTAAATCAGCCTCGGACCCCGGCTCCGCCGGTTATTTGAATCCATCCGCGCCTTTCGGGCGTAGTCATGGGAAACACACCGCTTTCCATGACCAAGACCGCCATCATCGGCACCGGCATCGCCGGCCTCGGCTGCGCCCACTTCCTTCAGCACGGCTGCGATCTCACGCTTTTCGAGCAGAATCTCTATGCGGGCGGCCACACCAACACGGTCACCGTTCCCGAGCCTGGCACGGGGCGCCAGCTTCCGGTCGATACCGGATTCATGGTCTTCAACAAGGTCACCTATCCGCTGCTCACCCGCCTCTTCACCGAGCTCAAGGTGCCCATCAAGCCCACCTCCATGTCGTTCAGCGTGCGCCATGCCGACACCGGACTTGAGTTCGCCGGCTCCTCGCTCAATCACCTCTTCGCGCAGCGGCGCAACCTCTTCCGCCCCCGCTTCTACCGGATGCTGGCGGCCATCAATCGCTTCAACGCCGAGGCGGTAGCCGCCCTCGCCGATCCCGCCACCCGCGAAATCACCCTCGGCGAATACGTCCGTCAGCGCGGCTACGGTGAGGACTTTCTCCATCTTTACCTCACGCCCATGAGCTCGGCCGTCTGGAGCACGCCGCCCGACCTCATGCTCGAGTTCCCCGCCGCCAAGCTCCTGCGCTTCTTTCACAACCACGGCTTCCTCGGGCTGCACACCCAGCATCCATGGTGGACCGTAGACGGCGGTGCCCGCGAGTACGTCCGCCGCCTCACTGCCCCGTGGCGCGACCGCATCCGTCTCGGTGCCACCGTTCAGCGCGTCGAGCGCACCGGCCGCGGGGTCATCGTCCACACCGCCACTGGCGAATCCGAAACCTTCGACCGCGTCATCCTCGCCTGCCACGGCGACCAGGCCCTCCAACTCCTTGCCCGCCCCACCGCCGCCGAGGCGGCCGTGCTTGGCGAGATCCGCTACCAGCCCAATGTCGCCACCGTGCACACCGACGCCTCCGTCATGCCGCGCACGCGCCTCGCCTGGTCCAGTTGGAATTACGAGGTCAACCGCGATGAAACCGGCCGCGTCTCCGCCGCCACGCACTACTGGATGAATTCCCTCCAGGGCGTCTCCGACCGTGAAAATTTCTTCGTCTCCATCGAGCGCCCCGAGCAGATCGATCCGAAGAAGATCATCCGCACGATCCAGTACCGCCACCCGCGCTTCACCCTGGGCGCCATGCACGCCCAGGCCGGTCTCCCTGATCTCAACGCCGCGGCCATCGGCACGACCGAGACATTTTTCTGCGGTGCCTGGACCCGTTACGGCTTCCACGAGGACGGCCTCCTCTCCGCGGTGCAACTCGCCCGCCTCCTGCACGACCGCGAACTCTGGCTGGAGCCCGCCGCCTCCACCCAGGCCGTCGCCTGACCCGCATGCGTTCCTGCCTCTACGAGTGCCGCGTCATGCACGCCCGGTTTGCCCCCAAGGCGCACCGGTTTCTCTATCGCATTTTCCTCTTCGCGATCGACCTCGACGAACTCCCCGAACTCAACCGCCGCCTCCCTTGGTTCTCGCACAACCGCGCCAACCTTTATTCCTTCCGCGACCGCGACTTCCTCCCCGTCACCGAGCCTCTCCATCCGTCCCCGCCAGATCCGCATTGTCACGTAATACGTGACAATGCCCCGGGGCTGAAGGCGCGGGTCGTTTCCTACCTCGCGGACCGCGGCGTGGACCTCACCGGCGGGCGCGTCGTGCTCGTCACGCTCCCGCGCGTGGTCGGCTTCCTCTTCAATCCGGTCTCGTTCTACTTCTGCTACGACCGCCACGGCGCCTGTGTCGCCGCGCTCAGCGAGGTCACCAACACGTTCCGCGAGGTGAAGCCCTTCTTCCTTGGCCCGAAAACCCAGGGCAACGGCGTCTTTCGGTTGCGCGTCCCCAAGCACTTCTACGTTTCACCGTTCTCCGACGTGGATGTGGAATTCGACTTCATCCTGCGCCCGCCAACGGATCGCCTTTCGATCCAGATCGACGACTACGCCGGTGACCGGCGCATGCTCACGAGCACCCTCACCGGGCCGGCGCGCGCGCTCACCGCCGGCCGCCTCGCCTGGTACACGGTCAAGTATCCGCTGCTCACCCTCCGCATCATCGGCCTCATCCACTGGCACGCCTTGCTTCTATGGGTGAAGCGGCTAAAATGGTACCCCAAGGCCGCCCGCCCCACCGACCAGCGCGACTTGTATCGTCCGCACACCACCCTCGCCAAACCTTCCGAAGTCGCATGAAGCCGGAAACCACCACCTTCTCCGCCGTCGCACCCGCCGCCCCCGCCTCGTTCTGGCAACGCCAGGTCCTCGCCTCGTTCGCCGGCATGACCCGCGGTCACCTGCGTATCGAGCTGCCCGACGGCTCTACCGCCAACTGCGGCGGCGTCACCCCCGCCATCACAGCCCTGCCCACGGGCATCGCCGGCACCGCCGCCATCCGCGTGCGCCGCCCCGCTTTCTTCCGCAAGTGCGTCCTCGCCGGCGACATCGGCTTCGCCGAGGCGTTCATCGACGGCGACTGGGATACGCCCGACCTCGCCGCCGTCATCGCCTTCTTCATCCTCAACGTCGATTCCGCCCCCACGCTGTCCGGGTCCCGCAACTCCAAGGATTTCGCACTCAACCTCCTGCGTGCGGCCAACCGCCTCGGTCACCTCCTGCGCCCCAACTCCCGCGCCATCGCCCGGCGCAACATCCGCGAACACTACGATCTCTCCAACGAGTTCTTCGCCCTCTGGCTCGACGAGTCCATGATGTACTCGGCCGCCAAGTGGACGCAGCCCCATTTCACCCTCGCCGACGCCCAGCGCGAAAAAAAAGACGCCCTCTGCCGCCGGCTCCGGCTCCAGCCCACCGATCATGTCCTCGAAATTGGCACCGGTTGGGGCGGCTGGGCCATGCATGCCGCGCGCACCTACGGCTGCCGCGTGACATCTGTCACCATCTCGCAGCAGCAGTATGAATTTGCCCAAGCCCGTATCGCCGCCGCCGGCCTGAGCGGCCGTGTGCAGGTCGAACTCCGCGACTACCGCGATCTCACCGGCGTCTTCGACAAGATCGTCTCCATCGAGATGATGGAGGCGCTCGGTCATGGTTACCTCCCCGAATTCTGCCGCACCCTCGCCCGCCACCTGAAATCCGACGGGCTCATTGCCCTGCAGTTCATCACCTGCCCCGATGACCGCTACGAGCAGTTCCGCCGCGGCGTGGACTTCATCCAAAAGCACGTCTTCCCCGGTTCGCTCCTGCTCTCGCTCAACCGCGTCAATGACCAGCTCAGCCAAGCCGGCGGTTTCGTGCTGAATCACGTCGAGGATTTCGGCCACGATTACGCCCGTACCCTCCGCACCTGGCGGGAAAACTTCCAGCGCCAGCTCGACGCCGTGCGCGCCCTTGGCTTCGACGAGCGCTTCATCCGCAAGTGGCACTACTACCTCAGCTACTGCGAGGCCGCCTTCGCCCTGCGCAACATCTCCGTCGTGCACACCCTGCACACCCGGTCCAACAACCTGTCGTTCTGAGACGATCCATGTCGCCTGGCACCCGCGGCCGACCGATCCCGCACGCCGGTGCGCTCAGTCCATGCCCGCCGGCGGCCAGACCGACCGCTGACCAACCACTTCCTGAAATGACCTCCTCCCGCACTGCCATCCACGCCCTCCGCCTCCTCTTCATCGCCATCCTCGCCGTCATGCTCTGGGGCACGGTGCGCGCCAGCCTGGCGCAGGCGCTGTTCGACATCCCGTCCGATGTGATCGGCAACCCGTGGTTCCAGGTCACGCTCTTCGACGCGTACTTTGCCTTCCTCACCTTTTACGTCTGGGTCGCCTGGAAGGAGCAATCCACCGGGGCTCGCGTACTCTGGTTTCTCGCCATCATGCTCTGGGGCAACTTCGCCATGGCGACCTACATGCTGGTGCAGCTCTTTCGCACACCTACCGACGCCCCGCTCGCCCACATCTTCACCACCCGGGAGCCCGGACACCTAACTCTGCCCGCCACCTTCACCGCCCTTGGCGTCGTCATCTACCTCCTTGGCGCCAAGAATGTGCTGTTCTGAAAGTGCGATGAACCTTCGTGGCGCAAATGCATCAACCGTAGGTCAGCGCGCGGGCGCTCGCCCAACCCGCGCCCGCCAGCGGGCTGGCCTACCCAGGTCTGACTCCACCCTGACGTGACTGCCTCCGATGCCACTCCTGCACCGGTCCGCCATGGCTTTTGGACGCGCCGCGTCGTCGATCCGCTTGTGGCGCAGCTGACCCAGGGCGTCACGCCGGACAAGCTTGCCGCGACCCTGGCCGTTGGCACTGCCTGCTCCTTCTTTCCGTTTCTCGGATTCACCTCCCTCCTCAACCTCGGCGTCGGCCTTTGGCTGCGTATGAACCAGCCGATTCTTCAGACCTTCAACCAACTCCTGGGCCCGTTGCAGTTGGTGCTGATCATCGCCTATGTGCGCGTCGGCGAGTGGCTCTGGCGCGCGCAAGAGAGCCGCTTCACCATCGCCGAGGTGCTGCGGGTCTTTCGCGAAGCCAATCTCGCAGAGTTTCTGCAGCAATTCGGCTGGGCCGGCGTCCACGCCTTCACCGCCTGGGTGCTCACAACCCCGTTCCTGATCGTCGCCCTCTATTACATTCTCCGCCCCATCATGCGCCACCTGGCAAAACTGCGGGCATGAAATTTAACCACGGATCATTCGTTCAACCGGTTTGGTGCTCATGTGCCTTTTGAGCCTTATGTGGCAATTCTCCGATCCGTGCCATCCGTGAAATCCGTGGTTTAACTTTATGTCCCCCGTACTCCTGATTCTCTTCGCCACCATTGGTCTCTGTTTGGTCTTCGCGCTCGTTTTCCTGTTCGCGCGACGAATTGAAAACTACGGGATCGTGGACATTGCGTGGTCTTACGCTTTTGCGGCCCTCGCCGCGTTTTACGCCATCGCGGCGGGCGGGTGGCCCGTGCGCCGGGCGCTCATCGGGACGCTCGCCTGCCTGTGGAGCATCCGCCTTGGCACGCATCTTGCGATCCGCGTGATCGGACACCATCCCACGGAAGACGGACGCTACCTTGCCCTCCGCCAGCGCTGGGCGGCCAACTTTGGCTGGGAGATGTTCAAGTTTTTCCAGATGCAGGCCGTCTCCGTCGTCCTCCTCGGCGCCGCGTTTCTCGTCACCTCCATCAACCCGGCACCGGCCCTGCACCCGTTTGAGATCGCCGGTCTCGCGCTCTTCCTCATCGCCCTGACCGGCGAGGCCTTGGCCGACCGGCAGCTCGCCGCTTTCAAGCGTGACTCCGCCAACCGCGGCCGCGTCTGCGACACCGGCTTATGGCGCTACAGCCGGCACCCCAACTACTTCTTCGAGTGGCTCGTCTGGGTCGCGTTTTTCGTCTTCGCCCTTGGCTCCCCTTGGGGTTGGGTCGCAATTATCGGCCCGGCAAGCATCCTTTGGCTGCTCCTGCGCGTAACAGGTATACCCATGAACGAAGAACAGAACCTCCGCAGCCGGGGCGACGCCTACCGCCGCTACCAGCAATCAACCAGCGTATTCGTGCCGCTGCCGAAGCGCAGCCAGTAGCCATTAGCGAGTAGTGAGTAGCGAGCATACCGATCCTACCGCTTCCTACTACTCGCTACCCACTACCCGCTACTCGCTACTCCCTTCACACTACTCGCTACTGCCCCCATGCTCGATTTCCTCCTCGAAAAGAACCTCCTCCCCGACTGGCTCATCCGCATCGGGATCCGCCGGTTGCTGGCGCAGCGCCTGCGCGATGAAGCCGCCCGTTATGATCGCGCCGCCTACGTCGCCGACCTTAAGACCCGCGCTTTGGCCGAACAGACTGCCGCCGCCAACGAGCAGCACTACGAGGTGCCGACACCATTCTACCAATACTGCCTCGGACGGCATCTGAAGTATTCCTCCTGTCTCTACACGACCGGCAACGAAACCCTCGACCAGGCGGAGGCCGCCATGCTCGCCCTCTACGCCGAGCGCGCGCAACTTGCCGACGGTCAGCACATCCTCGAACTCGGCTGC
>CAZFHG010000071.1:2311-16302 GCA_964518665.1 uncultured Opitutaceae bacterium | reverse complement strand
CGCCGGCTTTATTTCGAAGCCTACGATTTCACCGACTACGCTTTCCCCGGTCCCGGAGGCTACACGTTGCGTACGATCGGGGAGCCTTGGGGCGCAGGTGCGCCGGTGCTGCTGGTCGGCGGCAGCGATGTGACGGGAGTGCAGGCAGCGGCGGAGCGGCTGGCCGCCCGGGTGCGCGACCACGGTCCCGTGTCCGGTTATTTCAACGAGGTCCGTCTCGGACAATGGGCGGACGCCGGGTCGCTCGATCTCGTGCGTTATCTTGGGGCCGATGAGGCGGTTTGGGAACGTGTCGGGCAGTCCGGCAGTTGGGACTACATGGATAATATTGCGAAGTGCGGCACCGGCTACCTGCGAACGGGTGATGAGCGCTACCTCGAACGGTTTCAGCGCGAGCTGCATCACTTCATTGCGCACGATGTCTTCCACCCGAATCCCGAGGCGAGGCCGATGCTGCATGGGCGGATGTATGTGCTGCTCATGGTCTGGGATCTGGTCTGTGATCACCCCCGGTTCACGGCGTCCGAGCGCCGCAAGGTCGATGCCATGTTTCTTCATGTGGCTGAATCGGGCGAGGGCACGGCGCAGATCGCGGAAATTTCCGCCACCCGGGCGGTGCGCTTCAATCATCACACCCGCTCGGGCCTCGATGCGTTTTTTGTCGGGCGATACTTTGCCCGCCGTTACGGCCTGTCCGAGGCGCAGGCCTGGCTGGCGACGGCGGAGCGGCTGTTTGCCCCGCAACTGGAAAGTGCCAAGCCGGCCTGCGACTCGTGGGGCCACCAGTGGGCGGCCTCGCTCTTCAACACACTGGTCTATGCGCTGGCGACGCAGCGGACGGAATACCTCGCGGCGCCTGCCTTCCGACAGGCGGCCGACCGGGCCTTGATCGCCTACGGCCGGGATGCGCCCCGGCATTACTTGTCGGCCTGCGCGGTGGCCTCAGGCGATACCGGTTACCTCAGTCTGGAAGAAAGCCTGCCGGCGCTGGCGCGCGAGGCGGCGCAGCTCCGGCTGTTGCCAGCCGCCAAAACCGGGTTGGTTAATTTTACGGATGAAGTGCTGCGCACCTTCACGGGAAATGCGCCCATCCGTCGCCGGGAGGATTTGCTGGGTCAGGCGGCGGCCCCGCTCGACGCGCTATGGCATGAGACCATCGAGACCCCGGTCTACAATCCCGGCGGAATTTTTGAGGCGACCGTGCCGGTGGCGGCGGGCTTTGACAAAATCTCCCTGCGCGATGGCTGGGGGGCGGAGGACTTTTACCTCCTGCTCGATGGCATCTCGGGCGGGCATCACGCCTATCAGGATGCGAACTGCCTCGTCTGGTTGCGGGAAAGGGGCGTCGATTGGTTTTTGCCGCGCACCGGGTACAAACATTCCCTCGGGATGCGGTGGCAGAACGGCGTCAACCTCGTTTTGGATGGCCGGGGTTCCGGTAGGATTCCGCGCTATGCCCGGCTGCTCTATCGCGGCACGTCCGGGGAGTTTTCCGTTGTCGGTGCGAGGATCGACGGTGCGGGTGAGGCTGCGTGGGAGCGGCACATCGTGCGCAAACGCGGCGGCTGGACGCTGGTGCTCGACCGGGTGACGACAAGCGTGGCGGGCGAATTGCTTGCCGAGCGCAGTTGGTTTCCGCGAGGTAAATGCACGGTACTGGACGGTGGATTCAGCAGCCGGCTGCAGTCGGGCGGTGTGGACGTGTGGCTGATTTTTGCGACGAACGAAGACATCATTGATGAAGGTGGCGGCCATTACGTGGAGCGAATGCGTTCCATGGCTGAGGCTGGTGGAGGTTCAGTGCTGGCCGGACTGTTGTGGACCAGTGATGAAGCCAAGACGGATGCCTGGGTCCTCCAGGCTACGGCAAACGGCTGGAGCATTGGTGGACCCGAGAAAACACCGACTGGGATTGAACTCTTGCAGTGCGACGGATCGGGTTGCGGCGCGAGGGTGAGGGTCGGAGCAGGCGAGTGGTTGTTTGGTGCGACCGGACAGCCGGTCGAGTCACGGCGGCTGCGCTCATTGCCCTTGGTGCCCGTCGTTTCGGAGACGGCACCGCCCTGGCACGAATCGCAGCTGGGAAGGCAAAGTATTTCCGCTGTGGCCGGCCGGGCCTTCGGCCATGTGGTTGGCACAACCACGGGGGCGATCATTGCCTTTGATTCATCGCACCGCGAACTCTGGCGGGCGCAGTTGCCGGGGGCGATTCTCTCACTGGAATGGATGGTCGGGAATGTGATCGTCGGCGAGGAGCGGGGAGCCTTATCCCTGTTCGATAGCCAGGGCGTGAGGCGATGGACGGTCGAGATTCCGTGGGTGACTTTGCCCTGGGCCTATTGGAGTGAGGAGCGCAGCCGCATCCGCGAGATCGCGGTGGCCGACATCAATGGCGACGGCGTGGCTGAAATCTTGGTGAGCAACGCCGACCGGCGGGTTTATGCCTTCGACTGCAAAGGCCGCGAACTATGGAAACGCCCGGTGGAATGGGGCGTGTTCACCGCGATGTGGCCGGGGAAATTTCAAGGCAGCTTTGCCTTGTTTGGCGGCACTTCGCGGCCTTCCATCCATGGCTATGCGATCATCCTCGGCGGCGACGGGGCCGTGCGCGGGCATTGCCAGCGACCTGACCTCACGTGCTGGTCGATGCCGTCGGCGATGCGGGATTTGCTGTCGGCGGACATTGATGGCGATGGCGCGGACGAATTGGTCACGGCGGTCGATACAAACTGCCGCCAGCTAGTGGCCTATGCCGCCGACGGAACAGTCAAGTGGGACCTTGATGTCGGCGGAGCCGCCGCTGCGCTGACCTTTGATGCGGCCAGCAGGCAAGTGATCTGCTCTTCTGACGCGGGTTATGTCGTCTCCGTGGCGGGGGCGACGGGCCGGCGCGAGTGGTGCGCGTGGATCGGAGAGCAGGCACAGCTGCTCTGGCTGATGCCGGACCGGCGGGTGCTTGCATTCACCATGCGGGGCTCCGGCTGGATTCTGACCGTGGACGGTGCCGTGCAAGGCCGGTTCGACTTGGGGGCCAAACTTACTGGTGTGCCGCGTCCCGGTGATCACCGAAGCGCAGACCGCAAACTTGTGCTCGGTACCGCAGATGGCCGGGTGCTGGTACTGCCTCGGAACGAGGCTGATTAGTTGCAGCCGGGGTCGCCGACCCCCCTGGATTGCTGGGTAGCGCCCGACCTCCGGGCGGGTGGAAACACCGAACGCCGAAGTACAGACCTTGGGAACGCTAATCTGCGCTGATCTTCGCTAATGGAGAACAAACCATCCAGTCTTCTGATTCAGTGATTAGCGTAAATTAGCGAAGACTAGCGTTCCAACCGGATTGAACGTCAGAACAGATCCGTGATCACCCGGATCGTGCGCTTCACCGTGTAAGCGTCCACGCGCTGCCAGCCGTAGACCGGCAGGCACGCCTCGTCGGCGGTATCAATGCGCTTGTGGCGGATCTCGACTTCCAGCGGACCGGTGAGAGTGAAGGGCTTCACCTTGATGCGATTGGCCACGGCAACTTGCGCGGCGGCCTCGATCTCCTTGAGCACGCGGTGCGGATGCTTGCTCAGGGCGGAATTCCAGCTGTAGCCGATCTTGGTCGTCACCGCGGTGACCTCCGGGAGCAATGTCTTCAATTCAGCACAGGCCTTGTCATCGCTCGCCACGAAAAGCACCGGCACGCCGAGCGCACCTGCGACGGCGGCATCGACGGTCATTTCGCCGATTTCGCGTCCGTTGATCTTGATCCACTGGTAACGGGCGCTGCTGAAAGTGTGGGCCAGGGGCGCGGCGAGCGTGTTGTCCCGCGCATGGTAGCCGATGAACAGCAGGCCGGTGAAACTGCGGTCGAGCATGGGCAGGCGGCCGCCGTTCGCGCCGTGGAAAATGTCACAGCGCTCATCGAGGTCCTCGTAGACGAGGTTCACGCCGCCGCCGTGGGTGTCCCAGACGATGACCTGCGTTGCGCCGGCGGCGAACAGTCCGCGGGCTGCTGCGCTCGCCTCCGCCGTGGCCTGGCGCCGGGCAAATTCATACTGGGCCGGGGCATCGTTGAGCGAGCCACCGGGCGCGCCAACCACACCGGCGGGGCCTTCACAATCGACGGCAACCACGAATTTCATGGTACTCAGATGACCTCGAGTTGATCGCGGGCGGGCAGGGCGGGAAATGGGACGGTGGGCAGTGTCTGGTACCAGAATGCGACGGAGGAAATGTCATCCTGCAAAGGCAGATAACGGCCGTCGCTGCGCCAGCCAAGAGCCTGGATCGTCACACGCAGGTCCGAAGTGAACCGCACCGGATCCATGATGTGCCAGCGGTAGAGCGCAAAGCGTTGCTGCGAACGGTAGAGTCCGTCGGGCCGCAGCACCTGGTGCAGGCCGGCGTAGGGCGTGCAGAATTCCTGGTACTGCTTGGTCTCCTTGTTCTCGAAATTGTACGAGCCGCAGAAATAGTCCTCGGTGCCGGTGCCGCAGATGGTCGGGAACTCCTTGTCGCCATCGAGGAAGAACTTGATCTCGCCCTCGCCCCACCAGCCGTTGTTGTTGACGCCCCAGCCCATGGCGGTGCCGACGTAGTGGCCGCGACCGCGCACGCCCTCGAGGATCGTGTAGTCCTGCTTGAACGGCAGCGGGTTGGTGCGGCGGAACTGGGCGTGGAAGTAGGCGCAGTCGGCGGGGACGTCAGTGAGCGTGTAGTTCACCTGATAATAGAGCGTCATGTCCTCGTGGCCGATGTTTGAGAGCGTGATGCGACAGGATTTGCGGAATGGCATCTCCCAATAGCAGTTGAACGCGCTGCCGGGGTTGACGCACACGGGCAGTGAAACCAGCGGCGAGTAACGCCCCCAGGGCAGACCGAAAAAATCCCCGACGGGGCACTCGACTGAGGGTTGCTCCTGTCCGTCCCAATAGATGCGCAGGATGCTGTAGCGCCACGGGCCGGTGGGCGTCATCCAAATTTGTTGGATGGCGCCGCTGCCGGTGATGTCGGCAACAGTGAACGTTTCACCGACCTTGATGCGGACGGACGGGGACACCTTCCAGCCGCGACCGAGGTCGCGCGCGCAGTTGGCCCCGGTACCCTCGGTTGCCATGCCGGCGGCGCCTTTCGCGCCGGTGTAATTTTCCGCACTGATCGAGCGCGTCTGCGCCGCGGAGAGTCTGCTCAGATTGCCGAGGTTGAGGCCGAGTCCGTTGAAGGAATTCATGGGGAGCAGCGGTGACTTAGCGCGCCCCGCCCGGCAATGCAGGCTTTTTATGGAGCGCAACCCGCCAACTGAAACGCACTTGATCCCATAGCGCCGCGCCGCGGTCGTTGAGGCTTGAGCCCGCCATCAAACGTCCCGGGGAGTCCAGCCCGTGTCTGCCTGGATGGCGCTGAGATCGACGAAGCTGGTAAGCGGAGCGGGCACTTTCAGTGGGACACCTGGGAAAAACTGCTGGCGCAATGATTCCACCTCGCCTGCCACCATGGGTTGGGGAGCAGCCGGGAAATAAATATGGAAACCGCGCAGGGGCGCGACGAGCACGTTGCGAATGAGCCGCGCCCCATCGGCATAGGTGAGCCAGGTGAAGGCTTCGTCCAGGCGCTGGCAGTGTTTGGGTGGCAGGGTACGCGTCGGGGATTTGGCCATCAGGAAAGGGAAGCGCAGCGACACCGCGGTAATTTCGGAATGGCGCACATTGTAGCGGAGCATGTCCTCGCCGATGCATTTGCTCAGGGCATAGGGATTCGACGGGAACGCGGGAATATTCCCGTCGAGCGGCAGCCAGGGAAGTGTGCTGCGTGTGACGGGATCGCTGATCAGGCGCTCACCGCGCATGACCTGAACGGAACTGGCATAGACGATCAACCGGACTCCGGCCGTTCTGGCCGCCTCAAACACATTGAAATTCATGGCGACATTCTCGGCGAGGACAGGATCCGGCGTCCGACGGGAGCGTGCCGGATGGTTGCCCAGATGCACCACGGCTTCCGCGCCCACGAGGGCCTTCATGACGCGCGGACCGTCCAGGAGATTGACCCGGCGCCAGCGGCCGGAGAAGCCGGCAAACCTCCGGTCAAGGCCCAGCACCTCGTGGCCGGCAGAGCGGAGTTCGCCCATGACCCGGCGGCCCAAGTTTCCGGCCGCACCAGTGACGACAACCTTCATGGTTTACATATGACGCCTGCCCGCGCGGATTCAATCAATGCCGTGTGAGTCGGGCCTGGCTGACCTTGGTTTTGAGAGAAGTAAAGCTACCTAGGGTAGCGCCCGGCCTCCGGACGGGCGGTTGGAGGTGCTCCTGTCATTCACGGTCTGTCCGGAGGCCGGACCCTATCTTCGGAGGAAATTGTGGTGCCTGCTGTTACCGCGTTGGTTGATCATCACTCATGCGTCGAGGCTGGTAATGGCGGAGTCGCGCGCGATCCGGATTCGCCACGGCCTCCTGGGCCCGGGGCGGGCTATCTCTCTTTCGTATCGGCGGAACCTTCGTCCCGGTACTTGCGCCCCTGGCCACCCCACTTGTCGCAGCCGCCCTGCCCGCTGGGGCGCACGCTGGGCTTCTGGATGTCGGTCAGACCCTTGAAGCCGTAGGGATCCTTGCCGGCCACGACGATGATGTCGCGGTAGTCGTAGTGCGCATTGTGATCACCCTCGGGGGTCTTCCCCCAAGGCAGGCGCGACTCGCAGCTCATGTAGTGGTTGACGAGCGAGCGGCGATACGTGCCCTCGGGCGCACGGTTGGGCAGTGAGCGGTGGAGCAGGTAACCGTTGAACAACACAACCGAACCGGCCTCGACCTCGACGGGGATGGCTTCCTCATCACGATAGGGAAAGTCGAACGATTCCTCGGCGCAATCGAAGCGGCGGTCACCGTGCCAGCGCTGCTCCCAGAGGATGCCGGGTTTGTGCGAGCCGGGCAAAACCCACAGGCAACCGTTCTCCAGCGTGGCACGATCGAGCGCGATCCAAGCGCCGCAGAGTGAGCGGTCGCGCGTCGGGATGTAATCCTCATCCTGGTGCCAGGCCTGGCCCGGCTTGCCGGAGGATTTGATGAAGAGCATCGACTGCATGCACTTCACATTGGGGCCAATGACCGTGCTGAGGGTCTGTACCGTGGGCTGGTTGTGAATGGCGCGGCGCATCACGTCCGAGCACTTGTGCGGAAAATGGATGCAGAGAAAACGGTTGAGCACCGAGGCGTCGGGCTCGGCGGGTTCGGCTTTCGGGTGGTCAGGCAATTCTCCGCGGTCACCACGGCAGATGAGGGTCGTCTCCTGCTTCAACTCTTCGACTTCGGCGGGATTGAACGCGTTTTCGAGCACGAGATAGCCGTTGGCCTCGAAGAAGGCCTTGACCGCGGCCGGATCAGCGTCGGGGGAGAAATAGCCCGGCGGACGCTGCTTGGGAAACTGGCTGCGGCGGGTGCCGGCGAAGCCGCCGGTTTCGACGACAAGGTTGCGGAGCGGGGTATCGGTGGTTGCAGAACTCATGGGTACATATATCCATTAACATACAAACATGGCCAAGGCCAGCCACAGGGGGCTTAAAAACATACCCATAAAAATACGCGGTGCCAATTCCGCTCGTGTGATGTTCGGGGATGTCGTCTATGCCCCGGGCGGCACCTGCGGGCCGCGCGTGCAAAGGGATTTCCAATTGGTGGTGCTGGTGGAGGGCAGTGCGGCTGTGGAGGTGGAAGGAGTGCGGCGTGAGATCGGAGCGGGGCAGGTGGGGTTGTTTCTGCCCGGCAAGCGCGAACTCTTCACCTTCGCGCCCGGCCGCAAGAGCCATCACACATGGTGCGCGATTCATCCGAGTCTGGTGCCGGCCGAGGTGGCCGAAGCCTGTCAGCGGGCCGCATCGGTGCTGCCGGTGACGCGGCGCTTCGAGCAATTGATCGAGCTGGGCTTGTCGCTGCCGCTGACGGCAGGGACGCAGGCGCACGGGTTGATTGATGCGCTCGGACTGGCCGTGTTGCAGGCGTATCTGTTCACCGACACGCGGCAGGAACGCCGCATCACGGACGAGCCCGATGCCCTGCGCCGGGCGCTGACCTGGCTGGGTGAGGAGGGTCATGAGACCGTGGACCTCCCGGCACTCGCGCGGGCGGCAGGCGTTTCGCCGGCGCAGTTGGTGAAGCTCTTCAAGCGGCACCTCGGGACCACGCCGATCCGCTATGTCTGGGAAACCCGCACGCGGCGCGGCATGCAGTTGCTGCGCGAGACCGGGTTGACGGTGGGCGAGGTGGCACATCGCTGCGGTTTCCAGACGCCATTCCATTTCTCACGGTGGTGCAAGGAACTCCACGGCCTCGCGCCGCGAGCCCTGCGCGCGCAGGCCTGGGGCCGAGCCGGCCCCGCCTGATTCCATCTTTCTCTTTCCTCTTTATCTTTCTCTTTCGTCAGGACGATCGATCAAAGTCCTTTCATCGTACTCGTTCTCGCGTCCATCGATTCGAGAACGAGAACGATTACGAGAACGAGAACGAGAACGAGTGCGAAGGGGGGGATGGACCTCAATCCCCACTGACGAAAGAGAAAGATTGGATTTCGCCGGGCTGAATTCCCATTGCCGGCCCGCCTGGACCGGTTCATATCACCCGCCAACCCAATCCGCCTTAAGCCATGAATTTCAAAGCCATCCTGCGCACGATCGTCTTTCTCGCCCTGCTCTTCGTCATGCTCTACACCGGCATGAACAACACGCACGTGATTGATTTCCATTTCCCGATCGCGGGTACGACGGCCAAGGCGCCGATCCATGCGTCGGCTGCGCTGATCTACTTCGGAGTCTTTGCCATTGGTGTGTTCGCCGGCATGGCGTTGCACACCGGCGGCAGCAAGAAGAAGTCCAAGGAGTAAACCGCCGCCGCGCTGGCGGGCGCGTTACCACCAGCCCAGGCGGCGTCCCCGCCAGAAGGTGGCCACAAAGGTCGCGGGCATTTCGCTGCTGAGCACATTGCGCACGTCGCTTAGGTCGGGATCAATTTGCTTTCCGTCCGGGTCGACCTGCCAGCACATGGCCGTGGCATCGATGCGGGTGAAGATGCGTTCCGCGAGCGCCCGGGCGGCGGGGGCGAGATCCGGGTCGTGCCCGGCCGCGAGGACCGAGGCGAAGAGGAAGCGGGCGAGCGGTTCGGTCCAGCGTTTCTGGTTGATGTGCGAGAGATGCGGCTGGCTCAGGAACCACTGGTCGCGCGGCAGGCGCGGGGTGCGCGGGGCCGGACGCCAGGCGCCGGTCTCCAGATTGACGATGAAGAAGTAATGCGGCAGCAGGTCGTCACCGATGCCCAGCGGCCAGGTTTCCCACCAGCGGCGCAGGCAGCCGGTGAGGGCGGCGTGGTCCACCAGTTCAGGGGCCAGGGTATGCACCAGGGTGGCGGAAATGGCGGTGAAGGCCGCATGGATGGTGGTTTCCCAACAGAGGAACTCGCCGGGCTGCAGCACCCCGGCAGCGAGCCGGTTCGGCTCCCAGTCCGAGGCATCGCCGGCGCGGCGCTCGCGGCGCCACGCGTCGAGCTTCGTCTCGGTCAGCCAGCGGCCGCGGGCAAACAGCTTCAGCGCCTCGGCGCGGTACGACTCGTCGCCGGACAGGTGATGGGCGATGAGGTTCATCGCCGTGTAGATGGCGTTGTAGGAATGCACCTCCTTGCGCTGATCCCAGACGCGGTCGAGGTAGAAGATCTGGTAGTCCACGCTGCGCCAGTACCTGGCAAACTGCACCAGCATCTCCCGGGCGCGGGCCGCATGGGCGGCCGAGGCAATGGGCAGGTAACACCAGAGGCCCCACATGGCGCCCAGGTATTGGTCGCCGCTGGTCTGGTCGGAAAGCCGGAAACCGTAGGGTTTGCCCATCCAGCCGGGTTTGCCGTCGGCCTCGCCGAGCCGGTAGATGGCCTCCAGGGAGGCATAGGCGCGCGCCGCCTCCGCCTGCGCCGCGGCTTCACCGGTGGCGAGGAACCGTTCCACCTGGGCGACCAGCCACAGGCCCGAGGTGAAAATTGAGTTCTCGTTGTTGCGATACTCCCAAGGGCCCTCCGGCGGAAACCGCCAGCCCTTGAAGGAGAAAGTCTCGACGCCGGTAAAATCCGCCGGACCAAATGGACGGATGCGGTCGCCGTCGATCTTGAGCAGGGAATAGAAAATGCCCGACGGGTGGTCGTGCAGGGCGGGGTAATGGGCGCTGATGCGGCGGGCCTTCGCCTCCGGGGTCAGGCCCGCCAGGTCGAGGAGCGGATGCATGTCTCAGCGCAGAGTCGCGCGGCGCAGGTTGTCGCACACGATGGCGGCCGCGATGCCGGCGTTGAGTGATTCCGCAGCACCGTAGCGCGGGATGGTCACGAACTGTGTGATGCACGCCTTCACGGCGGACGAGAGCCCGCGGCCTTCGCTGCCGATGACGATCACGGCATTCTTGAGTGGCGAGAGCGTGTGCACATCGGTGCCGATGAGATCGCAGCCGAGTACAGGCGTGGCGGCTGGCACGCCGGCGAGCAGGAGGGCCAGCGGGACGTTGTGCACGGTGACGCGCGCGAAGGAGCCCATGCTGGCGTTGATGACCTTCTGCGAAAACAGGTCGGCGCAATCGGGGGAGAGCACGACGCGGTCGAGGGCGTACCAGTCGGCGATGCGCAGGAGCGTGCCGACATTGCCCGGGTCCTGCACGCCGTCGAGGGCGAGTGTGAGGCCAAGGGCCACACCGCGGTCGGGGAGCGGGGTGCGGCGGATTCTGCCGACCGCGAGCACGCTGGAGGGGGTGGGGTAGTGGCTGGCCTTGGCCATCTCGGCTGGTGTGAGGATGCTCGGCGCAGGCTTGGCGCCCTCCCGGCCGGCGAGCCAGTCCGGCGTCGCGTAGATTTCCTCGAAGACGTATTTCGCCGCGAGCAGTTCGCCGACGACCTTTTCCCCTTCCACCACGAAAAGCCCGAGGGCTTCGCGGTGCTTTTTGTCACGCAGGGAACGCAGGCGCTGGAGGTCGGCCTTGGTCGGCATGAGCGCAGTGTTGGGAACGCGACGACGGGTGCAACCCTCCGCATGACCCGGACCCGACCGCAGGACCGTTCCCACACCTGGCAACTTGTCACGTATTACGTGACAAGTTGTTGGAAGGAAAAACATTCCCGGACCGGACTTCCATGCGACCCGGGACCAAGCACCAATACAGCTTTATGCAGGGGTAAATGAATCCATTGGCAGATCCTTGTTTTGGCCGCGGGATTTGCTGGCCTTGGTTTGGAAACACGAAATTGAACCGGCCTGCATGTCACGTAATACGTGACATGTTGGATTGACGGTCGGCGGGGTTGAGCGGGCCGGATTCGGCGGGGTTGCTTCCGGGCGGAAAATCGCCACGTATCGCCGGACATCCATGAGCACCAAACTGGGCTGGGGGATTCTGGCCACGGGCCGGATCGCGGGAATCTTTGCGCAGGGCGTGGCCCGGTCGCAACACAGCCGGCTCGTTGCCGTTGGCAGTCGCTCGGCGGAAAACGCCGGACGCTTCGCCAAGGAATTTGTCGTGCCCCGGGCGCAC
Source organism: uncultured Opitutaceae bacterium (assembly GCA_964518665.1). Taxonomy (GTDB): domain Bacteria; phylum Verrucomicrobiota; class Verrucomicrobiia; order Opitutales; family Opitutaceae; genus UBA2377. Next base: position 4,775 of record CAZFHG010000071.1, on the reverse strand, counting down.
GGTTCCTATGAGGCGCTGCTGGCCGATCCCGAAGTGCAGGCAGTCTATATCGCCACGCCCCATCCGCAGCACACCGAGTGGGCGGTGAGGGCGGCCGAGGCGGGCAAACACATCCTGTGCGAAAAACCCGCCGGGCTGAACCACGCCGAGGCCATGGTGATGGCCGAGGCGGCGCGGGCGCACGGCGTCCTGTTCATGGAGGCGTTCATGTACCGCTGCCACCCGCAGACGGCGAAGATCGTGGAGATCGTGCGCAGCGGCGTGCTGGGGGAAATCAAGCTCATCCAGGCCGCCTTTGGCTTCAACGCCGGCTTCAACCCGACCTCCCGGCTCTGGTCCAACGCGGCCGGCGGCGGCGGCATCCTCGATGTCGGCTGCTACCCGGTTTCGATGGCGCGGCTCATCGCGGGCGCGGCGGCCGGTGCGCCCTTTCTGAATCCCGTGGAAGTTTCGGGTGCGGGTCAGTTGCACCCCGAGACGGGCGTGGATGTCGTGGCGGCGGCGACCCTCAAGTTTGCAAATGGCCTGGTGGCGCAGGTCTCGACCAGCGTCGGCGTCACCCAGGACAATTCCCTCCGCATCTATGGCACCGCCGGCATGCTGCACGTGTCCTCGCCTTGGATTCCGCCGAGCGACGGCGCCGAGGCCAAGTTGACCCTTAATGTGAATGGCAAGACGGAGGAGATCGCAGTCGTCACCCCGGCGGCGCTCTACGGCCTCGAAGCCGACGCTGTGGCGGCGGCCCTCGCGGAGGGACGCCGGGAAGTGCCGGCCATGACCGTGGCCGATACGCTCGGCAATCTCGCCACGCTCGACCAATGGCGCACGGCGGTAGGCCTGGTTTACGACCAGGAAAAACCGGAAAACTTCATCCATACGCATGCGCGCCGGCCCCTGCGTCGCCGTTCGGATGCGGTGATTCCCTCGGCGATGATTGCCGGACTCGCCAAGCCCGTTTCGCGACTCGTGATGGGCTGCGACAACCAGGCCACCATGCCGCATGCGGCCGCAGTGTGGGACGACTATTACGAGCGCGGCGGTCTTACTTTCGACACGGCCTACGTCTATGGCAGCGGCCTCCAGGAAAAACTGCTAGGCCAATGGGTGAAGCACCGCGGACTGCGGGAGGAAGTCTCAATCATTGCCAAAGGCGCGCACACGCCTTTCTGCAATCCGGCGGACATGGCGCGCGAACTCGAAATCTCTCTCGGCCGCCTGCAAACCGACCACGCCGACATCTACCTGCTCCATCGCGACAACCCCGACATTCCCGTGGGTGAGTTCGTCGACGCCCTGAACGAGCAGGTGAAAGCCGGGCGCATCCGCATCTTCGGCGGCTCCAACTGGTCACTTGAACGCGTGGCTGCCGCCAACCGCTACGCCAAGCGCAAGGGCCTGCAGGGCTTCGGGGCGGTGAGCAACAACTTCAGCCTCGCCCGCATGGTGAACCCGGTCTGGTCCGGATGTGTCGCCGCATCCGATGCCGAGTCGCGGCGCTGGCTGAAACGGCAGCAGCTACCGCTCTTTGCCTGGTCGAGCCAGGCGCGCGGGTTCTTCACGGACCGGGCCGGGCGCGACAAACTGGGGGACTGGCATCTGACACACTGCTGGTACAGCGACGACAATTTCGCACGGCGGGAGCGCGCCATCGAACTCGCCAAGCGCAAGGGCGTTTCGCCGATCGCCATCGCGGCCGCCTATGTGCTGCAGCAACCGTTCCCGACCTTTGCCCTGATCGGGCCGCGATTCATCGCCGAAACCGTGAGCTCGCTCGAGTGCCTTGGGGTCACCCTGACTTCGCGTGAACTCGCATGGCTGAATCTGGAGCGGGAGCGGGTGTAAGCATGGCGGTGACGCCATGGCAGACCAGTGCTGGCTGAAGCCAGCACTACGCTCGGCCACGTAGCGCGGAGCTTCAGTCCGCGCTGCTCCGCCCGCGCCGGCGGTTCTATTCATCCAATCCAGTGCTGGCTGAAGCGCAGCACTACATTCCACCGGAATTCCAGTTGTCACAAAGGCAGGTCGGGCTTACTTCACGGTCATCCCTCTTCCCCCATGAAACGACTCGCTCCCCTCGTACTCATCGCCCTGCTTATCAGCCTCGTGATCACTCCGCTTTGGGCGGCGGATGCGCCGGCGGCGACGCCGGCGAAGGACAAGTCGCCCGGTGTCGCCCTGGCCACCACGGTGACCGCGGTCACGGGCATGGCGATCTCGCCCCTGCTGGGTACGGGGGCCTATGGCGCCTATCAGTATGCTGTGGCGAAGAAGAACGGCACGCCGGTCGAGCAACTGCCGTGGTATGCGCAGTGGACGTTCTTTGTGCCGGCGCTGGCGCTCGTCGGGGCGTGTGCAGCGAAGGATTCACTGGGTGCGGTTTTGCCTCCGGGTTGGAAGAAACCACTTGATGTCCTGGAGACGGTTGAAAACAAAGCCACGGGTCTTGTCGCCGCCGGTGCGATCG
>CAZFHG010000071.1:0-2301 GCA_964518665.1 uncultured Opitutaceae bacterium | reverse complement strand
CCCTTTACAATGAATGGCTTGAGCAAGCTGCTCGTCGCCAGCGCCCCGGTCGCAACCGACCCCGGCCTCACGTCGAGCGGGCTCGCGATGATTCACGTGGGGGCGATCGACCTGTCCTGGCTGCTTAACGTGCTGACCGTGCCGTTCGGCATCGCCGTATTCGCCATCGTCTGGATGGCGTCGCACGCCATCAACGTCCTCATCCTCCTCAGTCCGTGGGGCGCGATCGATGCGACGCTCAAGGGCGCGCGCACCGCACTGCTGGGTCTGCTCACCCTTACGGCCACCCTCAACCCATGGGTCGCCGCCGCGCTCTCGATCATTTTGATCATCGTGGCCTACTTCGTGGCGGGCTGGGCTTTCCGGCTCACGATCTACGGCAGCATATTCTGCTGGGATTTCTTCACCCTGCGCCGGGCGCGCTTCAAGGTGCAGCCCGATGAGAACAAGATGTTTGCCGGCGGTAATCTGCCCGGAGTACCAGCCCGCACTTATGGCAAATTGCGGCAGACTGACTCCGCGGTGGTTTTCGCCTACCGGCCGTGGCTGGTGCTGCCCGAGCGCGTCTTGACCCTCACCGAAAAGAACCTCTCCGTGGGCAAAGGACTGTTCTTCTCCACCGTCATCACCGGCAAGGATGAGACCTACTTCCTGCTGCCGCCGCGTTATCGCGGCCACGAGGAGGAACTCGTGAAGGCCTACGGCTGGGGCGGCGTGCAGCCGGCCGGACTGCGCAAGGCGTGGAGTCTGCTGCGCGAGCTCTTCGGCGGCACCGTGGCCAGGACACAGGTGACGACTTAAGGATTGAGTGTAGGGCGGGGATTCCGATCCCCGCCTGCAACGGTAGGGCAGCCCGCTTGCGGGCGCTCGTTTGGCCTGCGCACGCGTTTCGAGTGCGAGCAAGCTCGCTGCCTACACGAGCGATAGACGCAGGCGGGGATTGGAATCCCCGCCCTACGACGAGTGAATGATTCTACGCTACGGCCAGCACGCGCCGCATCAGTTCGCGACGGCGTTCCGCATACGGCGGGTCGGCCCGTAGATTGCGCAGCAACCGCACACAGCGCGGGGCGGCATGACGCAACTCCGCGCGGGCGGCGGGGAGATCGATTTCCAGGAGCGCACTCAGGGTGTAGAAAAACGGATAGGTCAGCCAACCGCCGGTCGCATTGCGCCGGGACCGCAGATGCCGCAGGCCTGCGGCCAATTCCGGGGCAAAGGTGCGCAGGCCGCCAGCGGTCGCGTGGCGCCAGACGCTCACGGTGCAAAATGGACAGCAGAAGGTGCCGCGCGGAGTGTCCGGGTGCCGTTCGCGGACCTGGGCGATCTGTGCCAGCAGTCGGTCGTCGGCCGTCTGCAGCGCGACGCGGGCTGTGGCAGTGGTCCGGCCGAGCAGGCGCAGGGTGCGGCAGGCTTCCTCGGCCAGGACGTGTCGGCGGCGGGCGTTGCATCCGAGATTCTCGCCCGTGAAAACGCGGGCTGTCCGGGAGCGCTCTACTCCGATTTCGGCGAAGGCGCCGGCGTAGCCACCGGGCAGGCCGAGGCGTCCGGCGATCAGGCGGGCGGCGGTCCGGCGTTGGACGGCGGGGATTTTCCGGCGAAAGAAACTGGCATCAGCCACCTGGTCGATCGTGCCGGCCAGCGTAAGTTTCGACGCTCTGTCGTGCAGGGTGCTCATGGCGCAGGATTTGCCGGTCAATTTCATAACGCGATTCCGCCGCCGCTTCAATGTCTCCGTGCGACGCGGAGCCAACGCGGGATTGTCACCGGGCCGGTGATGGGATACCCAGGCGGGAAGGAGTTTTATCCATGCGCATACTGGCCATCGAACACGATTTGAACGTCCCCGCTTACGCCAACCTCAAGGAGATCAACCGCGAGGAAGCCCGCGCGGTCTGGAAACTGCGGCAGGATGATGTGATCCGCGACATCTGGTTCACCGTGGCGGGGCGGCGCGCGGTCATGATGCTGGAGTGCGCGGATGAGGCGGCGGCGCGCAAGATCCTGGAGGCCTTGCCGAGGGTGCGCCATGGCTTCAGCGATTTCAAGTTGCTGGAGCTGCGCAGCTATGACGGCTTCGAACGGCTGTTTGCGACGAGTGCGGCTGCGAAGACCGAGGAAGCGCCGGAGTACTGAGGGCGGCGGGTACGGCGGTAATTGTAGGGCGGGAATTCCGATCCCCGCCTGCCTCCTGCGCCACTCTGGAATCCATTCTTTCTCGTTCTCTTAACCGGAACGTTGCGGTTGGCGAGTAGGCAGGGAGCTTGCTCCCGCTCTGAGAGCGCCAGCAAGCTGGCGGCC
>CAZFHG010000070.1:0-16334 GCA_964518665.1 uncultured Opitutaceae bacterium | reverse complement strand
AGGTGTTAGGTTTTATGATTTACGTCCTGTCCGGGCCTAAGCCAAGCAGCCGTCACCTAAATCCTAACACCTAACTACAAACACCTACCCAACCTCGTCCGCGTGCTCGGCCACCTTGCGGTACGCTTGGGCGTGGGCCTTGATGATCGCGGGGCGGTCGTGCTTGAACCAGGGGATGGAGTAGGCGATCTCGCGGATGCTTTCCGCGACGGGGAGGGTGCCGGGGCCCTGGCGGACATCGCGTTGTCCAAAGGAGATCATGGTCGGCTTGCCCATGTTGAACAGGTCGGCCTCATGATAGACGGCGTGCAGGTGCAGCGGCATGTTCGCCCCCGGATTGCACCCGCTGAAACCTTCCGCCCGCACGGCTTCGCAGAATTTCTCGCTGGAGAGGCCGCCGAGTTCTTCGGCGCGGTAAAGGCCCCGGGCGGCGTACCAACCGCCCATGGTGGATTTGCTGTTCGCTGGCGGGCGGTGCGCCTTGAGGCCGGGCACGCCGTCGAGCAGGTCCCAGAAACGATTCATCGCGGCCTGGATCTCCGCCATCCGCCGGTCGTAGTGCTTCAACTGCTCGCGACCCATGGCGGAGCAGGTCTGGTTCATGCGATGCTTGTAGCCACCGAGGGGCAGGCCGGCGAATTTGTTGAGCGCGGGATTGAAGATGCTGCGGTCAACCGCGTTGAAATTGCTCGGCAGGCCGGTCCGCTCGTAATGTCCGTAGGCCACGCACCGCTCGTAGAGGTCCCGGTTGTTCGTGACCATCATGCCGGCCTCGCCGATGGCAAAGCTCTTGCCGGCCATCATGCTCATCGCGCCGATGTCGCCGATGGTCCCGAGCATTTTGCCCTTATAACGGCCGCCGTGGGCGTGGGACACGTCTTCGATGACTTTCAGCTTATGCTTGCGCGCGATCTTCATGATCGGGTCCATGTCGCACGGGTAACCGCAGTAATGGACCACCATGATGATCTTGGTCCGCGGTCCGATGCGGTGCTCGATGTCCTTCGGGTCAATGCACAGGGTGTCGCGATCGATCTCGGCGAAGTTGACCGCCGCGCCCATGGTCAGGGCGGCCGTGCAACTTGCCCAGTAGGTGACGCTCGGGCAGATCATCTCGTCGCCCGCGCCCAGGCCGCAGGCCCACATCGCGGCACGCAGGCTCTCGGTGCCGTTGCAGTAGCCGAGGGCGAACTTCATGCCCATCCAATCGGCAAACTCCTTTTCGAAGTGCTTCGTGATATCCGTGCCGCTCATCGCACCGCGCCGGAGCACGTCCAGCACCGCGTTTTCGTCCGATTTGGTCACGATCGGCCATTTGAAAATGTCTCCCGCATCCTTGGTGAGGGCCTTGGGGCCGCCGTTAATCGCAAGCGTGGGCTTTTTGGGCTGGGGCTTCATGAAATGGAATTGGCTCCAAGGCCTAACCACGGATCACACGGATGGCACGGATTAATTCAGGGGATGGCCTCAGGAGGCTCAGAAGTCATCCAAGAACAATTCATTTCACAGGAGGGAGCAGAGTGAGCAGAGGGTGATATTATAAGGCGTTGCTCGGCGATGCCCGAGGGCGCAGTCAAGCTACGCCCCTACACCAAGCCATCGCCTGCAAGTAGGCTCCTGCCTAGGGCTAACTTTTACCAAAGAAGAATCCAGGCCATTCAGGCATCCGTGAGATCCGTGCCGTCCGTGGTTAAAATCTCCGCGTCCTCCGCGCCTCCGCGTGAGTCCGGCTTTTAACCCGGAAGGCCAATCGCGGTCGGCAGCGAGCTTCCGATCGCATCCACCATCGTACCGGGCATTACGCCCAGGGCGGTGATGAGGATGACGAGCACGATGCAGAGTCCGGCAATGGTCGGAGACAGCTTGATGGGCTCCGGTTCACCGGTGGTCTCGCCGAAGAAGGTTTCGCGGACAATGCGGAGGTAGTAATAGATCGCGATGGCGGTGTTGAGCACGGTGATCACCACGAGCGCGGTGTGACCGCGGGCAAAGGCGGCGGTGAGCAGGCTCAATTTACCCATGAAGCCCACGAAGGGTGGGATGCCGGCGAGGGCAAAGATGCCGATGAGCAGGGTGAGCGCGAGCAGCGGGGCGCGGCGGTGGAGGCCGGCGAGCTCGGTGATGGCGACATTGGTGCCGTCGCGGGAGACCTGGCAGATGACGACGAAGCAGGCCAGGACCATGAGCATGTAACCGGTGATGTAGTAGAGCGCGGCGGTGAAACCGGCGCCGTCGAGGGCGACGAAGCCGACGAGGGCGTAGCCGGCATGGGCGATGCCGGAGAAGCCGAGCAGGCGCTTCAGGTCGGTCTGCACCAGGGCGATCATGTTGCCATAGACCATGGAGGCGACGGCGAGGCAGGTGAGCAGCATCGCGATGGTCGGCGACTCGGGCGACGCGAGGGAGACGAAGCGTACGAGCACGGCGACTGCGGCGACTTTCGGCAGCGAGGCGATCAGACTGGTGGTTTCGTTGGAGGCGCCTTGGTAGACGTCCGGGGTCCAGAAGTGGAAGGGAAAGATCGCGAGCTTGTAGAGCAGTCCGGCAAAGGTCAGGGCGAGACCGGTAAGCGCCAGCGGGGACCCGAGGAGGGGAGGCAGCTTCTCCATGATGACCGGAAGGGAGGTCGAGCCGGTGAGCCCATAGATGTAGCCGAGGCCGAAGAGCATGATGCCGTTGGCGGCGACGCCGAACATGATGTACTTCACCGCCGATTCCATCTGGCTGCGCTGGCCGCCCCGTTCGCGGCGCATGGGCACGAGCAGGTAGAGCGGGAAGGAGGACAACTCCAGGGCGACGAAGAGAGTGATTACATCGACGCTGCTGACGAGGAGGACGAGGCCCGTGATGCTCAGGGAAAGGAACAGGTAATACTCCGACCGGGCCTCGGTGCGGATGTCGCGGAGTCCGCCGCTGAGCAGGGCGATGCAGAGGTAGCCGAAGGCGACGATCACCTTGAGCAGCTGGGAGAAGTGGTCGACGCGGTAGGCGCCGTCGAAAAGCAAGGCGTCGCAGTTGAAGGTGAACAGCGCGGCAATCAGCACGCCAATGGCGGTGACAATGCTCAGGGTGCGGGCGTGCCGTTCCAGGGCGGCGCCCAGCGACAGCACGAACAGGCCGAGCGCGCCGGCGAGGATCACCAGTTCGGGGAGGAAGGAAAGGAGAGTGCTCACGGAAAGAGATTAAGCGCAAAGACGCGAAGGCGCGAAGGGATGCAATCGGAGTATCAGGTCTTAAGTGTTAGGGTTTAGGTATCTGATCTTTGCGCTGTCTTGTCGCCTTTGCGTCTTTGCGCTTAAAAAAGAATTTAGGGCAGGAGGGCCGGGTTGGCCTGTTGGACGAGGTGCATTACGCTGGCGTGCATGATGCGGATGAACGGCTGGGGCTGGAGTCCGATCCAGAAGACGAAGACCACGAGCGGGGCGAACATCACAAATTCGCGGAAATTGAGATCCTTGAGTCCGCTGTGATCCGGGTTCTTGGTGCCGCCCCAGGCGAGCTTCTGCACCATGCGGAGGTTGTAGGCCGCGGCGGCGACGATGCCGGGGATCGTGACGGCGATCATGAGTTTCGACACCTTGAAGCCGCCGGCGATCACGAGGAATTCACCGATGAAGCTGTTGGTGCCGGGGAAGGCGAGCGAGGAGAGGCAGAACAGGCCGAACATGAACGAGAAGACCGGCATGAACTTGCCGATGCCGGCGGCGGCGGCGAGGTCGCGGGTATGGAGCCGTTCGTAAATGAGGCCGACGACCATGAACAAGCCGCCCGTGGTGATGCCGTGGTTGATCATCACGAGGGTCGCGCCCTCGAGACCGGCGGGATTGAGGGCGAAGATGCCCAGGGTGGCGAAGCCCATGTGGCTCACGCTGGAATAGGCCACGAGCTTCTTGAGGTCGGTTTGCGCAAGGGCGGCGAAACCACCGTAGATGATGGCGGCGACGGAGAGCCACATCACATACGGGGCGAAGGTGTGCACGGCGTGCGGCGTGATCGGGAGGGCGAAGCGCAGGAAACCGTAGGTGCCCATCTTGAGGAGCACGCTGGCCAGGAGCACGCTGCCGGCGGTGGGCGCCTCGACGTGGGCGGCGGGCAGCCACGTGTGGAACGGGAGCATCGGCACCTTGACGGCAAAGGAGATGAAGAAGGCGCCGAAGATCCACGCCTGGAAGCCCGGGGCGAGCGGCGCGCCCATCGTGTCAACGAGGCTGAACGAGCCGGTGTTGAGCCGGAGTGCGATCAAGGCGACGAGGAGGAAGACGGACGCCGCCATCGTGTAGATGAAGAACTTGAGCGAGGCATAGACGCGGCGGGGACCTCCCCACACGCCGATCATGAGCGCCATCGGGATGAGCATCGATTCCCAGAAGGTAAAGAAGAGGATCGTGTCGAGGGCGCAGAAGACGCCGATCATGGTCGTTTCCATGAGGAGCAGCGCGATCATGAACTCCTTCACGCGGGTCTTGATGTACGACCACGAGGCCAGCACGCAGAGCGGGGTGATCAGGGTGGTCAGCCACACCAGGAGGATGCTGATGCCGTCGACGCCGAGGGTGTAGTTGATCTGGTAGCGGGCGATCCACGGCGTGTGCTCCATGAACTGGAAGGCGGCGGTGGAGGTGTCGAAGCGCGGCAGGAGCAGGAGGGAGAACAGCGCGGCGGCGGACGAGAAGAGGAGCGTCCACCAGCGGACCAGCCGCTCATCCCGCAGCAGCATGAGGACGGCGACAGCCGCCAGCGGGCTGAAGATCAGCACGCTGAGGAAGGGGAAGCCGGCGTTGGAGCCTGGAATGGTCATGGCGGGAGTCAGTGCAGAAAAACGAAGGCGAGGACGACGAGGGCGGCCACGGCGAAGGCGAGGGTGAGGTTTTCCTGGAGTGCGCCGCGCTGGGCGCCGCGGATACGGCCGCCGAGTCCGCGGATCGCACCGGCGAAACCGTCGACGACGCCGTCAATGACGCGGTTGTCGAAGAGGTTGACCAGGCTGGCGGAGCGCATGAGCGGGACGATGCCGCCGGCGCGGTAGATTTCGCCCACGACGTTGTCGACGGCCTGCACGGGCTTGCGGGCGAGCCAGAGGAAGGCGCGGCCGCCCATGCGGTAGGGCCAGTCGAGGTCGAGGCTGATCTTCGCCTCGGGTTCGAGCTTCTTGATGAGCAGGAAGAAACCGAGGCCGGTGAAGAGGAGGATCTGCAGTGTCTCAGAGACGTGGTAGGCGGTGTAGGGCTCGAAGTCCACCGGGTAAGGCAGCATCCGGTAGAGGTAGGGTGTGTAGCAGCCGATGAAGATGCAGAGGATGGAAGTGACGGCCATGGCGGTCATCATGTTCCACGGCGGCTCGGCGGCGCGCGTCCAGGTTTCCTTGGAGCAGTTGTTCTTCCCGAACCAGATGAAGTAGGGGACCTTCAGGCCGGTGTGCAGGAAGGTACCGGCGGAGGCGAGGAGCAGGAGGAAGCCGACCCAGAGCTTGGGGTCCTCGAAGCCGGCCTGGACGATCATGGACTTCGAGACGAAGCCGCTGAAGAGGGGAAAGGCCGAGATGGAGAGGCCGCCGATAAGGGTGAAGACAAAGGTCCACGGCATCTTCTGGTAGAGTCCGCCGAGGTCGGTGAACTTGCTCTTGCCCGTCATGTGGAGGACCGAGCCGCAACCCATGAAGAGCAGGCCCTTGTAGAGGATGTGGGCAAAGGCGTGGGCGCAGGCGCCGTTGATGGCGAGGGCGGTGCCGAGGCCGACGCCGGCCACCATGTAGCCGACCTGGCTGATGATGTGGTAGGCGAGCAGGCGGCGGCTGTCGTTTTCCAGCACGGCGTAGACGACACCGTACAGGGCCATGATCACGCCAAGGACCACGAGGACATCGAGGCCGGCGAACCCGCGGATGAGGGCGTAGACGGCGGTCTTGGTCGTGAAGGCGCAGAGGAAGACGGAGCCGTTGAAGGTGGCCTCACCATAGGCATCGGGGAGCCAGGCGTGGAGCGGCGGGACGGCGGCGTTGAGGACGAAGCCGATGGCGATGAGCCAGCCGGCCAGGCCCGGGTGATCGACGTTGAACAGGCCGAAGACGAGGCTGCCGGTGGCGTGATAGTGCAGAATGATGCCGGCGAGCAGGGACACACCGCCGGCGACGTGAACCATCAGGTAGCGGAAACCGGCGCCGAGGGATTCCTCGCGGCCGCGAAACCAGATCAGGAACACGGACGAGAACGCCATAATCTCCCAGAAGAGGAAGAGCGTGAGCAGGTCGCCCGCGTAGATCGCACCGATTGAGCCGGCGACGTAGGTCCAGGCGGCCATGTGCTCGGCGTTGCGCTTCACGTGCAAACCGTAAAGCGAGCCGATGATGGCCATCAGGCCCATGATGTAGGCGAAGACGTTGCTGAGGGCGTCGACACGCCCGAAGATCAGCGTGAACTGGAGGAAGTGGACCGCGCCGTGCGTGCCAGAGGTGAGGGTGACGATCCGCGCGAAGGTCAGCAGCGGCACGAGGATCAGCCAGACTTGCTTCAGGCGCGCAGGTACCAGCGGCACCAGCAGGGCGCCGACGAGGAGGATCAGCGAAGGATGGAGCCAGAGGTCACTCATCGTAGTAGTCCTCGCGGGTCATGATGCCGGCTTTGCCGAACGCCTTGGACAGGAGCACAATCAGAACGCAGGCGAGAAAACCGTAGACCGACCAGAAGGCGGGCAGATGCTCAGCCTTGGTATGGGCGTGATGCTTGTCGACGAACACGTCGATCAACGCCACCAGCGCCAGCACACCGCAGGAGGCGTAAACCACCTTCCTGAGGTGGCGGCGGAGAAATTCGATGAGGCGGAGGAGCATGGGAAATTAGTAGCGGGTAGTGAGTAGCGGGTAGCGAGTAGGAGTCGGGCGCGAAGCGCTGGCTTTGTAGGGGCGCAGCTTGACTGCGCCTTGCGGCATCATCCGCGAATGGGGCCCAAGGGCGCACACGAGGTGCGCCCCTACAGGGTTCCGGCTTCTGTTGCGCAGCCGAACGACAAAGAGGTGGGAGGCATCCGCGACAGCGGCATGCCCGCTACTCGCTACCCGATACTCGCTACTGGTAAGTTTCATGGCAGTACCGCACTGGCGAAGTGCATGAAAAAATCGGGGAAGATGCCGACGAGGACGGAGAGGACGGCGGTGATGCAGAGGGGAATGAGCATCGCCAGCGGGGCCTCGCCCTGGTGATGGCCGCCGGCCGGGGCCTGGCCAAAGAAGGCCTGGTACACGACGGGGGCGAAGTAGGCGGTGTTCAGCAGCGTGCTGGCGATCAGGACGATGAGGATGCCGATCGAACCTGCGTCGAGGGCACCGACGAGGAGATAGAGCTTGGTGATAAACCCGCCGACCGGCGGGGCGCCGATCATGCCTAGGGCGGCAAGGGCGAAGGCACCGAAGGTCCACGGCATCGCGCGGCCGAGTCCGCTCATCTCCGAGATGTTCTTCTTGTGTGACGCGACGTAGATCGCGCCGGCACAGAAGAAGAGGGTGATCTTGGCGAAGGCGTGATTGGCGATGTGGACGAGACCGCCCGAAACGGCGGTGGGCGTGAGCAGGGCGACGCCAAGGATGATGTACGAGAGCTGGCTGACTGTAGAGTAAGCGAGCCGCAGCTTCAGGTTGTCCTTGCTCAGAGCGATGATCGACGCGACGAGGATCGTGATGGAGACAAAGTAGGCCGTGGGGAGACCAAGATTGAGGTCGTGCATGCAGTCCACGCCGAAGATGTAGAGCATCACGCGCACGGTGGAGAACACGCCGACCTTCACGACCGCGACGGCATGGAGCAGGGCGCTGACGGGCGTGGGGGCGACCATGGCGCCGGGCAGCCAGTGGTGGAAGGGCATGATGCCGTTCTTCGCGAAACCGATCAGGCAGCAGATGTAGAGGATGGTGACGACGCCGTTGTGCACGGCGGCAGGGATGATGCCGGTGCTGGCGTTGTTGGCAAAGTCGAGCGTGCCCGAGAGGACGAAGATGAGCACCATCGCCGGGAGGATGAGCGCCTTGGCGGTGGTCGTGAGGTAGGTCAGGTACTTGCGGCCACCCTCGTAGCCTTCCTCATCCTGATGGTGGGCGACGAGCGGGTAGGTCGAGACGCTGACGATCTCGTAGAACAGGTACAGGGTGAGCAGGTTGTCGGCAAAGGCGCAGCCGATGGCGCCGAAGAGCGCGAGGGCGAAGCAGGCGCTGAACCGGGTCTGCGCATGTTCGTGCAGGCTGCGCATATAGCCGGCGGAGTAAAAGACGGTCAGCACCCACAGGAGCGAGGCGATGACGGCGAAGATCATCGACAGCGCATCGGCGCGGAGTGCGATGGAGAGGCCGGTGGCCTTGGCGGCGAAGGTGAAGTTCTGCGCCTGGTCGGCCGGGAACAGTTCGAACAGGGTGAAGTGCAGCGTGGTGCCGCCGCGCACCGCCGGCACGAGCGAGGCGACGAGGCTGAAGAGGGTCACCGCGGCGACGAGGGAGACGGTTTCGCGGAGGTTGGGCTTCTTCCCGGTCGCCATGACGAGGCCGGCGCCGACGAGCGGCGCAAGCAGGGCGAGGAGGAGACGAATGTCGTTGGTGGCGTCCACGGGAAACTAGGTGCGATTAGGCTGAGACGTAGCGCGGGGCTTCAGCCCGCGCTGGGAAGGTGGCATCGGCAGTGGGGCGCTTCCGATCCAGTGCCGGCTGAAGCGCGGCACTACGACCCTTGAGTGCGCCAGAGGGCGATGTGAAATCCGTTCCATGGCGTCAGCCTTTGAGCTCGTTGAGCTCCTCGGGGGTGATGGAGCGGTAGTTGCGGTAAACCGCGATGATGATGCTGAGGGCTACGGCCACCTCGGCGGCGGCGATGCCCATGATGAAGAGGACGAAGATCTGGCCGGCCGCGGGATCGGGGGCGAAGAACCGGTTCGCCGCCATGAGATTCAGTGAAGCGGCGGCGAAAATGATTTCACCGGAGATCAGCATGCCAATCAGTGTCCGGCGCCGGAGCAGGCCGTAGATGCCGATGGCAAGGAGCAGGGCGGCCAGCACGAGGTAGATCGCGGGCTGCTGGTGGAGTTGGAGCAGTTTCATGGCGGTCAGCGGGTGGCGGGCGTTGACGGCGGGGTCGGCGTGTTCAGGCCGGGGGCGGTGCGGCCGCCGCGGGCGATGACCAGGGCGCCGAGGATGGCGACCAGCAGCACGAGGGAGATGGCCTCGAAGGCGAGGCTGTAGGTCGTCAGGAGGGAGGCGCCGAGGGCGGCGACGGAGCCGTTATTGACGTGCTCGATGGGCGCATCCGGCCAGGGGCCGGCGAGGGCCAGCCGGGCCAGACCGCCGCCGATGAGCAGGGCGATCAATATGGCGACGGCACCCCACCAGTGACCGGACCGCACCGGTTGACTCGAGGGCAACTCATCGGGTTCGGCCATCATGACGGCGAAGACGATGGTGACGCAGACGGCGCCGACGTAGATGAGGATCTCCATCAGGGCGAGGAAGGGGCTGTTCAGAAAGTAGTAGAGTCCGGCGAGACCGATGCAGCAGATCATGAGGCCGGCGACGCCGCGGATGATGCGCGTGGTGAGGACGGCAATCAGGGCCCCGGCGAGGGTGAGCCCCACGGCCATAGCGAAGATCGCCAGGACGAGCCAGTCGGTGAAAGGGAGGGAGGTGGTCATGGCTGCTTGGGAGCGGCGGAGTCGTAGGGCCGTGCTTCAGCCGGCACTGGTTTGGCGGCGTCGGTCAGCGGATTTGGCGTGGTGAGCGCCGGCTGAAGGCCGGCGCTACGCTGCGGCAGCGGGGCGGGAGTCTCGGGTGTGGGCGCAGGAATGACGGCGGGAGTAGAAGCGGCCGGCGGGGCGGGATGCGTGCGGGACCATTGCGCGGCCTCGGATTCGACCTTCTGGAAAAGGTCCATCTTGGAAAAGTCGTCGCGGTTGCGGCTGACCACGTTGTAGTCCTTGGAGAACTCGATGGCGCCGCTGGGGCAGGCCTCGACACAGGAGCCGCAGAGGCTGCAGGTCGTGAAATCGAGCATGTATTTCGAGACGGACTTGCGCTTGTCGCCCTCGCGCTTGAGGCCGTCGAGGTCGATGCAACCGCTGGGGCAGGCGCGTTCGCAGATCGTGCACGCGGTGCAGAGCGGCTTGCCGGTGGCCGGATCCAGCACGAGCTTGATGTGGCCGCGGAAGCGCGAGGGCATCGGGAGCGTGTCGTGCGGGTATTGGACCGTGATATTGGGCTGGGCGGCTTCGCGCGCGGTGATGCGCATGCCAATGAGGAGGCTTTTGAAGCCGTTGGCGACGTCGCGGATGGCGGAGAACAGGCTCATGGTGTGTGTGGGTCGTTTACCGGAAGAACAGGGGTATCTTCATCATCGCGCCGGTCAGCAGGAGCGTGACCAGCGAGACGGGAATGAGGATTTTCCAGGAGAGGTTGAGCAGGCTGTAGAATTGCGTGCGGGGGAAGGTCCACCGGATCCAGATGACCGTGGAGATGAGGGCGTAGACCTTGAGGAGGAACCAGCCGAGGCCCCAGACGCCGCCGGAGAGGAAGCCGATCGGGCTCTGCCAGCCGCCGAGGAAAAGCACGGTGGCGAGACAGCAGCCGACAACGATGTTGGCGTACTCGGCCATGAAGAAGACGCCGAAGCCCATGCCGCCGTATTCGGTGAAGGCGCCGGCGACCAGCTCGCTCTCGGCCTCGGCCATGTCGAAGGGTGCCCGGTTGGTCTCGGCAAGCATGCAGGTGAAGAAGATCACGAACGTGACCGGCATCAGCGGGTTCACCCAGACCTTGAAGAGGTTCCAGTGCCAGAAGCCGCCGCCCTGCTGGACGATGATTTCCTGCAGGTTCATCGTGCCCGAGACCATCAGCATGGTGATGACGACGAGCAGCATGGGAATCTCGTAGGCGACGCTTTGGGAGACAACGCGGGCGGCGGAGATGATCGAGTACTTGTTGCGCGAGGCCCAGCCACCGAGCATGAGGGCCATGACGTTGATCGAGCCGAAGGAGAAGACGAAGAGCAGGCCTATGTTGAGGTTGCGCGCGACGAGCGAGTCGGAGAACGGGATCGTCGCCAGGCACATGAGCGGCGGGGCCATGACCATCAGCGGCGCGGCGCGGAAGAGCAGCGAGTCGGTGCCCGGCGGGACCATCACCTGTTTGGCGAGCAGCTTGATGCCGTCGGCGAAGGGCTGCATCCAGCCACCCCAGCCGGCCTCGTTGGGACCGGGCCGGCGCTGGATGCGGCCGGCGCCCTTGCGCTCGGCGAGCACGAGGTAGGCGGCATTGCCCCCGACGAAGGCGCAGATGCCGACGAGGTACACCAGGATGCGGACCGGTTCTAGTTCGAGGAAATTCATGACAGGGCGTGACGCGCAAATCGAAGATCGGAGATCGGAGATCGAAGATCGAAGGCGCGGGTGATTGGGGGCAGTTCGAACTGCGAACTCCGATCTGCGATCTGCGACCTCGGCATCCACTCGCTCACGCTCGTAGCTACGGATGGACCTGAAATGCGGATGGGGCGTTTCATCGATCGATATCGGGTATGACGAGGTCCAGGCTGCCCATCATGGCGAGCGCGTCGGGGAGGATCATGCCTTTGCTGGCTTCCTCGTAGAGACTGAGGTTGGAGAACGACGGTGCGCGCAGCTTGACGCGGTAGGGCGTATCCTTGCCGTCGCTGACGATGCGGACCATGAAGCGGCCGCGGGCGGCCTCGACGGCGTAACAGGTGTCGCCGGCAGGAAGCTTGAGCACGCGCGGGACCTTGGCGGCGATGAACGGACCGGCGGTGATGCCGTCGAGGGCCTGCTCGATGATGCGGAGGCTCTGCTCCATCTCGTCCATGCGCACGAGGTATCGGGCCATGGAGTCGCACTCGGGGTAGGTCGGAATCTTGAAGTCGAACTGCGGGTAGATCGAGTAGGGTTCGGCACGACGGACGTCGTAGGCGACGCCGGTACCGCGAATGACCGGGCCGGTGGCACCGTACTTGCGGCAGAGCTCGGCGCTGATCTCGCCAATGTCGGTGAGGCGCTTGCGGAGGATGATGTTATCGGTGACGAGGTCCCGGTACATCTTCAGCCGCGGCTGCATGTGCTTCACGAAGTCGCGCGTGCCCTTGAGAAAGGCGTCGTCGGCATCGTTGCAGAGCCCGCCGAAGCGGTAATAGCAGTAGGTCAGCCGGGCACCGCAGAGGCCCTCGAGCAGGTCGAGGATCTTCTCGCGGTCGTCAAAGGCGTAGAGGATCGGCGTGAATCCGCCCAGGTCGAGCAGGAGGGCGCCCCACCAGACCATGTGGCTGGAGATGCGATTAAGCTCGGAGGTGATGACGCGGATGTACTCGGCGCGGAGGGGCACCTCGATCTTGGCGGCGCGTTCGACGGCACCCACGAAGGCGTGGGTGTAGTGCATGGCCGAGAGGTAATCGATGCGGCTGGTGTTGGGCAGGAACTTGGCGTACGTGCGGTTCTCGCCCATCTTCTCGTGCATCCGGTGGATGTAGCCGATGATGGGCTCGGCACGCTGGATCCATTCGCCGTCCATCGTCATCAGCACGCGGAGCACGCCATGGGCGGCCGGGTGCTGCGGACCGAGGTTGAGCACGAAGGTCTCATGCGGCGCATGATCCGGAGAGCCGGCGGCCAGGGATTCCTTGGAGGTGATCACGGCTGATAATCCTTTCGCAGCGGATGGAACTCGGCGTCCTCGGGGAGGAGGAACGGCTTCATGTTGGGGTGGCCGGCGAACCGGATGCCGAAGAAGTCATGCGTCTCGCGCTCGTGCCAGTTGGCGCCGGGGAAGACCGGGGAGATCGTGGGCAACTCGGGCTCGGCGCGGGGCACCCGCGTGCGGACCACTGCGCGCACTGGCTCGGTCGGGTGGAAATAGTCGTAGACGATTTCCATCTCGTTCTGGGCGATCCAGTCGACGCCCGTGACGGCATCGAGGGCGAAACCCTCGCGGTCCATGATCTGCGCCGCGGCCACGACTTGCGATGGAGCGACGGCGGCATCGAAATCAAAACCCTTCAAGGCATGGGACACGGCCTGCACTGGCGGGGGCGGCACGACCGGAGCGGCGGGGGCGGCGGGTTTGGCGGCCGGGGCAGGAGTGGCGCCGGCGGCGGCGGGAGCCGGGACCGGGGCGGCAGCCACTGCAGGTGCGGGAGCGGCCGGTTTCGGCTTCATGGCCTCCGGCCCGATGAGCTCGACGAAGAGCCCGGTGAGACGTTCAACGGAGGTTTTCATTCCTTCAGTTTGGCGACCGGGAAGCGGCGCTTGCCGGTGATTTTCTCCTCAAGTTGCAGGATGCCCTCGATCAGGGCTTCCGGCCGCGGCGGGCAGCCGGGCACGTAGACGTCGACGGGGAAGAGCTTGTCGACGCCCTCGACCACGGCGTACTGGCCCTCGAACTTGAAAGGGCCGCCGGAGAGCGCGCAGTTGCCCATCGCGATGACCCACTTGGGCTCCAGCATCTGGTCGTAAAGCAGCTTCACGGCCGGAGCCATTTTCTTGTTCACGGTGCCGGCGACGATCATGACGTCGGCCTGGCGCGGGGACGGGCGGAAGACCTCGGCGCCGAAGCGGGAGAGGTCAAATCGGGCCATGCCGGCGGCCATCATCTCGATGGCGCAGCAGGCGAGGCCGAAAGTGAGGGGCCAGAGGGAGTTGGCGCGACCGAGGGCGAGCAGGTCGTCAAGTTTGGCGAACCGGACGATTTGCGAGCACTCGACCGGAATCTCCGAGGGTGTGGTGGAGGGGGTTAGTGGCGTTTCCATTCGAAGACTCCTTTTTTCCAAGCGTAGACGATGACGAGGGACAGGATGCCGACGAAGATGACCAGTTCGACGAAGTCACGGATGACGAACAGGCGGCCATAGACGAGGGCTACGGGGAAGAGGAACAGGACGTCGACGGCAAAGGCGACGAAGACCAGGGCGTAGAGGTAGTAGACGGCGCTGTAGCGGATCCATGCGTCGCCGATCGGTTCCATGCCGCACTCGATGGCCTGGCCGGTCTTGTCGAGGGTGTTGCGGGTCCAGCGGGGGGCCAGGAAGTAGACGATGACGAACGGCCCGAGCGCAAAGGCTAACCCGCCGGCGCAGAACGCGATAATGTAGATCAGATCGCCTGAAGAAACGTCATTCATGTGTGCAAACGGCGGAGCGCATCGGGTGGGTGGTGTGGGTGGAAGCCCATGATGACAGGGAATGCGTGGTTCGGCATCGCACGCCTTGCCGTTCAATACGCATTTATTGCGCTAGGGTCGGATACGCCCATTTACCGAGTGAAAAACAGGGCCAAAACACCCCCGGAAACCGCCAGGCGCATTAGCAGCCATTATCTTCGCGGGGTGTTAGGAAAACTGGTGGGGCGGGGGGGCGTATCGTGTAGGGGCGCAGCTTGACTGCGCCCGATTGATTGGCGTTGGCCGCGTGATTGGGCGCATACAAGGCGCGCCCCTACATCAAGTCATCGCCTGCAAGCAGGCTCCGGCCTCCCGATCTGTGGGCAACTGTACGGCACAACCGTCAGACTGCCGCGCGATGGAGCCTAACCCACCGGCTGGCGCGTTCCAACGTAGGCTTCAATGCCTTCAACGGCCAGGCGGGCGTCACGCACGGCGGCCAGGGCGGTGCACGGTCCGCGCACGAGATCGCCGCCGGCAAAGACCCCGGGCAAACTGGTCATCTGCCGGGCATTGACTGTGATTTCGCCATTTTCCCCGAAGGCGAGCTGGCGGAACGGGCTCGTGAGGGGCGGAGGGGCGGGATCGAAGCCGAGGGCCAGAAACACCACATCGGCGGAGAGGATGTAAGTGTCCCGCGTCTGGACCTCAAACGTCCGGCGGCCTTCGGCATCGGGCGCCCCCACCGCCGTGCGGGCGAGCTTCAGGCCGGCAACGCCGCCGGCGGGCTGAGGGAGAAATTCCACCGGGGTGGCTTGGAAGATGAATCGGACGCCCTCCTCGACCGCGGCTTCGTAGTCGCGGCGCATGCATGGCAGGCTGCCCTCATCGCGGCGGTAAACGACGGTGGTCTCGGCGGCACCGCGCCGGATCGCCGTACGGGCGCAGTCGATGGCCGTGTCGCCGCCGCCGATCACGACGACACGACGGCCGTTCACGAGCCATTTGCTTCCGGGGTGATCAATGCCCGCCTGGAGCAGGAACGGCACGGCTTGTTGAATGCCGTCGAGGTCGGAACCGGGCAGGGGCAGCGATCGCGGCACCTTGGCCCCGAACGCAAGATAGACCGCGTCGAAGCGCTGCAGCAGTTCCGGGAGGGAGGTTTCCTCGGCGTAGGGGCTGCCGAGTTCGAACACCACGCCCTGCTGCCGCAGGAGATCAACCCGGCGCTGCACGATCGAGCGTTCAAGATGAAATTCCGGCGTGCCATAGACCAGTAACCCGCCCGGCAACTGGCGCCGATCGAAGATCGTGACCGCATATCCGCGGCGGATGAGCCCGTCGGCGCAGGCGAGACCGCCCGGTCCGGCTCCCGCGATGGCGACGCGCCGGCCGTTGGGCGGGGCGACATTCGGTTTCACGATGCCGTGCGCGAAGGCGTATTCGTTCAGGAACTGTTCCACCGCCCAGATGGAGACGGGCTGCGCCTGGCCGCTGATGATGCACTGGGCCTCACAGAGATGATCCGCCGGGCAGACGCGTGCACAGATTTCCGGCAGGTTGCTGCCGGAGTGCAGGGCGGCGGCGGCCTCGGCGAACTGCTCCTCGGCGGTCAGCGCCAGCCATTCGGGAATGTTGGTGCCGAGCGGGCAGCCGGCCACACACGTCGGCTCCGGGCATTGCACGCAGCGGCTGGCCTGTTCGCGGGCGGCCACCTCATCGTAGAAACCGTAGATCTCCAGAAAGTCGGCAATGCGGTCCGTGGCGGAACGTTTCCCGGGGTCTTTCCGCGACAAAGTAGTCCACGCATGTCTGGCATCGAAGGCAGACGAGGGATTGGCGCTCATCAGAAAGCGGGGGTTAACTGCGTGGGAGGATGGCTCTGACTGCGCCGAAGATAGCCCAGGCCGGCCCGGACGCCACAGCGCATCTTGGCAAACGCTGCGCATTTGTTGCCGGAGGAGGTGGGGTGGAGATGGAGAGGGAGAGGAAAACGCTAATGGAATTTCGCAATGGGCGAAATTATCAGAGTGAAGCTCCGGCTGATCGCCTGCGCGACGCTTTTAAGGGTCTGCCAATCGCAGACTTGGGATGTTGAAACGGTAGGCGGTGAGCTTGCTCACGCTCCGTATGCAAGCGAACGCCAAACCAGCCTGCAATCGTAGCGCGGTGCTTTAGCCCGCGCTGGGCTTGGGGCACCGGCGTTTGGAGC
>CAZFHG010000069.1:0-16361 GCA_964518665.1 uncultured Opitutaceae bacterium | reverse complement strand
GCGCCATCGGCATCGGCTCCCTCCTGCTCGACGGCCTCGGCGACACCATCCGCGTCTCCCTCACCGAGGATTCAGTGTACGAAATCCCCGTGGCCAAAGCCATCGCCGACAAGGCCATGTCACTCTGGAAACCGGATAGCGGAGACCGGAAACCGGATAGGCCGGCCGATGGCATCGATCCCTACCATTTTGCGCGGCGGACCACGGCCAAAGTGCAGCTGTCCTCAGGTGCGATGATCGGTCCCGAGCAGCCGCCGCGCGTGGTGGTGCGGTCAGGCCCTGATGCAGCGGTCACGCTGACCCAATTGGAAAACGCCCGGTTGCAGGACACGCCGCCCGAGGTGCTGCTCATTCCGGTTAACACGGCGGCCGAACTGGCCAGGTTGCCGCAGGCCCGGTCCATCACCTTGGCGCTCGAACTGCCGGCCTCGCTCCCTCTCGCCGACCTCCAGTCCCACGCCGCCCATCTCCCCGCCGGCACGATCCTCGTCCGCGAATTCGGCCCCGCCGATGCCAAAGCGCTCACCGCCTTCGCCAACTTTGCCCGGGCGCATGCCCTCGTCTTAGCCGCCGCGCTTTCCCCCGACGCCCTCGCCCCGCTGTCACCCACCCTTCGCCAACTCGGCGACGACCGCCTGCTCTTCACCCTTTCCGGTATCCGGTTTCCCCAATCCGGTATTGCCCACGCCCTCGGCGCCTACCGCCTCCTCGCCGAAACCCTGCGCGCCCTCGGCTCGGCCGCGCCGATCTGGATTCGCAACACCCCGGCCACAACGGTTCGAAGCGATCCGAGCTTCCTCTCCAAGCTGCTGGAATCCTCCTTCCTCACCGGCGGCCTGCTCTGCGACGGCCTGGGCGATCTCGTCAGCATCGAGACCGAGACGGATCCGGTCCGCGCCACCAAGCTTGCCTACAACGTTCTGCAGGGTGCCGGCGCGCGCATCTCCAAGACGGAATTCGTCGCCTGCCCCTCCTGCGGCCGCACCCTCTTCGATCTCCAGAGCACCACCCAGCGCATCCGCGCCCAGACGGGCCACCTGAAGGGCGTCAAGCTCGCCATCATGGGCTGCATCGTCAACGGACCCGGCGAAATGGCCGACGCCGACTTCGGCTACGTCGGCGGCGCCCCCGGCAAGATCAACCTCTACGTCGGCAAGACCTGCGTGCAGTACAACATCCCGCAGGCCGAGGCCGACGCGCGCCTGATTGCGCTCATCAAGGCGCACGGCAAGTGGGCCGATCCCGTCTGAATGCCGCCGCCGGCCGCGGCCGCGGTCGGTCCGACCTGTATCCACGCTGTCACGCCGTCACCGGTCCGTCACCCGCCCGTCACCTCTGTAACACGGATGTCACACGTGTATTTTTCAGCAAACTACACCGCGTCCGATTTCCGCGCCTAAATCGGGCCCCTGGACGCAAACAAAAAAATGGAAAAGTTATGCTCAGGTCCGATGTGAACAACTTGTCAGAAAGTTCGCCTTGAAATGCTTTTTAGGTTCACAGTTACTGCCCTCTTCGCCAGTCTCACAAAGGTTCACGGCAGTTCTTTCACACGTCACTTGCGACGCCCTTTCCCCACCCGCGGCAACTCCTATACGTAGCCACTGGCCATCAACATCTTACATACGATACCATTATCGCATCCCAATTCCGATGGCCGGACAGAAAATTTTTGCTGCCAGTGAGCGTGGAAATGGCCCCTCAACGACGTGTCGTCCGCCCTGCCGGGGGCCAATGTGAATAAAAACGACTTTCTGCCAGCCCATGCCCTCTTCGTCTCTGTCCCCCAGTCTTTGGGAAACCGTCAAATGTGACTTCAAGGAACTCTTCCCCGAGGACGTCTTCCAGATGTGGTTCGAACCCTTGGTGTGCCTCGAGGCCGCGGAAGACAGCATGACCCTGGGCGTGCCCAATGATTTTGCCGCCATCTGGATCCACGACAACTACCTGGACCTCATCACCCAGCGCCTGCGGCTGAATGCCGGTCGCATGGTGAACGTCACGCTCCGGAAGACCGATCAGGCCGCCGGCCGTCCCGCCCAGCCCGCCGGCAACCACCGCAGCGCCGAACCCGCCGCCCCCGCCAAGGGCCGCGCCGCCGCCAAGCGCGGTCCGCGCTACGACGACCGCGGCGCCGTGGCCGGCTCGCTCAACGCCCGCAACACGTTCGAGACCTTCGTCGTGGGTGCAAACAACCAGATGGCGCACGCCGCCGCTCTCGCCGTCGCCCAGGCCCCCGCCCAGGCTTACAACCCGCTTTTCCTCTACGGCGACACCGTCCTCGGCAAGACCCACCTGATGCACGCCATCGGGCATGCCGTCCTCCGCGCCAATCCCGACGCGCGCGTCGCCTACCTCTCGACCGAGAAGTTCACCAACGAGTTCATCCAGGCCCTCCAGGAAAACAGCCTCACCCGCTTCCGGCAGCGTTACCGGCACGTGGACGTCCTCCTGATCGACGACGTCCAGTTCCTCGCCGGCAAGGAACGCATCCAGGAGGAGTTCTTCCACACCTTCAACGACCTCTTCGAGTCGGGGAAGCAGATCGTCCTTTCCAGCGATCGCCGCGCCAGCGAGATCCAGAAACTCGAGGCCCGCCTGGTCTCCCGCTTTGAGTGGGGCCTCCCCGCCGACATCCAGGCGCCGGATTTCGAGACCCGCGTCGCCATCCTGCGCACCAAGGCCGCCACCCTGAAGGCCGACCTGCCCGAGGCGGTGGTCAACTTCATCGCCCAGAACATCTCCAAGAACATCCGCCGCCTCGAGGGCGCGCTGATCAAGGTCGCCAGCTACTCCGCCCTCACCGGCAAGACCCTCGACCTCGCCACCACCGAGATGCTGCTGCAGGACGTGCTCATGGAGCAGGCGCAGAACGTCCTCACCATGGAGACGATCCAGAAGCGCGTGGCCGATCACTACCAGATCCGGCACAGCGACATGACGAGCAAGCGCCGGCCCAACAACATCGCCATCCCGCGCCAGATCGCGATGTACCTGGCCCGCACCCTCACCAAGCACTCCCTGCAGGAAATCGGCGACGCCTTCGGCGGCCGCGACCACGGCACCGTCATCCACGCCTGCAAGGCCGTGGACAACATGATGGACCAGGACGCCACCACCCGCAGCAGCGTGGATTTCCTCAAGGCCCAGCTTTCGCGCTGAGCCGGGTTAACGGGATAATGGGTAGCGCCCGGCCTCCGGACGGGCGTTTGGCAGGCGCCACGCATTCGGTCCGTCCGGAGGCCGGACCCTACCCAACTGCAGCCAACCATCGGCCGTTCCTTGCCTTGCGCCCGCGCTTGCTCATCATAATTCCTCCTTCGTAAATCGTAATTCGCCTTTCACCATGTCCCTCACGCCCGAGCAGAAACAAGCCGTCGCCAGTTGGGTCGCCGCCGGCGACAATCTTTCCGCCGTCCAGAAGAAGCTCACCGAGCAGTTCCAGATCTCGATGACCTACCGCGACGTCCGCTTCCTCGTGGATGATCTGAACCTCGCCCTCAAGGACCCCGCCCCCAAGGTTGACGCCTCCGACGTCAGCAAGGGCGCACCCCCGCCGGCCAAACCCGCCGCTGGCGCCGAAAAAAAGGGCTTCCTCGACAAGGCCAAGGAAAAGCTCGGACTCGGCAAGGCCGACGAGGACGAAGCCCTGCCCGCCGAGGAAGAGTTTGCCGATGAAGCCGCCGAAGACTTTCCCCCCGCGGCTGGCGGCGTCACCGTCGAGATCGACAAGGTCACCCTCATCCCCGGCGCCCTCGCCAGCGGCAGCGTGACCTTCAGCGACGGCGTCACCGGCAATTGGATCGTCGATAACCAGGGACGTCCCGGATTCACCAAGATCAGCCAGGCCGGCTACCGTCCTTCCGCCGCCGACGCCCAGAGCTTCATGCAGGAACTCAGCCGCGCCTTCCAGTCCCGCGGGATGTAGTCCGGCGATCCGGCTGGCGTTGAAGCGCAAAGACGCGAAGACGCCAAGGTTCGATCCAAAAATAATTGCTTCGCTCCGACCTTAGCAGCTTTGCGTCTTTGCGCTTAATTCCTACCCCCATGCCCACCCCAAAAGCCATCAAGGCCGCCTTCGAACGCGACGGCTATTACTTCGCCCGCGGCGTCTTCAAGCCCGCCGAGATCAAGCTCCTCGAGCGCGAATTCGACCGCATCGTCCGCCAGCTCACCCGCAGCGGCGACCTCAACACCGCCCAGTGGGGTGGCGAACGCCAGAAGAAGATCGGCGGTGAAACGAGCATGATCACGCACACCCACAATGTGCAGTGTTACTCGGCCGCCTGGCTGCAGGCCATCCAGTCCAAGCGCTTCCTCGACCTCGCCGAGGCCATCCTCGGGCCCGACATCATTCTCCATCACACGAAGCTGTTCCAAAAACCCACCGAGAACGGCATGCCCTTCACGATGCACCAGGACTGGTCCTATTTCCCGTCCGTGAAGGACACGATGATGGCCGGCATCATCCACGTCTCGCCCGCCACCGACGAAATGGGCTGCCTGCGCGTCTATCCCGGCTCCCACAAGCTCGGCCGCGCCGCGCACACCGGCGGCCAGGAACCCTGCGCCCTGCTCGACCAGTATCCGCTCGAGGGCGCCGTGGCCCTCGAGGCCGAGCCCGGTGACGTGCTTTTCTTCCATTATTTCACCCTCCACGGCTCGAAGCACAACCGCTCCCGCCGCCTGCGCAAAACCGTCCTCGTGCAGATGCACGCCGGCGACGACGAGATCGAGGACGGCAACGCCCATCCCAATTCCCGCCTGGCCCTCCGCGGCTGGAACCACCGCATCAACCGCGGCATCGCGAACACAGTGCAGGGGTGAGAGTTTCGATCCGTTGGGAACCGCGAAGGAACGCGAAGATCGATCCACTTAACAGGAGGCCACAGAGGGAACGGAGGTTAGGAATCAGACTCTCTGTTCTCTCTGCTTACTCCTGTTAAGAGGATTGAGATCGAGCTTCGCGTTCCTGCGCGCCCTTCGCGGTTTCCGCGCTCCCACCACCGGAATAGTGTTTATTCGTGTCTATTAGTGGTTACCCAATTCTGCGTCGTCCCCATTCCCCCATGCGCACCGTCCATATCGTCCTGAACGCCCATCTCGATCCGGTCTGGCTCTGGCCCTGGACCGCCGGGGTCGATGAATGCCTCAACACGTGTTACACCATGTGCAACACGCTCGACCGTCACCGCGACATCATCTTCACGCGCGGCGAGGCCTGGGTCTACGAACAGGTGCGCCGGCACGACCCCGCGCTCTTCAAGCGCATCGTCAAGCACATCCACGCGGGCCGCTGGTCGGTCGTGGGCGGCTGGTGGATCCAGCCGGACTGCAATCTGCCGGGCGCGGAAGGACTGAACCAGCAGATCAACCTCGGGCGCGAGTGGTTCCAGAAGCACCTGCTCTTCTTCCCGCGCATCGGCTACAACGTCGATTCCTTCGGCCACAGCGCCGCCCTGCCCGATCTCATGGCCGCGAACGGCCAGCACAGCTACGTCTTCATGCGCCCCATGGCGCACGAAACAGTCCTGCCCGCCCGCGTCTTCCGCTGGCGCGGCCGGCCGGGTGGCAGCATGATCAACACCTTCCGCATCGCCCACGGCTATTGCACCATCCAGCAGCCCACCCTGGCTCACGTTGAGGGTGCCCTTGAAGGTTTGCCGCACGGGGTCACCCACACGATGTGCTTCATGGGCGTCGGCGACCATGGCGGCGGGCCCAACGAGCAGATCATCCAATGGGTGCGCGACCACCGGGACGCCATCCCGGACGCGCGACTCGAATTTTCCTCGCCGGAACGCTTCTTCAAGGCGCTGACCCCGGAGTTGTCGCACCTGCCGGTCGTCACCGGCGAACTCCAGATGCACGCCATCGGCTGCTACACCAATCACCGGCCCGTGAAACTCGGCGTGCGCCGCGCCGAGAACCTGCTCGCGCAAGCCCGCCAGGCCCTCGCCACCGCCCCGCGCCGCGAGCGCAAGGCCGCCGCGCCGGTCATGGACGAGGCCTGGCGCCTGCTCTGCTTCAATTCCTTCCACGACACGCTCGGCGGCAGTTGCACGCCGAGCGCGGCGCGGGCCGCCGATGACCAGCTCGCCGGAGTCAAGGCCACGGCCGAAGCCCTGCTGAGCGAAACCTTCCGCCGGCAGGCCCACGCCCTGCCTCCCGATGAACGGCAGCGCATGGTGCTGGCCAACTACACGGCGGAGAAATTCAGCGACTTCCTCGAGCACGAACCGTGGCTCGAATGGACCCACTGGCAGCCGGACTGGTGCCTGCTCGACGAGCGCAACCGCCTGGTCCCTCACCAGGTGATCGAGCCCGAGACGCTCATGCCCGACACCATGCGCCTGCTCTTCCCGCTCTCCATCGAGCCGGGCGCGTTCCGCACCCTGCGCATCGCCCGCAACCCCACCGGCAAGCCGGCCGCGGTCAAGGGGACTGATCCGGCCTTCACCCTCGCGCTCAATCCCGACGGCTCCGGCGCCCTCCAACCCGCCGCCGGCCCCGCCTGTCCGCTGCCGGAGCTCCGCCTGATCGAGGAGAAGTCCGACACCTGGTCGCACAACCTCGACCGCTTTGCCGGACCGCAGCTCGATCGCGCCCATTGGACCACGCCCGTCCAGGTCGAGGCCGGTCCCCTGCGCCACACCTGGCGCATCGACGGTCGCATCGGCGAAAGCCGTATCTGCGCCGACTGGCGCCGGTACGCGGGTCAGGAATTTTTCGAACTCCGCCTCCGGGTGAACTGGCACGAGCACCACAAATTGCTCCGGCTATCCTGGGCCCCCGGCGCCGCCATCGGCAGTCGCGAGGACGGCATCTCCGGCGGCGGACTGGTCCGCGCCAGCGACGGCCGTGAACTGCCCTTGCGCGACCGTTCCCTGCTCCTGCTCGGTGATCACCTCCGCGCCGGCCTGGTCGCGCCCGAGGTCTTCGCCATCAGCGGCACTCAAGCCGGAGTGCACCTCACGCTGCTGCGCTCCTGCCCCTTCGCCCACCACGACCCGAAGGTCCTGCCGGAGAAGCTCGAACACTACGCGTGGCAGGATCAGGGCGAGCACACTTTCATCCTGCGCTACTTCCCCGCCGGCAAGATCACCGCGAAGGAACTCGACCGTCACGCCCTCCTCCTGCAGCAGCGTCCTCTCATCGCCGACCTCACCCGCGGCATGCCCGGCCGCCCCTTCAAGGACCAACCCGACTGGCCGCGATGAAGGTTCTCGCGGAGGCGCGGAGAACGCGGAGCTAGGGATTAGGCGCGCCAATCCTTCACTCGTTCACGCTCGTAGCTACAAGAAGGCAAGACGGTGCGCCCTGGGAGCGCGGACGGCTCGTCCGCTTCGTTCACCGATTGCGGGCGGGCCGCCCGCGCTCCCTGGGGGTTCCAAACCCCACTCGCTCACCCTCGTAGCTACGTGCGTGAGCGAGTGGAGGATTGGAAGTAGGGCAGGTCTCCTCCTTCGCCGAGCCTATGGAGGACAGGTCCGACCTGCTCATTTAATGCCTGTGTGCGGATTAAGCGTCCGAAGGCAGGTCAGAGACCTGCCCTACGTCTTTAGCACGCCCGCCACGGCCGAGCGGAATTCGTCGATTGCGAAGGGCTTCGGCAGGCAGGTGCGGCCATGGCGGCGGAGGAAGTCGGTGAACGCATCGTTGATGACATCGCCGCTCATGAAGAGCACGCGCTTCGCGGTGACCGGATCCGTCGTGGCCAGGTGCTCGTAGAGCTGAAGACCGTTCATGCCCGGCATCTTCCAATCGGTCACAATCACGTCGAAAGCGCAGCGGCGCAGCACGTCAATCGCCGCCTCCCCGCTGGCCACGGCGGCCACGGTGTAGCCGTCCTGCTCGAGCAGCGCGCGGGTGAGTTCGCGAATCCACTCCTCGTCGTCCACGACGAGCACGGAACGCCCGGTCCCCGAGGCCCGGGGCGCCTGCGTGAAGGGCGGCGCACTGGCGGGGCGCATCGACTGCTTGTCGTTCGCGATCGGCAGCTCGATGGCGAAGGTGGTGCCGCGGCCGACCTCGCTCCGGGCCGTGATCCTGCCGCCGTGCTCCTGGATGATGCCGTAGGACAGGCTGAGGCCGAGCCCCGTGCCCTTGCCCACGGGCTTGGTGGTGAAGAACGGATCGAAGATGCGCGGCAGGTGGTTCGGGGCGATGCCGGGACCGTTGTCGGTGAATTCCACCTGCACCATGTCCGCCGTCGCGAGGGTGCGGACCACGATCTCGCCGTCATGGCGGTACGGCTGCAGCGCCTGGCGCGCGTTGCTGAGGATGTTCACGAAGACCTGCTGCAACTGGTGCGAATCCGCCATGATGACGGGCAGCTTGGCCGCGAACTGCGTTACGACCTTGATGTTGCTGGTGCGGAGGTCGTAGGCCATGATCTCCAGCACCTCCTCGATCACGGAGTTGAGCTTCACGATCTTGCGTTCGGGGGCGTGCTGCCGGGCGAAACTGAGCAGGCTCTGGACGATCTTGTGGCAGCGGTGCGCGCTCTTGGCGATGAGCTCGAGGTGGGGCCGCGCCTTTTCGTCGGTGGACACCTGCGTGAGGAGATCGGCAAACCCGATGACGGCGGTCAGTGGGTTGTTCAGCTCGTGCGCCACGCCGGCCACGAACTGGCCGACCGCGGAAAGTTTTTCGCTCTGCACGAGCTGCGCCTGCGTGCCCTTCAGGGTGGTGACGGTTTTCTCCAGCTCGGCCCGCGAGGTTTGCAGGTTTTCCGTCATGCGGTTGAAGCTCTGCGCCAGGTCGCCGCACTCGTCGTCGGAGAATCGCTCGATGCGCCGGGAGAAATCGCCGCGGCCGACCGCCTCGGCCGTTTCCGCCAGGTCGCGGAGCGGATGCGTGACGCGGCGCACGAACCAGGAAACCACGATGCCGCTCACGAGAATGCCTGCGATGCTGAGCCCCATGACGGTGCGGCGCGTCAGCACCAGCGCCTGCAGGCGCGCCTCATACGAGGACAGCATGACGTAGCGGATGCCCGGCTGTGCCGGTCCCACGGTGCCGAGGTCGCCGGAACGGGCCATGAAATGCTCGTTGGCCACCACGGCCCGACGGGCGTCCGCGGTCCGGCCGGCCGGCGCCACCTCCTCCAGCAGTGTCTGCGGCAGGGCCCCCGCCGGCACGGTGGACACCACCACGGCGTTGTCCGCCACCAGCAGGATTTCGGTGCGGGGCAGCTTGAGCTCCTGCACGGCCGGTTCGCCCAGAACGATCGCCACCGTCAGTGCGCCGACCAGCGGACCGCGGTTCGGGGCGGTCACCGGGACGGCGACGACGCTGTAAACCCGGCCATCGTAACCCACCACGCCGGACACGGCCTCGCCGGTGAGGGCCTTCTGCCTGAGTCCGGCGGTTTCCCTGGCCAGCTTTTCCAGGTCGGTGGCCGAGGAACGCCGGCGGCCGGTGACGTACTCCTCATGGTCGTTGAAATAAAGCAGGGCCGCATGGTCCTCGGGCGAATCCTCCAGGACGCTGAGCAGCAGGCCGTCGATCGTGCGCCGGTCGCCCAACTCCGCCGTCACCTTGAACCGCGCCTCCTCCACCACGCTGCGATAGCGCTCGAGGATGTTGCGCGAGCGGTTGTCGAGCGACTTGAGGAACACCGCCTCGGCGGTGGTGAGGGTCTGCCGCGCCTCGTCCTCCATCTGGCGCTCCATGTGGTCGTTGACGATCCAGAGCGTCAGCACGGGCAGGAGCACGAGAAAGCCGAGTACGGCGACCAGCACCTTGGCCTGCAGGCTCAGCCGGAATTTTTTATTCGCTGCCGCCATGGTCAGGGCTTGGGCAACGCCTCGAGGCCGAGCACGAAGTCCACGCTGACCTCGCCCTCCGCCGGCACGGTGATTTCCTTCGTCGCGCTGGGCAGCCGCTCGTGCCAGGCCCGCAGCTTGTAGGTGCCGGCCGGCACGTCGCGGATCACAAAACGCCCGCGCGCATCGCTGAGCGCGAACCACGGGTTCGGCAGCACGAGGACGATGCAATGCATCTTGGTGTGGATGGAGCAGAACACGTCCACCCGACCGGTTTTGTCGAAGGTGATGGCGGGAGGGGATTCCTTGGCGCTGTAGAGCCCGAGGTTGAACTCCCTGGGCTCGGACATCGAAAAGACGTTGTGGTAGATGTCGTCCTCATTGGGCCACAGCACGATGGAGCCGACCGAGATGGGCAGCACCCGGGGTTCGAAGGCGGCATCCTTCTGGACCACCGAAGCCTTGCCCGGAGGCGGTGGAGTCGCCGGAACCTCGTCAATATACACGACGAAGTCCGACAGTTTCGCGTAGTCCACGCGCTCGACGAATTTGTAGCGGCGGCTGGCGTACTTGTCGCCGCCGCCACCGCCTGAGGCCTCGGGTGCGCCACGGGCCGAGACGGTGCCGGTGATGGTTCCGGCGGTCACCGGACCGGCGAGGCACAGCGCGGCGCAAAGCCAGGCCAGTCGGTTTTTCAGGGAATGCGGCATAGGGGGATCAGAACTTCACGACGATCTCGGTGGCAAAGAGATCCTCCTTGTCGCGGGCCTGACCGTTCATCATGCGGCCGTCCTCCTGCGCGAACTCCACCTTGAGCAGCAGCGGGTCGCCGAACCGGTAGCCCACGCCCAGGCTCAGGCGCTTGAGGTTCTCGGTCAGCGGCAGGCCGTTGTAGAAAAAGGTCCCGCCGTTGCCCAGACCCTGCAGCAGGTACCCCTTCGCGACACTGAGTTCGCTGTAGCGCGCCGCCGCGTACAGTCCGCCGGCGATCTGCTGGGCCGCCTCGACGTAAAAATGCTTCAGCTTCCGCTGGTTGTCCGCCGCGGTGTCGTCGTCGTCATACTCCGCTTGACCCACGGCCGCGGCCAGATGGCCGCCTTCCCAGTGCGCCCGGACATCGGCCTGATAAAGGGTGGCTTCGAAACACTTCGTGGTGGCCGCCGGGCCGATCGAGCGGAAGAAACCGCCGCCGATCCACACCTCGGAAAGGAAATCCCCCGCGATCGTGAGGTTGCCCGTGCGCATCGCGCTTGCGCTGGCATGGAGCCAGCCCGCGGGGTCCGCCCCGACCCGCAGCGTGTACGCCTTCTCGCGATTAAAATCACGCAGGGTCTTGTGCCCGCCGTTCTGCACCGCGAAAACATAGCTGAGGCGCCCCGCCGTGCCATAAAGTTCCACGCCCTCGTCCACGCCCCAGATGTCGGCCACCGAGTGGGTGATGAGCGGATTGTCCAGCACTCCGCGGAAGAGATATTCCTCGCCAAACGGGATGTCCACGCGTCCCACCCGCAGGTTCAGCAGCCGGTCGGGTCCGCCAAGCCGGCCCGAGAGATTTTCAAAATCCACGTACACTTCGCCCATGTGGAAGAACTCGTCGTTGACCTCGCGTGTCACCAGATCCAGCTCGGCGAACAGATAGGTGTCCTTCCAGATCGGGGCCTCGAGGTAGACCTTCACGTCGTCCGCGCGAAACTCCCGGTTGGGCCAGGCGCTTTGCGGCCCGCCGTTAAAATAAGCCAGCCCCGCCTCCCCGCTCAGGCGGAGCCCACGGTCCCGGTCGCCTCCGCTGCTGCGTGCGACCGGCCCGGCCGCCGTCTCCGCCACGCGGTCGCGGAGTTCGTCCAGTTCCCGGGCCTGCCGTGTCCCGGTGCCGGCCAGTTCGTTCAGCCGTCCGCGCAGTTCGTCGATCTGCTGCTGCTGCGACTGCACCTGCTCCTGCAGCCGGCGGTTCTGGTCCATCAGCGCGCGCAATTCGGCGGCTGAGATCTCCCCTTCGGCGGCGAATAAGGCCGCGCCGGAGGGCATGACGGCACAGAGGCCAAGACCGAGGATGCAGAGGGCTTGCTTCACGATTTGGGGGCGATTTCCAGCATGCGGGCCGCCGCCGTGCATGCAAGCCCTGCGCGCCGGGAGGTGGGAGGTGGGAGGTGGGAGCGCGACCGTCCTCGGTCGCAATGCATCGAATACTGGTGATGCTCATGCGCGCTGTTTCGCCCGAAGCCGCTGAATGCGGCAGTCGCTTGCCGTTTGTGTACATTGCGACCGAGGGCGGTCGCGCCCCCAGCCATCCACTCGCTCTCGCTCGTAGCTACGAGAATACAGGACGGCGACCGGGCGGCCGCCTTGCACAATTTCGCTACGGCACGCCCGGGCCGAGATGCCGCTCCAGGAAATCCACCATCGCGGTGAAGATCTCGCGCCGCTTGGGCTCGGTGCCGAAATTGTGCGCCACGCCCGCGATCAGCAGGGTCTCCGGTTTGCGCCCGGCTTTTTCCAACGCGGCGATCATGCGCTTGGCCTGGTCGGGCGGCACGCGCTTGTCCTGCTTGCCCTGGATGATCAGCACGGGATCGGTGATCTGGTCCGCGAAATTCACCGGCGAGATCGCCCGCAGCCGGTCCTTTTCCTGGCTGGGGTCGCCGATCTGCTCGATCCAGTGCCGCCTGGCCTCCTTGTACGTGGCGACATTGTTGTCGTCATAGATCGCCAGCCAGTCGGTCACGCCGGCAAAGGACACCCCGCAACGGTACAGTCCGGGATTCTTCCCGAGGGCAAAAAGCGCCGAGTAGCCGCCGTAGCTGCCGCCGAGAATGGCGATGCGCTTGGGATCCGCCACTCCGGCCGCGATCGCCCAGCGGGTGCCGTCCTCGATGTCGTCCTGGATTTGCCCGCCGATCTGGCGCTTGGCACTCCGGAAAAGTTCTTCGCCGTAACCGGTGGAGCCGCGGTAGTTCATCTGCAAAACGGCATAGCCCCGGTTGGCGAGCAACTGCACCAGCGGACTGAAGCCCCACACGTCGCGCGCCCACGGTCCGCCATGCGGCATCACCACGAGGGGCAGGCCCTTTGGCTCGTATCCCACCGGCACGGTCAGGTAGCCGTGCACGGTCAGGCCGTCCCGCGCCTGGTATTTGACCGCCAGCATCGGCGCCATCTGCTCCGGTTTGATCCAGCTCATGCGCGCGGCCAGTGGCCGGAAGCTGCGCTTTTCCCGGTCGAAAAGGTAGTAGGCCCCGGGATTCCGGTCGGAATACCCGAACCAGAGCAGCCGCTGGCCGTCGAGCGACTCGTCCACCAGCAGGTTGGAGGTGTCCGGAAGCGCCCGGTCCACCGCCTTCTGCAGCGCGGCGTATTCCGGGTCGAACCACTTCACGCGCATGGACTCGGTGTAATGCCGGACGCCGGCCAGGGCCTGCTTGCGCTTGGAGAAAAAAGTGCCCGCCAGCTGGATCCCGGCCGCACCCGCGATGCCGCGATCGGGCACGATGTCGTATTCCGGATCCGACAGCAGGGTCTCGCCGATTGCGCCCGTGTTGGGATCGAGGGGATAGATGGCCCAGCGCTTCTCCGGATTGAGCCGGGCCACGAGGATGCGGCCCTGCGCGGCGTCGAAGCCGACCACCCGCATGTGGCCCTGGCGGTTCTGCAGCGGCAGGATGGTTTTCCACTCCGCCTTTTCGTCGGCCCGGTAGATTGCACCCGACAGGTCCCCGTGACTGAGAATGCCGAAGCGCGCCACGCCCTTGCCATCCACGCCCCAGTAGGCCACCTCGCCGGGATTCTTCACGACGGTCAGCGGCAGGCCGCTACTCGTGTTCATCTTCAGGACATCCGGCCGGAGCCGGCTCCCCGCCCCGCCCTCATGCCGGTCCAGCATGAGGATATTACCCGCCTCATCGTGGAATTTGTAAATGACCTCGCGGGCGAACAGGCGGCCGGCCTGCAGGTTGACCTTCTCATCCTCGTAGCCGCTGATCGGGACCGTGCGCCCACCGTCGCGGTTCGTCGCCATCACCCCGTAGAACCCGTCCCAGACGGTCGTCGTGACCAGCAGCCTTTCGGCATTCACCCACTCGAAGGCGGCGACTTCCTTCGGCGCATTTTCCATTAGCTGCGCCGTGTCCAGCTGCAGGCGGATGATGCCCTTGTTGGCGACGTCGGCCACATGGAGCTTCGTCTTGCCCCGGTCGTCGCGCAGGAACGCGTAGTGCTGTCCATCGGGAGCCAGCCGTGCACCGGTGGTTTCGGGTTCCCGGGCAAAATCCTCCACGGGCAAGCGCTCGATCGCCAGCGCAACCGGCAGCCAAAGCAACAGGCCGGCCATCACAACGCCAAGGGGTGCTTTCATAGTAAGGGGATACGCAAATTTGGACCCGGGCCGCCGACCCCACGAGTGCCATGCGATTGGACGGTCAGATTCGCGGAGCGAGGGGGGTATTAATTGCGAGGCGGGCATTCCGACGTGTCCTCCGTAGCCTTGGCGAAGGAGGATCCCCGCTATTAGTGATCAAAGTCGCCAGAATCCTTTCTTTCTCTTTCCTCTTTATCTTTCTCTTTCGTCAGTGGGCTAGGTTGAAGCCGGGATCGCTGACCCCGGCTACAACGAGAAAGAGAAAGATGGGATCCGCCCTTCATCTCAGCCGCTCCAGCATCTCCCGCGCCGCCTCGAAGTCCGGCGCGGCCTTCACCGCCGCGGCGAAATGACCCCGCGCCTCCTCCACACGGCCGAGCCGCAGCAGGGTGTTGCCCAGATTGTAATGCGCCGCGGCATAATCCGGCCTCAGCTCGAGCGCGCGCTGATAACTGGCCACCGCCTCGGACCACCGCGACGATTCCGCCAGCACGATTCCGAGGTTGGCGTGCGCCTCCGGCAATTGCGGTCGCAGTCGCGCCGCCTCGCCCAATTGCTCCAGCGCCCCGGCCAACTGCCCCGACTGCGCCAGCATGATGCCGAGGTTCAACCGCGCCTCGGCCTGTGCCGGATCGGACTTCACGGCCGACCGGTAACTCGCCTCCGCTTCCGCCGGCCGGCCGAGCATGGCCTGGGCCTGGCCCAAGGTGAAATACGCCTCGGCCGGTTCGACCAGCAGCCGGGTGGCCTCCTCCGCCGGTGCGACCGACTCGGCCGGACGCCCCAGCCGTAGGAGCGCGGACGCCGCACGTAACTTGGCCTGCGCGAAATAGGGCAGAATCCGCACCGCCTCCGCGTACTGCACGAGAGCCTCCTCAGGCTGACCCGTGGCATCGAGCACGAGTCCGAGATTGTAGCGGGTCTGCGCCGATCCCGGATCGAGTGACACCGCGATCTCATAGCGTTGCCGTGCCTCGGCCAATTCTCCGCGGAGGAAATGCATCCGGCCGAGATTGTTCTGCGCCTTGGCGCTCGTCGGTCGCTTCGTCACGGTGTCCTGCCACAGGCGAAACTCATCTTGGTAATCCACGTTGCGACGCACCGTGAGCCCGCCCGCCACCACGGCGAGCACCAGCAACACCGGCCACACGCGGCGGCCCAGCCGCGCCATGATCGCACCGGCCACGAGCGCGATCACCGCCGCCAGTGGCAGGTACATGCGGTGCTCGACAATGGTCTGGGTGATGCCGGGCAGCAGGCTCGTCGGCGCGAGGATCAAAAAGAATGCCGCGCCCAGAAACCCCGCCACCGGCCGGTACCGCAGCGCCCAGAGCGTGGCGCCGCCCACCGCGACCACCGGCACCGCATAGGGCAGCACTTGCGTCCACGAGGTGACCTTCGTGACACCGTATTCAAATACCAGCGGCGACGGCCACAGCGCGAGTTGCAGGTAGCGCGCCACGGCCTCGAATTGCGTGAGCCAATAGCCGGCGAATGCCACGGGCGTGAGGGCAAAGGTGCCGCCCCGGTCACCGCCCGCCGTTGTCACAAGCCATAACAACGGCAGCCAGGTCGCGAAGAGGCAGGCGTGCAGTCCCCGGCTTCGCTCCCACACCGCGCGAAAACTACCGGCCAGAAACGTCCGGTCGTAAAGCACCGCCACCACCGGCGCCGTCACCATGACCTCCTTGCAGCCCATGCCGAGGACGCAGGCGGCAACGGTGATCACCTGCCAGCTCCGCGCCGATTCCGCCGTCGCCGCCCGCACGAAACCGTACAGCGTGAGCAGGTAGAACAAGCCCATCAGCGACTCGGCCCGCTGGATGAGATAGGTGACCGACTCGGTCTGCAGCGGGTGCAACGTCCAGAGCAGCGCGATGATGAAAGCCCCCCGAACTTCCTGTACCGCAAAGCGCCCCGCCAGCACCGGCAGAGCCAGTGTCCGTCGCACCAGCCCGAAGAGCGTCAGCCCCGCCAGGACGTGGATCAGGAGATTGAGCGCGTGGTAGCTCCAGACCTCGGTCCCGCTGACCGCGTAGTTGAGCGCGAGCGAAAGGTTGAGCAGCGGCCGGCCGCTGACCGTGAAGCCGAATCCACCCGGTGGCGTCAGTGCCGTTGAAAAACTCCGGATGCTCGGGTTGTGCAGAATGGACTGCTCGTCATCGAAGAGAAACGGCCCGCCGAATGAGTTGTGGTACGCCGCCAGCGCCGCCAACGCGATGGCCGCTCCGGCCAGCAGC
>CAZFHG010000068.1:12572-16418 GCA_964518665.1 uncultured Opitutaceae bacterium | reverse complement strand
GGATGGCACGGATATGAGGCGAATGCGAGCGGGAGGGATGGCCACAAGAGGCACAGAAAGCACATAAGGGACCAATCCATTTTACAGGAGGTAACAGAGGTTCGGATCCAAACCTCAGTTCCCTCCGTTTACTCATGTAAAAAACTAAGCGTCTCTTATGTGTAATTTGTGCCTTCGGTAGCCATTGCCTTGGTATCGATCCGTGTCATCCGTGCAATCCGTGGTTAAAAACCCCAGCCTCCGCTACTTCGAGGCTCCCATCGTGATGCCCTTGATGAAGTGCTTTTGCGCGAGGAAGAAGAGGACGACGTTGGGCAGCAGCACCAGCAGGGACGCGGCCATGAGGACGTTCCACTCGACGACCCCCGAGCCGAGCACCTGGGTCTTCATGAGGTTGAGGCCGAGCGTGAGTGTGGCCTTCTCCGGGCTGTTGAGGTAAAGCAGCGGACCGAAGAAATCGTTCCACGTGCCGATGAACGTGAAGATCAGCACGGTGGCCAGGGCCGGCCGCGCCTGCGGGAGGATGATGCTCCACCAGATGCGCAGCCGCGAGGCGCCATCAATCAGCGCGGCCTCCTCGCTGTCCTTGGGGATGGTCAGGAAAAACTGCCGCAGGAGAAAGATGTAGAACGGCGAACCGAACAGGGCTGGCACGATGAGCGGGAGGTAGGTGTCCACCCAGCCAAGCCGTGCGAAGAGGATGTAGAGTGGGATCATCGTCACCTGCCCGGGCAGCATCATGGTCGCGAGGCACAGGCTGAACAGCAGGTCGCGGCCCGGGAAACGGAACCGGGCAAAGCCATAGGCCACGAGGGCCGAGGAGAGCGCGGTCGCCACCATCACGGGCGCGGTGATGACGATCGTGTTCCAGAGGAAGAGCGGTACCGGCAGGATCGTAACGGCGCGCACGTAGTTCTGCCATTGCAGGGGATCGGGCAGCCAGCGGTAGGGCTGGGCGAACACTTCGGGCAGCGTGTGCAGGGACGAACTCAGCATCCACACCACCGGGACGACGAACAAGGCGCCAAGTGACAGCAGGGCGGCATAAACCACGCCGATGCGCAGCACCCGGGCAGTCGCTGTGCCGTGGCTCAGGCCGTTCATGCGCCGCCTCCCTCGTAGTGCACGCGAGACCGCGACACGCGCCATGCCAGCCAGGTGCAGGCGGTGATGAGCACAAACAGCGCCCAGGCCAGCGCGGAGGCGTAGCCCATGTCGTACTCCTGAAACGCCTTCTTGTAGATGTAGAGGACGATGAAGAGCGTGCTCTGGTTCGGACCGCCCTCGCTGCCGGGTTGCACGCCGCCGGTCATGACGAACGCCTGCGTGAACACCTGCAGGGCACCGACCAGGCCCATGATGAAGTTGAACAGCAACGCCGGCGAAATCATCGGCAGTGTGACCGCGAAAAACCGCCGCACCGGCCCCGCCCCATCCATCGCCGCCGCCTCCGTGAGTTCGCGCGGCACGCCCTGCAGCGCCGCGAGGCAGATGATCATCTGTCCGCCCACGGTCCACAGCGACATCAGCACCAGCGCCGGCTTGGCCCACGCCTCGCTCTGCAGCCAGAGCGGACCCTCGACGCCCATGGCGGCCAGGGCGGTGTTGAGCAGGCCGAACTCCGGATTGAGCAGCCAGAGCCAGAGGATCGAGAGCGCCACGGTGTTGGTCACCGAAGGCAGAAAGAACAGCGTGCGGAATATCCCGAGCCCGCGGACGGGTGCGTCGAGCAAGAGCGCAAGACCAAGCGAGAGGATCATGCCCAGGGGCACGCCGAGCAACGCGTAGTACGCCGTGTTGCCAAGGCTGCGATAGAAGATCGGATCGGAGCAGATCCGGCGGTAGTTTTCCAACCCGACCCATTGCGGCGGCGACAACAGGCTCGACGCGGTGAAGCTGAGGTAGAGCGAATACACCATCGGTCCCGCCGTGAGCAGCAGGAAGCCGATCACCCACGGCGAAACAAAGAGCCAGCCCTGCCGGTGTTCCGCTTTCACCGGGCGGCGGGAGTTTCCGACGCGAAGGCGGCCAGGGCCTCCGCGCCATAGAGGGTCGGGGGGACGAGCAGCGGAGCGCCGTTGACCGCGGCCACGGCTTCGAGGTGCGGGATGTCCACCGGGGCGCCATTGACTGTCGCCCGCTCAATCTCCTCCGCCCAGGGGTTCTGCACGAGTTCCAGCACCTCGCCGCCGCTCCGCACCACGGTGCGGCGGTGCCGGCCGTTCCCGGCGGGTGTGTCCTCGATGCGGATCGCGGCCACATGCGTCCACAAGGCATCGAGATCAGCAAACTCCCCCGTGCTCCAGAGTTCGCAATAGAAACCGTTCGCCCACCCGCGCAGGGTGTCGCGGTCAAAGTCGCGCACCAGCCCCTCATGGTTGGCGATGGAGATGATGAAGACCTTCGATGCCGAAGCCGCTCCTACAGTGACCGTGCGCAGGGTGACCGGCGTCGCACTCGCGGTCGGCTGCGGGGGCAGTGGAATTATCACCCCAAGCACATTGCCGTCGCGGAAAACAAAGCGACTGGACGCGGGGAGTTCCGCGTCCGCGGTGGTCGCCGGCCGCCCGTCGATGCGGAACTCGTCAAAGGGCGCATCGAAGGAGAACATGACATCCAGGCGAAACCGCCCCACCCCGCGGTGGCCCGCGCCCTTGGGGGCATAGCAGACGAGTGCGCGGTTGCGGTGCTGCAAAGTGCAGGTGCGACCTTCCTCGTAGAGATAACTGGCGTCGGTGGCGCCACCGGTGACGTGCACGCGGTTGGACCGGCCGACGACGGCGTCGTTGAACACGCCGCGACAAAAGATGGAGCGAAAATCGGCGCAGGCGTGGATCTCCGGCCGGCGGCGCAGGCGCGCCATGAAGGCGTCGCTGTGCCCGGCGTTGACGTAGGGCCGCGACGCCGTGCCGAGGGCAAACTCCTCCGTCTGCCAGCTCGTGAGCTGGCTCCAGCCGCCCGGATAGAGACCGTCCTCGAAGCGGTGCGCGGCGTTGTTCTCGTGGTAGCTTTCGCCGTAGGTCGTGAAGCGCAGCGAGCAGGGCAGCGGCTTGGCGAAGGCCAGCCGGCGCGCCTCCGCCGGCACATGGAAGGGCGTGATCGCCACAAGGGCATTCTCTAGCACGGCCGAGGGATGGTCGGTGTCCAGGGAACGCGCCGGTTCCAGCAACAACGGCGCGTCGAAGGCCACGGCCATCGTGCAG
Organism: uncultured Opitutaceae bacterium; assembly: GCA_964518665.1. GTDB lineage: Bacteria > Verrucomicrobiota > Verrucomicrobiia > Opitutales > Opitutaceae > UBA2377. Next base: position 13,215 of record CAZFHG010000068.1, on the reverse strand, counting down.
TGCAGGGCGGACCACCCGCCGAGCGAGTCGTCCAGGTAGGCCCGGCAATGCGGGCCGGAAAACTGCTGGGTGGGCGCGTGATAATAAAGTGCGGTCTCAATCCACAACCGCTCCTCCACAAATCGCGCCAGCCGGCGTACCGTCGCGTCCTGGGCAAACTCGGCGATCAGCGCGAGGAACCACAAATCCAGCGCTGTGTAGGTCGGGCTGTTGTATTCGGAAAATGTAGCCTGACGTTGATGCACATGCCGGCGGTCACCCACGGTGCGCACGAATGACTGCAGGCGCCCCGCCCCGCTGGCGACGGCGAGCGGCTCGTTGAAACGCTCGCCCGCCAGGATCAGCGCCGCCCAAGCCCCGAGCGGGTGGTTGACGTTGCCATCATGCCACTCGCACAGTGCCGCCTCGGGCAGGGATTTCTTGATTTGTGCCTCAAGGTTGGTCGCTGTGGCCGACGAGATCCGGTCGGGAATGGTCAGCAGGACCGCCAGCATGGTCGCCGGCGTGTGCGTGCCGTCGGCACTGCGGGCCTCGCCGAGGAGTGCGTCGCCCAATGCGCGTTCGGTCGCGTCGGCCGAGAACAGCAGTGCGATCGCATACCACAACGTATCCCGCGGGCCCACGCACAGGCGGGTCGTGGGAT
>CAZFHG010000068.1:0-12472 GCA_964518665.1 uncultured Opitutaceae bacterium | reverse complement strand
AATCTCATCGCTGCCGCGTACGGCGCCACGGTCAGATCCACCGCCTGGCCGGTGCGGATCGATTCGATCGCGGCCAGCACCACCGCCGTGGTGCGCCGGGCGGAATGGACACTGCACGGGGAGGGCTTGCCCGCCGCCACCGCCGCGATGAATTCCCGGTCAATCACCGCCGCGCCGTCCTCGGGCCAGGCCGGGAGCTCGGTGATCTTTTTGTCCTCGCGGGTCATCAGGGAGTTCAGCCGGTTGTAGAGACTGAGGCTGCGCGTGCCGTCGGATTGCTGCAGGGCAAACTTTGAGGTGTAGGGCGGCACGCCGACGTCACCCACGGCGATGCTCGCCACCGCGCCGTCGGCAAAGGTGAGCGTGATTGCGGCGGTGTCCACGATGGCGCGGGTCGGATGGTGCCGGTTGCCCCCCGCGGCATAGACCCGCACCGGCGGCGTCGGATGCAGGTACAGCACGGTGTCCACGATGTGGCAGCCCTGCGACAGCACATTGCCGCCGCCCTGCACGGGATCGTTGGCCCAGAACTCCGACGGCCAGTGGTCGTCAATGACGTGCGCCATGGTGAGCGTCGGGTTTTGCAGATAGGCCTTGGCCGCGAGCACGGCCGGAAAAAACCGCAGCTTGAAGCCCGAGGACGCGAGCACGCCGCTGCGCTCGACCGCGGCCACGATGCGATCGCAGTCCGCCAGGGTCAGTGCGAGGGGTTTCTCCAAAAAGAAGTTCTTGCCCGCCGCCGCCGCGGCCTCGGCCAGGGGCGCATGCGTGTGGTGCTGGGTGCAGATCCAGACGGCATCGATGGCCGGGTCCGCCCAGATCCGCGCCGTGTCCGGGGTGGCGTAACCGGCGCCGAATTTTTGCGCGAACGCCTCCGCCCGGTCGGCGGCGATGTCGGCGACGGCGTGCAATTTCACCTGCGGGCAGGTGGAAAGAAACTTGGCATGCTCGGCACCGTAGCTGCCGCATCCGATGATGGCGACGTTGAGAACACGGGGGGTACTCATGGAGGGAAAGTCCACCGGTATTAACCACGAATCCCGCGAAATACACGCAAAGCTTTTTGGCCGCCGGCTGCCAAACGCAGAACATTCATCCCAAATCCACGCCAAACCATTTAACCACGGATTTCACGGATGGCACGGATCAGGGGTTGGCCACATAAGGCTCAGAAGGCACAAAAGGAATCTGAATTTCACAGGAGGTAACTGAGGAAGCGGAGGTAAGCAGGGAAACCCAGTAACTGAAATCCAACACTCCGTTGCCTCTGCTCAGATATCTGTGCCCATCTGTGCAATCTGTGGTAAAAAGTTTTTTCCTCCGGTTGCGGCGGAGCCGCTCCAGGTGATCCGTGGTTAACAATGCATTGCTCCGGCTGCCTGCATGGGTGAAACTGGCCGGCCATGATCCGCAAGTTCACCGTCTCGCGTGATGACTCGGTCTATGAAGCCTTTCCCGACGTGGCCCTGGCCGCCGACGGACGTCTCGTCTGCGTGTTTGCCGAATGCACGCACCATGGCGACCGTTCGTGGACCCGGCTGGCGCTCTCCGACTCAACTGACCGTGGCCGCACGTGGACGCCGAAACGCCCCTTCACCGCGCCGACCAACGGCAAGCCCTACTGGAATTGCGCCCGGATCACAGCGTTGAGGGATGGGCGCCTCGCGATCATCGCCGACTCTGTCGGCGCCGACGAGGGCACGAAGGAATTTCACCTGCTGGAAAACCACCTGTACCTCAGCTCCGATCACGGCCGCACGTGGTCCAAACCGCGGCTTCTGCCGGCCCAGGGCATCGTGCCCGACCGTCTGCTTGAATTGGCCGACGGCCGCTGGCTCATCTCCTGCCATGTCGCGCATCCGGTCACCGGATTTCTCATGCAAAGGCTCTGGCACTCCGCCGACCAGGGCGTGACCTGGCACGGCCCGGTCACCGTGGCGGAAAAGGCGGGGCTGAACCTCTGCGAAGTCTCCATCCTCCCCGTTGACCACCAGACGCTGGTGGCCCTGCTGCGGGAAAATTCCTGGCAGGGCTGGGATTGCTACAAGGCGATCTCCCGCGACGGCGGCCTCACCTGGGGCGAGCCCGTCGCCCTGCCCATCCCGGCCTGCCACCGCCCGGTCGCCGGCTGGCTGGCGGATGGCCGCGTGCTGATCACCTGCCGCTTCATGCAGGGCGGCAAGGGATGGGGCGGCTGGTGGACGCAGAACACCTTTGCCGTCCTCACCGACCGTGAGTCCATCCTGGCCCACTCGCGCGGTGAAGCGCACACCCGCATTCTCCCGCTCGACTTCGACCGCTCACCCTTGAGCGACACCGGATATACCGGCTGGGTGCAGTTTCCTGACGGCGAGATTTACGTGGTCAACTACATCATGGACGACGCACCGAAGGCCCAAATCCGCGGCTACGCGCTGACCACCGCGGATTTCGTCATCGAGCCGCGATCGGGCTGAGGGTTGAACCACGGATTACACGGATATCACGGATAGATCGGAGATGGATGGCCACAAAAGGCACAGAAGACCCATAAGGAACCAGACCGGCGCTCGTTCGCTAGTTTGAATTCTCATGTGCCTTCTGCGCCTTATGTGGCCATCCCACCACGCTCCATCCGCCTGATCCGTGAAATCCGTGCAATCCGTGGTTAAAACCCAGTCTTGGATTCGCGTTCCTTCGCGGCCATTCGTGGTTCCCCGCCATGGCTGACCTCGCGCCCCGCTATTACACGTTCTGGTCCATCAATGGCCCGCTCGACCGGGCGCGGCTGCGCCGGCAGCTCGCCGACTTCAAGGCCGCCGGTCTGCACGGCGTGGTGTTTCATCCCCGCTTCTATCCTGGCATTCCGCCCTATCTGAGCCCGGCCTACCTCGCTGAAGTGTCCGCGTGCATTCTCCATGCGAAGGAACTCGGTCTGCGCTTCTGGCTCTACGACGAGAACGGCTGGCCGAGCGGCACCGGTGACGGACAGGTGCTCGCCAAATTTCCCGACAGCGGGGCGATGCGGCTCGACCTGACCCGGGAGGCAACACCGGCCTCGCTGGGCTGCTTCCACACCGACCCAACCAACTGCCTCGTGCCCGCCGGCACGCCGGGGGCGCAGACCTGGCACCTCACCCCGCGCAAGATCAACTACGTGGACTCGCTCGATCCGCGCGTGCTCGACCACTTTCTCGAACTGATCCACGAGCGTTACCGCGCCGGCCTGGATCCGGTGGCCTTCGACTACGTGGAGGCGTTTTTCTTCGACGAGCCGGAGTCGGGCATGATCAAGGATCCGTTCCCCGAGGTTGCCGGAATTCCCTGGTCGTCCGTGATGCCGGGGAAATTGCGCGACGCGCTTGGCGCCGACTACGCGACCAAACTCCCGCTGCTCTTCGCCCGCGGCGATGGCTGCCGTGAAATCCGCGTGAAGTTCTGGGAATTGGTCACCGACACACTCATCGGCGGTTTCTTCACGCCCTACCGCACGTGGTGTGAAAATCACGGCAAGCAGTTCATCGGTCACGTAAAGGGAGAGGAGCATCCGCTTTTCCAGCTCCCCATGGTCGGCTCGTGCCATCGCATCTACCGCCACCTGAGCATGCCGGGAATTGATTCCCTGGAGCGCTACCCGGCGCTCGATTTTTATCCGCGTCAGGCCGGTTCCGTCGCCCGGCAGTTCGGTCAGGGTCGCAGCATGGTCGAGTGCTTCGGCGGCGCCGGCTGGGGCGCCTCGCCGGAGGACCTTGAGCGTTATCTGCTCTGGCTCGGACGCAATGGGCTCACCGACTTCGTCTTTCATCTCAGCCAATACCGCCTCGACACGGCCGCCATCACCGACTGGCCGCCTTCCGAGCCGCTGCACCTGAGCTGGCGCGAGGCTTTCCCCGAAGTCCTCGCCCGGGTGAGCCGCAAACTCGCGGCCCATCCGCCCATCAAACCCGATACCCTGGTCGTCGCCCCGTATCGTGGCCTCATGTCCGAGTACGAGCCGTGGGAGCTGATGCAGACCAATGCGCACATCGCCGACACCTACCCCGACACCCCGGCCGGACGCATCAACCGCGCCTTCCTCGCCAAGCTCGAGGAACTCAAGGCCTCCGGCATCGCCTACGACATCACCGACGAACGCACGCTGGAGGAGGACGGCGCGTTCGAAAATGGCCGCGTGCGTCTTGGCCAGGCCACGTATGCACACCTCGTGGTCGATCCCGGTGCACAACTGCGCGGTGCGGCCGCGAGCTGGCGGACGGAAGCGCCGCCTGCCTCAACTGTACCCGGGATCGCTGACGCCGGTTCCGGACCGAGCCCAGCGAGCCCGGCTACAACAATTCCGCTCACCTGGACAATTCCCTCCCTGCCGGATAACGCCTGGCTGCTCGAACCGCAGCGCTCGGCGCCTTGCGAATTCACCGCGGTTTTCACCACCGCCTTCGCCGCCGCCAACCAACCCGCGCTCACACTCCACTTTGCCGATGATCTCGTGGCTGCCTCGCTCGACGGACACCCTCTCGCATTCAGTGTCGGCGACGACGGCTGTCTCGCCACTCTCCCGGCCTTGGGCGCCGGTGAGTGCACGTTGCGCTTTCACACCGTCCGCGAGGTTCCGGGCCGGCCCTTTGTCTGGCTCAAAGGCCCCTTCACGCTCCTGAGTCGCTCGTCCTTCACGAGCGGCCCCAATGGCACGGTTCGCACCGACGGACCCTTTGTGGCCGGCGCCAACCCGGTGGATCCCACTGGCGAACTCTCCTCCGGCGGCCTGCCCTTCATGCATCAGCCGCTAGTGGCCGAGGCTGGGTTCGCATTGAAAACACCCGCATCCGCTCTGGGCTTCGCCGGGATGCAGGGCGATGCGATGCGCGTGTGGATTGACGACCAACCCGCCGGCTGGGCCTGGGGGCCGGATTGGCGGCTGACGCTACCCCGTCCGCTGAATGCCGGACCGCACCGGTTGCGCGTGGAGCTGATACCGAGCACGTACAATCACTTCGGCCCGCACCATTATTACAACGGTGACTGGCATGTCGTGAGCCCGGGACAGGTGGTGGGCGATAGGAACTTCGCCGACGCACCCGGTGCCCCGGAGCGCACGCATGTCCCGGCGTGGCATTTCAAGCCGTTCCGCCTGCCGGAGCAGCTGCACACATGATCGAACGCGCTGAGCGGCTGCCGTCCGGGTCGGATTTCACTCTGGTCATCCAACTGGGTCCACTGACCGGCGATGCCGGCCTGCTGCTCGAATGGCTCGACGCCAACGGCCGGTCCACGGTGTGCCTGACGCGAACCGGCGGCCAACCCGGAGAACTTCGGTTCAGCGTGCTGGTCGCCGCCGACCTTGCGCCACTCGAACTGGTCGCCCCGCTCGACACCATCGGGCACGAAACACCGCACGAGTTGGTGCTGCGGCATTGCGGGTATCGCCTCGACCTGCTGGTCGACGGGGTGCTGCTCGACGAGGATTGGCCACTTGGCCGTTATCCGGCCGCAACCGGAAACCCCCGCATTGAGCCCACGTTTGTGCGGGACCTCGCGGTCTGGCCCATGGCCCGTGAAATCCCCGTCTCCCCCGACCGCGAGGAATGTTATCTCGGTCCGGCGCTCCCGCCCGGACAGGGCTGGAAGCCGCGCGGGCACAATGTGCACGTTGGCGACTGCATGCCGTTCTTCCATGACGGACGCCTCCGGGTCTTTTATCTCCGTGACCGCCGCCAGCACGGGAGCATGTGGGGCTGCGGCGGACACCAGTGGGCGCAAATCTCGACGACGGACCTCGCGATCTGGACCGAGCACCCGCGGGCGCTCGCAATTGACGCGGCCACGCCCGGATCGATCTGCACCGGCTCCGTGTTTTTCCACGCCGGCACGTACCACGCCTTTCACTCATTGCGTCCGGCCGATGGCTCCCCAGCTCCGCTCTGCGTCGCGACCAGCGCGGACTGCGTGCAATTCGGTCTGCGCTCGGAACTCCTCACCCTGCCCGATCCCTACGACCGCCGTGCCACCCGCGACCCGGTGGTGTTCCGCGATGAGACCACCGGGACATTTCACCTGCTCGCCACCGCGGCCCTGAATGACGCCGGCGGCAAAGTGCGCGGCTGCCTCGCCCATCTGACCTCACGCGATCTGCGGCATTGGGAACTGGACAGACCGTTCCTGATCCTCGACGACCCGACGCATCCCGAGTGCCCGGATTATTTCACGTGGCGCGGCTGGCACTACCTTGTGTTCAGCCTCCACGGCATCGCGCGCTACCGCATGTCGCGCCAGCCACTCGGTCCGTGGGAAATCCCTGCCGACGACCGCCTCGACCCGACCGATGCCCGTGTGATGAAGACCGCGGCTTTCACCGGCGACCGCCGCCTCGGCGTGGCGTTCATGGCCGAGGGCGGCGGCTGGGGCGGCACCCTTTGCATCCGCGAACTGGCGCAGCGCCCCGATGGCACGCTTGCCACCCGGTGGCCGGCGGAGCTGCCGGGCCGGTAGGCCGAAGCCTCTTCTTGCGATATATGACTTCGGGGCTTTCGTTCCGGCCATGAGCGTCCACCACTACCGCTACGGCGAACCGCCCGCGCGGCCCGGCCTCCGCATCGGCGTCACCCGCCATCTGCCGCGCGGCGTGCCAAAGGCGGAGTATGCCACCCGCGGCTATTTCGACGTCTGGCTGCCGCTGCTGGCGCCCAGCCGGGAGTTGGTCTCGGCCTATCGCGATGACCGGGTCACGCGTGCGCAATTTGCCCGCCGCTACCGGGCCGAACTGGCCAACCCCGCGGCGCGCCAGGCCATCCGCCTGCTGGCCGCGATGGCCGTCCACCAGCCGGTGCACCTGGGCTGCTTCTGCGCAGACGCGGGGCATTGTCACCGCACCCTTTTGCAGGATTTGATCACCGCCGCCGCCGCCGAGTTGCCACCGGGCACCGGTGCGGGAGCAACCTATGCCAGCCCCGCCTGCTCGATGCCGGAGATTGTAGACTGATGACCGCCTCCGCTCAACCCGCCACGCTCTTTGCCCGCCTCGGCGGGCGCAAAACCCTGTCGCATCTCCTGCGTTATTTCTACGCCGACGTCCGCCAGCATCATGAGATCGGACCGATCTTCGCCGCGCATATTGAGGACTGGCCGGCCCACTTGGAAAAGATCGCCGACTTCTGGTCGGGCGCGACGGGCGGACCCGTGCGCTATGCCGGACCCATGCCGGCCAAGCACATGCCCCTCGGGCTGGAGGAAAAGCACTTTCAGGCCTGGCTGGGGCTGTGGCAGCGTCACTGTCGGGCGCATCTGCCGGCCGGCGAAGCGGAGGAGGTGATCGGGCTCGCGGAAAATATCGGCCAGCGCCTGCGGTGGATGGTCGCTCAGCACGGCAGCAAGCCGCAGGGATAGTTGGGACGGGGACGATCCACTCGCTTGCGCTCGTAGCTACAAAGCACGATTTTTGCAGGCGCGTGGTATGTGGTAGGGCAAGGCGTCCCCCGCCGAGCCGCGAGTATGGCGGCTCTTCGCTTGAGGACGTCTGCAAATTACGCGGTCTAGCTTGTAGGGGCGCACCTCGTGTGCGCCCTCGGGTTGCATCCGCCCGGCGGGAATCGAACGGGCGCAGTCAAGCTGCGCCCCTACAAGGGACCGCCGGTTACATTTGATGACGTGCCCAAATTCCTACGGTTAGCATGCCTCGCGCGTTGACGGAACCGCCTGCAACGTGGCTCCTGTGGACCCACCCATGAAGAGCGCCCCCTCTGCCCTGCGTATCAGCGAAGAATTTGCCCACCGCACTCATCGTGCCGCCGAGGAGATCCCCCTCCATCACTGGGACACCACGGCCGCCAAGTCCTTCTCGGCCTCCGTGGCCAGTCCCGCGCCGGGCGCCAAGGCCTGGGCCTTCAGTCTGCCGGTACAATCCAACCGGGCCACAATGCTGATCGTCGAGGTCTGCCTCGATTGCGACGCCAGCACGACCGAGCCCGTGACCAACGGCTACCGGACGAGCTTCGTGGTCGAATGGTCGGGCTGGAACACGATGTATTTCACCGCCTCCTCGCTGAAGCCGGTCGGCCAGCCCGCGGGTTTATCCACAGTGAAACGGATCCGGCTCACCGCCGGCACCACGACCTTCGCCGGCACCGTCCTGGAACTCGGACCGGTTACCTGGCAGGCCGATTCACCGGTTGTGCCGGTCACGCCGTACGAGGACATGGTGGTGAACTTTCTGAGCGAACGGATGTGGGACCGGCGCGATTGGACCTACACGGGGAGCGTGCCCCTGCCCGAGGGCGAACAATCGCTCGAAGTGGCCTGGATGTACGCCAACCTGCGCTATCTGCAGAAGCCCGGCCGCCGGCACCAGACCGCGTACACGCGGCGGATGGACCTGGATATCTCGGGCTATCAGGCCGTGGCGCTGTTCACCGCCACCGATATCCGCGCCAACTTCAGTCTCATCCTCGAAATCGACGGCGTGCCGGTGCGGGCCATCGACCGGCGGCGCGGCATTGGCGGCGGCGATGAGATGCGCGGGCCCATCTCCGGCCGGCGGTTGACCGCCCTCACGATCGAGCTGGAGCAGGCGGAGCCAGAGGTCGTGGAGGCGCTTCATTTTCATGTCTCCACGCAGATTCGCTGGATCCTGTTCGAGCGCACCGGCACCGATCCGGCGCTGGTGGGCCAGGTCTGGGGCATCGCGCCAGTGGCGCCGGCGGTGCAAAGGGAGCCATTGGAAACCGGCATCCTCCCGGTCGGCATTCTGGTTGGACGCGAGGAGTTCCTGCGCCTGCGCGAGGCGGCCAAACGGCCCGGACCGTTGAAGAAAATCGCCGACGAACTGATCGCGGAATCCACGGCCCACTGGAATTACAACCCCGAGCAATACGCCGGCCGCTACCTGCCGGTGGACCTGGGCAACCAGGGCTGCGAGCGCCGCGTTTCGCCGGCCGACCAGATGAACCATATCAGCAGTTGCATGGTTTATGCCGGTCTCGCCTACGCGCTCACCGGCGACCTGCGCCACGGGCAGACCGCGCGCCGCTGCCTGTTCACCGCCGTGCGCTGCCGCACCTGGCAGGGCGGCCTGCCCAGCCGCATCCCCGCCGGCCTGCCGGGCTACCGGGCGCCGTTCATCGAGAGCGACTGCGCCGAGTGCGTTTCGCTCTGCTACGACTTCATCTACCCGCTGCTCTCAGAGGAAGAGCGGCGCGAGGTCGAGGACGCGCTATATGAAAAGGCCCTGCCGTGGATCGACATGTATCTCCGGGTGAACGGCGAAGGCTACCTCCTCAACAGCAACCAGGGCGCCGTGTACACCGCCGGACTCGCCTATGCGTCGCTCGTGGCGCGGCGCAGTCATCCCGACGTGGATGCGATCCTCGAGCGGGGCATCCAGTGGTTCCCGCGGATGATGCACAACTATTACAAGCCCGATGGCGCCACGAACGAGGGGCAGTTCTATTGGGAGTTCACCACCAAGCACGCCGTCACCGCCCTCATCGCGATCACGCGTTACAAGGGTTGGAATCTGCGGGACTACGCGCCGGCCCACTTGGACCGGACGATGGACTACATCATGCACACGCGCTCGCTGGCCCGGAAGCACCTCTCCTTCCTGCCGATGAGCGACAGCATCGAGAGCTTCGGCTACCACTTCATGAACGGCTCGTTCCTGTTCTTCGCCAAGTACTACGACGACGCGAACGCGCTGTGGCTATGGCACGAGTTCTTTGCGCGCCGGCCCAATCCACCGGGCAGTTGGTATTTCGGTCGGAAAATCGCCGCCGCCTATACTTCGTCGGGGCTGCTGGATTTCCTCCTATTTGTGGATCGGACCCCGGCGCCGCCGCAGTTGCCCCCGAGCAAGCGGTTCTCGAACTGCGACCGCATCACGCTGCGCACCGGGTCCACCTACGGCGACATGCTGTTCCTGTTCGAAGGTGGCGCGCAGACCTTTGAGCACACGCACGGCGACAAGGGCCAGTTCATCCTGGAAGCCTACGGCGAGCGGTTCGCCGCCGACCCCGGGGTCATCAAGTACCAGGACCCCGCGTGCATCTTCTTCAAGAACACCGACCACCACAACCTCGTCACCCTCAACGGCGCCAATCAGGACTATCGCGATCCCAAGCGCGCGGTGGTGCTGGATCGGTGTGATTTCGGTGAGACGCTCGACTACCTCTCGGCCGACCTGCGCAACTCGTACAAGGCGCTCGGGAAATATCGGCGCCGCATCGTGTTTGTGCGACCGCATTACTTTCTGGTCCTCGATGATGCCCAGGCCGAGATACCGGGCTTGGAGTGGAATTACCACACCTGTGCGCCGATCCGGCAAATTGACCTGCCCTCCGGCCTGATCCGGCTGCAGGGCGAAAACGCCGCCATGCATCTGGCCGTCGGCTGCCTGCAATCCTTGCGCGCCGCCACCGGCATCTACGCCTCGGAAGGAAAAACCCTGACGCACAATCTCGTGCTCACCCCGGAAAATCCCGCGTCCACGCTGACCATCGCCGCCTTGCTTCTGCCCTTTCCGCTTTCACCTGGTACGTCCGCCAAGGAGCCGCAGGTGAAGGTAAGCTACCAAGGGACGGCCGTGAGATTTACTGCCACCGGCCCATGGGGCACCGATGAGGTGCAATGCGAGCTAAGCGGCGCAGCCACGACGCCCGACCACCCGGCCATCCGGATCTGCCGGCAGGTAGGCGGCCAATTAGAAACCCTCTTCACTGCCGACGACACCGGCGACCATGCGGAATGCTGAAGAAGGAGAACGCTTAACGCTCAACGTTTAACTTTTAACGCTCAAGTGGCCGACGGGGCGAATGTAGCTACGAGCGTGAGCGAGTGGAGATTTCGCAGATCGCAGATGGGAGATCGCGCAAGCCATCCACTCGCTCACGCTCGTAGCTACACGAGACAGGCATGGGAGCGCGGGCCGCCGGCCTGTACGGCCGGTAAACTCCGGCCCTTGAGCGTTAAAAGTTAAACGTTGAGCGTTAAGCGTTCTCCTCGCATCCGTGCCGCATTCTTCCGGTAGGCTGAATCCCTGATTCCCGTCTGCCCTCCGACGTGTTTACCTCCCTTCACCCCGCCGTATGCAAGATCCCACCGCCCACTGGCTGACTCCTGAATTTTTCCAGAATCCGTATCCGTACTATGCCGCACTGCGCGAGCAGGGCGCGGTCCACTGGAGCGCGAAGCTGAACATGTGGCTCGTACCCGGCTACGCCCTCACCCACGAGGCCCTCAAGGATCATACGCGCTTTCCCAACACGGACCGCATCACCGTCGAGCTGGCCACACTGCCGGAAGCCGACCGCGCCGCCCTCGCCCCACTTGCGGCCGAACTCGGCACCGGGCTCATCCACTCGGATCCGCCCGACCACACGCGCATGCGCCGCATCGTGAGCCAGGCATTTACGCCGCGCGTGATCGAGACGCAGCGACGCCGTACCGCCGGACTGGTGGACGAGCTCATCGACGGCATGCAGGCCAAGGGCCGCTGCGATTTCATCGCTGAGTTCGCCTTCCCGCTGCCGATTCTGGTCATCAGCGACCTCTTCGGCGTGCCGCGCGCGGACCGTGACCGGATCAAGGTCTGGTCGGAGTGCATCACCGAACTCGGCTCGCACCGCAAACCACTGGCCGAACTGGCCCGCGATGCGCTGCAGGCGACCCGCGAGATGAAGACGTATTTCGAGGCGATCCTCGAGGAGCGCCGCCGCGAGCCGCGCGATGACCTGATCACACTGCTGTTGAACGCCGAGGATGCAGGAGAGCGCCTCAGTCGCGGTGAACTGATCGGCATGGCGATCCTCATCTTGGTCGCCGGACACGAGACGACCACCAGCCTGCTCAGCAACGGCCTGCTGCTGCTCCTGCAGAATCCCGCCCAACTGGCCGCGCTCCGGGCCGATCCGTCGCTGACGCCCGGCGCGGTCGAGGAGATGCTGCGGATGGAACCGTCTTTCCTGCGCACACCGCGCCGCGTGAAGGCGGACATGGACTGGGGTGGCGTACGGCTGCTGCGCGACCAGATGGTGTCGGTGCTCAACGGCGCCGCGAATCGCGACCCGGCGGTCTTTGCCAATCCTGACACGTTCGATATCCGCCGCTCGCCCAACAAGCACCTCAGCTTCGGGCAAGGTCCGCACACCTGCCTCGGCGCCCCGCTGGCCCGCCTGGAAGCCGGACTCGCCTTCCCACGCCTGCTCGAGCGCCTGCCCGTGCTGGCCCTCGACGGCGACGTGCAGTGGAAGGAAGATTTCTCCACCCGCCGCCTGGCGCGACTCGACGTCAGACTGCAATAGAGGTGCGCCGTCAAAGTAGGGCAGGTCTTTGACCTGCCTTCGGACGCCTTGCCGCGGCTGAAATACTGAAAGGCGGGTCAGACCTGTCCTCCGTAGCCCGGCGAAGGAGGAGACCTGCCCTACTTTCCTACCCCGCGTCGCGATGCCTTCTGCTACTAACGGCCGTTGCGCGTGAAATACTTGAAGGCATCACCGCGGACACCCTT
>CAZFHG010000067.1:0-16708 GCA_964518665.1 uncultured Opitutaceae bacterium | reverse complement strand
GTTGAAGAACGGAATCTCCGGGAACGCGCCCTCGTGCACGCTCTTGATGAGCTCGAGCGCGTTGGGGCCCTGGATCTGGTAGCGGTAGATGAGGCGGCGGCCCTGGTTGGCGACCGTGCGCTCGTCCCGCGTGACCTTCACGTCGTAACCGCCCTTGATGGCGTTGTATTCCACCCAGTTCGGCACGGAGGGCCGGCCGACCACGCTGACCTTGTTCACGGCGTGGCCGAAGAGGATGGCGTCGCCGATGACATGGCCCTCGTGATTGCACGTGACGATCTGCTTGGCCTTGTTGGGGCCGAAGTTCTTCATCGTGTTCACGGCCACGTCGGAGAGCAGCCGCATGACGTCCGGGCCCTCGAAATAGACGTCCTTCATGTGGAAGGACTGGTCGAAGAAGACGACGGTGTTCTGCCAGGCGGCCTGTTCGTCGCGCCAGTTGGAATATTCCGGCTTGTCGGGGAACTGGTAGCCGCCGACGGGGGCGTGGCGCAGCATTTCGACCGCGTTGGGGTACTGTTGAAGCTTGGCTTCGAGGCTGGAGGGTTTCGGTGTGTTCATGGTTAAAAGAGTCTCTGAGTCTAGAATGTGGAAATCAGGAAAACTGGAACCGCACTAGGCATTAGCTCTTTTTCCAATTTTCCTGATTTCCACATTTCATCTGGGTTGGGTTTTCTGGCTTTTCAGAATTCAAGGGTTGGGGCCGGAGCCCGCGACCGGCGGCCGGGCCGCAAGGTGGTCGCGGCCGAGCCAGGTGTTGGCCCAGCTGGAGGTGCCGCGGAGCTTCTGGTCCTGGATGACGGGCGTATGCGCAAGGAGCTCTTCCTCGCGACCCTCGTGCTTGAGGCGGTCGTAGGCGCGGGACCAGATGCACTCGAAGTCCTCGACCTCGCACTTGCCGTCGCGCGTGCCGCCGCAGGGGCCGTTGCGCTGGTTCTTGGCGCAGGAGGATTCCGGGCAGAGGAATGCAATGTCGGGCAGCGATCAGTCGCCGCAATCCTTGCAGCCGAACATCAGGCTCTTGCCGAGGTGCTCGAGGGCGTGCATGCCCGGCGGGACCTGCAGCGGATCCTTGGCGTTCGCGCACAGTTTCGCCCCGAGGTTCCACAGGCCCTTGCCGGGCGTGAACATGAGGTCGTGCGTGAACTTCGAAAAACGGTAGGTGAAAGTGACGTTGCGCGTCGCCGGCCGAGTGCGGAGCGAGGCGGCGTAGGCCGGGTGCAGCTCGTCGGGGTTGGCGAGGCCGGTGGCCTGGTCTTCGGCGAAAAAGAAAAACTCCCCTGGCCGTGAGTAGCGGATTTCGCGGGCAAACTGCTTCCAGTCGTCCGGCGCAAAGCTGCGTTCGAGCTCGAGCACGCGATCGAGCTCCGCGCGGCTGTGCACGCCGCCGATATAACCACCACGGTAGCCGAGTCCGCGGTAGATGGCGATCTGCTTGGCGGCGAACTCGAGGAAGAAGGCCTTGCCCTTGTCGGGGCTCGCAGCCTGGCGCTCGCAGACGGCGGCAAGTTCGTCGGAGAGGCTGATCCCGGGGATGCGCTGGGCGCGAAAGACCTTCGCGACGCCGGGATTGAGCAGGTAGACGTTGCCGATAAGCGGCACGGCGCCATGGCCGCGGCGGCGGAACCACGCGATGAGCTCGTGCACCTTGCGCGAGTCGTAGCCGATCTGGTTGATGAACCAGCGTGCGCCGGCGGCGATCTTGCGCTCGGCCTTGAGAAGCTGCGGGATGACCTCGTTCTCGTGCAGCTTGAAGTTGGTGACGACCGCGCCCGGGTAAAACGGCACCGGGGCGAGATGTGCCGGCTGCTTGGCCCCCGGCCGGGTCACGTCGAGGCCCGCACCCATGCGCCCAAGCAGGGTCAGAAGGCCGACAGAATCGATGTCAAAGACCGGCTTGGCACCGCCGCTGACACCCGCACCCGCGTTGTCGCCGCTCAGGACCAGGAGATTGCGAAAGCCCTGGTCGGCCAGATGCCAGGCTTCGCTCTCCAGAGCGTTGCGATTGAAATCCTTGCAGGAGAGGTGAATCACGGTCTCGCGTCCGGCGTCCCGCAGCGGACGGGCGAGTGCGAGGGGCGAGAGCATCGGATTGCCGCCGGCGTTGTCGGTGATCGAAACCCAGTCGATGCGGTCGCAACCTGCGAGGTCGCGGGCGAACGCCACAGTCTTCGCCGCCCGCGGCTCCGCGGTGGTGCCGCGCGTCGAGACGAGTTCGACGCCGAGGAGAAAGTCGGAGGAGCCTTCGAGCCTAGACTGCAGGGAGATCATCGGGAGATTGGGGCTTACGGGGTGCCAGGAGGCCTAGGTCGACGCGGCCTCGCGGCAGGCGCGCCGCACGGCGAGGACGTTTTCCGTCGGAGTGCCGAAGGGGATGACCGCCGTGCCCATCATGAAGCCGGGCAGGTCGCGGCCGCGGGCGATCTCGCGGACGGCGGCCGCGTGGATCTCTTCAGGCGTTCCGGTCTGGAGGAACCGGGGCGAAAGGTTGCGGCGCATGGCCTTTCTCGCGCCGCGGCAGATGGCGGCCCACTGATCGAAGTCCGCCGTGAAATCGCAGAGCAGGTTGTTGCAGCCGGTGCGGGCAAGGAGTCCCGCGATCTTCGTCGTGTTGCCCCCGATGACGAGCGGCACGTCGCGCACGCCCTGGGTCGCGGCCCACGCAGCGAGGTCCTGCATGCCGGGTAGGACAAACTCCTCGAACATCTCAGGCGAAAGCAGCTCGGGCGAGGCCTGCGAATCGAAGACGATCAGCTCTGCACCGGCATCGATGTAACCTTGCGCAAATGAGCGGACGATGCGGCCGGCATAGCCAAGCAGCTGGTGCACCCACTCGGGTTGGTCCATGCACGCCATGAAGAGGTCCTCGGCGCCGACGAGGTTGGTGGCCAGCGAGAAGGGGCCGGAAACCGCACCGCGGAGCCAGTAGTTGTCGCCGACCTCCCGTCGGACCCGGCGGACGGCCTCAAGATTGATTGGCATGCGCCCGTCGGTCCGTGGGTTGGGCAGCTTCGCCTGGCTAAGGTCGTCGCCCACCTGGACAATGTGGTGGCCGGGTTTGATACCGGGGATACTCGTATCGTTGCCCTCGTAGTAAGTGACCGTGCAGCCGACGGCTTCGGCTTCGACATTGTAGACGTCAACGCCGACCGCGAGCGCGTCGGGGCCGATCGTCTCGAACTCGGCGAGCACGGCTCGGGTCAGGAGATCGGCGTCCCGCGAGATGGCCGATGGCGTGCTGCCAACGAACCAAGCCTTGTGCTCATAGATCGCGGGAAGGAACAGCGGCGCGGGTCGGGCCGCCTCGCAACGGAGGACGGATTCCACTTCGGCGCGCGTGGCGACGGGATGCAGGGGCCGGGGCATGTTCGGATCGGATTGGGAGAACGGGTGATAAGCGTAGCAAATTCCCGTCGTGCCGTCTTGGCTTTTCGGGCTTGGCTGGATTGGCGGATCGGGCACTTTCAGGACCATGCCCGTCCTGCGCCCCATTCTGGTCCGTATGCCGCCCGGAGGCGTGGCGTTTGCGGAAAGCGTGCACGGACCGGGCTTCCGCATGGCCGAACGGGCTGACGCCTTCCACAAGCTGATCTACGTCCTGCAGGGCAGCGTGGAACTGATTCCCACCGAGTTCGGCCGCCCCCTGTCCGCCCAGACCGGATCGGTTCTCTGCGTCGCCGCCGGTGTCCGTCACCGGATCGCCGATCGTGAACCCCCCACCCTGCTGCTGCTGTGTTTCGCCACAGAACTGCTCGAACGCGACGACCCGCTGCTAAAGCTCTGGGGCAACCTCACCTCCGGCCGCGCGACCGTGCGGACCGGCGGCCACTGGGGGCCGCGCTTCGAGGGACTCTGGCGGGCGGGCATTGCCGAGCAGGCCGGCGACCGGCCCGGGCGCGACGTGGCCCTGCGTGCGGCGGCGGAAAATATCCTGGTCACGGTCGCGCGCGCGCCGGCGGATGCACCGGCCAACGCCGCCACCCAACGCGTCGCCGCTGTCGTGGGCGAACTCGCCGGGACATTTTACGAGCCATGGAGCCTGGAGCGCGCTTGTGCCCGCGCCGGCATGTCGCGCCGACATTTCAGCAAACTCTTCCGGGCGCAGACAGGAAAAACCTTCCTCGACCATCTCACCGCCCTGCGTCTCGACCACGCCGCCGCGCTCTTGCGCGACAACCGCCACTCGATCATCGGCGCCGCCTTCTCCTGCGGCTACGGCGACCTGTCGCACTTCTACCGCCTCTTCAAGGCCCACTTCGGCGAACCACCCCGGACGTGGCTGCAACGCAACCAATCCACCAAACCGTAACCCCACCTTCGCCAAGGCTACGGCGGGCAGGCACGGATTGCACGGATTTCACGGATGAAACAAGTGTGATGAAAATAATGAGGGCAGAAAGCAAAACCGGGTTGAGCTCGGACATAACCAATAGGCCATAAGCAATAACCGATAAGCCATTTCCATCCGTGCAATCCGTGTAATCCGTGGTTCAATTTCCGTCGCGTTCCCTTTCCCCATGAAAATCATCCGCCACCTCACTCCGACCGGCCCGGCCTATGCCGCCCTGCAATCCGATGGCTCCGCCCGGGCCATCGCCGGCGACATCTTCGGCGCCCACAAGGTCACCGACCAGGTCGTCAAGCCCGGCAAGCTCCTGGCCCCGGTGGTACCCACCCAGATTCTCTGCATCGGCCTGAACTACCGGCAGCACGCCGCGGAATCCGGCGCCAAGGTGCCCGAGCGTCCCGTGCTCTTCGTGAAGGGCATCAACACGCTCCAGAATCCCGGCGATCCGATCCTCATCCCGCAATTCCTGCGCAGCGACGAGGTGGACTATGAGTGCGAGCTCGCCGTGGTCATCGGCAAGGCCGGCAAAAACATTCCCCGCGACAAGGCCCTCGACCATGTGCTCGGCTACACCTGCGCCAACGACGTCTCCGCCCGCGACCACCAGATCAAGCTCGGCGGCGGGCAGTGGTGCCGCGGCAAGTTCTTCGACACCTTCGCCCCGCTCGGCCCCTGCCTCGTCACTCCCGAGGACATTCCGAATCCCAACACGCTCAAGATCGCCACGATCCTCAACGGCAAGCGCGTGCAGGATTGGACGACGAGCGACATGATCTTCGATGTGCCCACGATCATCGCGTACCTCAGCGGCAGCACGACCCTCGTCCCCGGCACCGTGATCCTCACCGGCACGCCGCAGGGCGTCGGCATGGCGGCCAAACCCAACCCGGTCTGGCTCAAACCCGGCGACAGCGTGAGCATCGAAATCGAAAAAATTGGCACGCTGACCAACCCGGTCGAAAACGAAAAAGTGTGACCGCGGGTGTCAAGTAGTGCCGGCCTTCAGCCGGCACTGGCGAATGGCTGGGTGAACAACGAATGCAGCACGATCAGCGCCGGCTGAAGCGCGGCGCTACGCTTCAGTCACGCCCTTCAGTTCTGCTCTGCTTCACCAATTCAGCGTTGAGCGTTAAGTGTTAAAAGTTGAGCGTTCCTCACCCACACCCTCCATGAAACGCGTCCATCTCGACAAGATCCCCTGGTACGAATGGTCCTCCCCCGGCGGCAAGTTTCACGGCGCCGGCAAGGGCGTCTCGGAGGAACTCGGCGCCAAGCCCAGCGCCACGCTAGTAGCGGGCGGGCATCCATTCGACCTCGAACTGGGCAAGTTCAGTCCGGGCAAGTCAGGCTGCCCGTTTCATGCCCACTCCGCCCAATGGGAATGCTACTACATCCTCAGCGGCACCGGCACGATGCGCCACGGCGATCAGCGCCGCGAAGTGCGGGCCGGTGACGTGATGATGCATCCGCCGGGCAACGCCCACCAGTTGATCAACACGGGCACCACCGACCTGCTTTACTATCTCGTGGCGGATAATCCGCTGACAGAATTCTGGCACTACCCCGACTCCGACAAATGGGGTTTCAAACCGGGAGGCGCGATTTTCCGCAAACAGGACGTGGATTATAACCTCGGCGAAGAAGATAGCCCCGCCGCCCTGCAACCGCCCAAACCCCGGCCCATGCCGCCCGCTCCCGCTGCGACCTTTGTCAATGTCGCCGACATCGCCTGGGAGCAGCGCCGCTCGCCCAAGGGCCGATACGACAGCCTGTTTCGCAATGTTTCACTCGCCATCGGCGGCATCCGCGGCGCGGGCGTGCAGGCGGGCGGTCATCCCTTCGACCTCCAGATCCGCCGCGTCATGCCCGGGGCCGCCATCTGCCCCTACCACAGCCACGCCGCACAGTGGGAATTGTTCGTCTTCATCTCGGGCCGCGGCGTGGTGCGCACGCCTGAAGGCCGCCACGATGTCGGCCCCGGCGATGTCGTGCTGCATCCTCCGGGTGCGCCGCACCAGACGCTGGCCGCGACCGACTGCGAACTGGAGTGCCTGATCATCGCCGACAACCCGCCAGTGGAAATCTGCCATTACCCCGACAGCAACAAATGGGGCATCAATCCCGGCGCACAATATTTCCGCATGACCTCTGTCGATTACTACGACGGCGAGGAGTAAAGGCACGGAACAAGGTAGCGCCCGGCCTCCGGACGGGCGGTTCGAGGTGCGTCTGCCCATCACGGCCCGTCCGGAGGCCGGGCCCTACTTTCGGCGAGAAAAACGATGTCAGGGATCACTTTTCGGGCAACCATCCCTAGGCGATTCGTGCAACGTTCGCACTCGCTCAAGCCATCGCCTGCAAGCAGGCTCCTACCCTGGTCAAACAAGCCTGCACGCGTAATTTCCTCCCATGAAAATCACCAAAGTCGAAACGCTGGTCTGCAACGCCCGGATGCGGAACTGGATCTTTGTCAAGGTCCTCACCGACCAGCCCGGCCTCTACGGCTGGGGCGAGGCCACGCTCGAATGGCACACGCGCTCGATCATCGGCGCGGTAGAGGACGTGTCGCAGCTCATCATCGGCGAGGATCCCACCCGCGTGGAACACCTCTGGCAGATGATGTTCCGCCAGCATTTCTGGCACGGCAACGGCATCGTTCGCGCCACGGCCATTGCGGGCATCGACCTCGCGCTCTGGGACATCATGGGCAAGATCCACAACGTCCCCTGCCACAAGCTCTGGGGCGGCCCGGTGCGCGACTATGTCCGCACCTACAGTCATCTCGGCGGCGGGAAGATGGAGGATTTCTACATGACCGCCCCGGGCGATGCGGCGCGCTTCGCGGACCTCGCGCGGCAGAGCGTGGCCGACGGCTACACGGCGTTCAAATGCATGGCCGTGCCGGAGACGGCCAACATCGAGGGTCTGCGCCCGATCCACTACGCCGAGTCCTGCGTCGCCGCGATCCGCGAGGCCGTGGGTCCGGGCATCGACGTGATGGTCGACTGCCATGCGCGGCCCTCTCCCCGCATGGGCCTGCAATTTGCCAAGGCCCTCGAACCCTACGGCCTCTACTTCCTCGAGGAGGTCTGCTGGCCCGAGGAACTCGACGGGATGGCCGAGGTCCAGCGGGCGGTGCGCACCCCCATTGCGTCCGGCGAGCGCATCACCGGTTTGCACGGGTTTCGCGATCTGCTCCAAAAAAAGGCCGCCAGCATATTGCAGCCGGACATCACGCATTGCGGCGGCCTCACCGAAGCCCGGCGCATTGCCGCCCTGGCCGAGGCCTACCGCGTGTCGCTCGCGCCGCATAATCCCCAGGGACCGGTCAGCACCGCGGCCTCACTTGAGTTCGGCTTCGCCACGCCCAGCTACCTCATCTGCGAATCCGTCCGCAACGATGTGCCCTGGCGCGAGGACATCGTGCAGTCCGGCTTCACCATCGAGCCGAAGGGCCAGATCGTCCGCCCGAGCGACAAGCCGGGACTCGGCATCGAGATCAACGAGGCCGAGGTGCGCAAACACCCGTTCCAGCAGGAAATCCTCCGCCGCAGCTTCACCGCCGACGGCGCGGTGACGGATTGGTGAGCCGGGCGTTCCTTAGGCAATGGCACATGTCATTGAGGCAGGAGCCTGCTTGCAGGCGATGATTTGGCGTAGGGGCGCAGCTTGACTGCGCCCGATCGATTCGCATTGCGGCATAAACGGGCGCACACGAGGTGCGCCCCTACAGCAAACTCAGAATGACAATCAGGGGTTGAGGGCTTGCCCTGAACTAACCATTCACCCCCCGCCCGTTTCTTCCACTGACAACGGCACCGGAACTTGATTCACTCCCCGATCAGTCGGCTCCCATGAAAATCAAAGGCATCTACACTCCCAACATCGTGCCGTTCGCCCGGGACGGGGCGGTCAACGAGCATGAGCTGCGGCGGCTCACATCCTGGCTCATCGACAAGGGAATCCACGGCCTGTACCCCAACGGCAGCACCGGAGAATTCATCCGCCTGAGCTTCGAGGAGCGGCTGCGCGTGGTGAAGATCATGGCGAGCGAGAACCGTGGACGCATCCCGATCCTCGCCGGCGCCGCCGAGGCGAACATCGACCTCGTGCTGAAGGCCTGCCACGCCTACGCGGACCTGGGTTGCGCCGCCGTGAGCCTGACGGGGCCGTATTATTTCAAGGTCAGCCAGGAGAGCATCGAACACTACTTCCGGGAGATCGCCGCCCGGAGTCCGATCGACATCCTGCTCTACAACATCCCGCAGTTTTCCAACGAGATCAGCCTGCCCGTGGTGGAGCGCCTGGCGCTGGATTGTCCGCGAATCATCGGCATCAAGGACTCGAGTCGGGACTTCCCCCGGTTCTGCTCCCTGCTCGCCCGGATCAAGCCGCAGCGGCCCGACTTCGTGTGCTTCAGCGGCACCGAGGAGATCCTCTTCCCGAGCCTGATGATGGGCGGCGACGGCGGCACCATCGCCAGTTCCAGCGTCATTCCCGAGGTCATCCTGAAAATCTACTCGGACTTCCAGGCGGGCAATTACGCCGAGTGCCGGCGGGTGCAGCTGAAGATCCAGGAATTGATCAGCACGATGTTTGCCGCCGGCAATTTCCCGGAGGGCTTCCGCGCAGCCGTGGCGCTGCGCGGTTTCGACCCCGGCCCGCCCCGCTTCCCGATGAGCCCGCAGGAGCAGGAACACCTGGAAGAGGCCAAGGGCAAACTCGCCTGCATTCTGGGCGACTGCGGCTACGCCGAGGCGGCCAAGGAATGCGAGCTGCGGCGCAGGAAGCCGGTCCTCGCCAAGAAGGTCAGCCGCGACGACGTCGAGAAGATCGTCCGCGCGGTGATCAGCAAGTACCAGTCCTGATGCCATGGCCCTGGGCTTTATCGAGTGCCCGTTTCTGAGCGTCACCGCCCTGGTTGCCGACCAGGCGGTCAAGGCGGCCGCCGTGCGGCTCCTCGGCTTTGAAACGACCGGCAACGAACGGCTCATGGTGCGGTTGGAAGGCGGCATCGCCGCCATCACGGCTGCACTGGAAGCGGCGGAGTCCCGGGCGCAGCAACTGGGCGCCGCGATCATCACCACGGCGATGGCCCGGCCGGCCGACGATTTGCAGGGCCTGGTTCATTTTCCCAATGCCCATAATCCACTCTATGGCGGGCGCGACCAAATGCTGCCCACCGACTATCCCGCAACCGCATCCCCATCCATGAACACGAAACAACCCGCCCTTGGCATTCTTGAAACGCAGGGACTCACCGCGGTCCTGGAAGCCACCGACGCCATGTTGAAGGCCGCCAACGTCACCCTGGTGGGCAAGGAAAAGATCGGCGCCGCGTACGTCACCGTAATCGTCAAGGGCGATGTCGCCGCCGTCACCGCCGCCGTCGAGGCCGGCGCCAAGGCCGTCGGCAGTCTCGGCAAGCTGGTCGCCGCCCACGTGATCGCCCGGCCGCATGACGACCTGGTGGCATTGCTGCCGAAATAGTCAGGTGTAGGGCGGGGATTCCGATCCCCGCCTTCGTAGCTACGAGCGTGAGCGAGTGGTGGTTTTTCCACTCGCTCACGCTCGTAGCTACTGCGTCCGGATTGGTCAGATGTAGTCCAGCCCGCTCGCGGGCGCGGATTGGGCGCGAGCAAGCTCGCTGACCTACCGCGACTGAAATCGCCGCCGTCCCCTCAGTTCCTCCTCGGCAGCAGCATTTTCTCCCGGCCGACCAGGTAGAGCACGATCACCAGCCCGGCGAAGGGGATGAGCGACAGCAGATCCGCGTTGGGTCCGTTGAAGAACGGGTTGTGCGCGATCGACCAATTGAAAAGCGCGGCGTCGAAGCGATCCATCGCCCCCGCAAGGAAGGCAATGATGATGCCCGCGATCGCACCGCCGGCGATGTATCCGGAAGCGAGCAGCACGCCGGGACTCTTGTCGCACTCCTCGATATGCTGCTCCTCGGACAGATGAGCGCGCGAGGCCTGCCGGCGGCCATGCCAGTCCACGAGCCAACGGACCAGTCCGCCGATGAAGATGGGTGAGGACGAAGACAGGGGCAGGTAGACGCCTACGGCAAACGCCAGGGCGGGCACCAAGGACATTTCGAGTACGACCGCGATCATGACGCCGAGCAGCACGAGCGCCCACGGCAGCTGGCGATCGAGGATACCCTTGATGATGTACGACATCAGGGTCGCCTTGGGCGCGTCGAACTTTCGCACCGTGGTGCCGTCCGGCCGGGTGTTGAAGGTGCCGTTGATGCCGTGATCGACGAGCCAGACGGCCGCACCGTCCGCGTTGACCAGGTAACGACCGGCCGGGCCGCCCACGTCATCAGGCTTCTGCCAGACGTGGTAGCGGTTGGCATCGTCACGGGCCTGCGGACCTTGCAGGGATTCGGATTTCGTGAGCTTGGTCACATCCGTGTGCAGGCCCGCCGGGGCAACCTGGGCCGCCGGCACATACACCGTCGCGGCATCGTTGAGCTTCAACAAAATCGGACCGAGCAGCAGCGCGGAGAGCAATGCACCGGCCAGGATCGCGATCTGCTGGTATCTGGGAGTGGCGCCGAGGAGAAATCCGGTTTTCAAGTCCTGCGAGGTAGTGCCGCCGTTGGAGGCTGCGATGCAGACGATGGCACCGACGGAGAGCGCGGTCACATAATAGGTCCCGCCCGTCCAGCCCACGATCAGGAACACGAGACAGGTGAACAGCAGCGTGGCCACGGTCATGCCGGAAATTGGATTGGAGGATGAGCCGATTTCGCCGGTCAGGCGCGAGGACACGGTCACAAAGAGGAAACCGAAGCACACGATCAGCAGGGCGCCCAGGAAGTTCATGTGCAGCGACGGCGCCAGCATCACGACCGCGATCAGGGCGATGATGCCGATCGCCACGAACTTCATCGAAAGGTCACGGTCGGTCCGCGGGGTGGCCTTGGTCGTCTTGTCTCCCTTGGCGAGGCCGAGATCGTGCAGCCCGCCCTTCAATCCGTGCAGGATGGTCGGCAACGAGCGGAAGAGGCTGATGATTCCACCAGCGGCCACCGCCCCGGCGCCGATGTAAAGGATGTGGGCGCCGCGGATCTGCCCGACGCTCATTTCGGAGATCGGGATCGTGCCGGGCGCGAGCGGCGTCGTGGCGCCTTCACCAAAGAACTTGATCAGCGGGATCAGCAGCAGGTAGCTCAGCACACCGCCGCCGCACATGATGGCGGCAATGCGCGGGCCGATGATGTAACCGACGCCCAGCAATTCCGGTGAAACCTCGGCGCTGATCGAACCCGCCTTGAGCGGGGCGCCGAAGACCTTCTCGGGCGCATCCTTCCATCCCTTGAAAGCCACATTGAGCGTCTTGTAGAGGAGCCCGATGCCGAAACCGGTGAAGATCACCTTCGCACCAGGCGAGGCGCCCAACCCCGCCGCCTCGGCGGCCTTCATCTCCGCCTGTGCCGAGGGCGAAGCGACGGCGCGGTCCGCGGCGTTGGCACCGGCCTTGAGCACGGCCGCGCAGGCGGTGCCCTCGGGATACTTCAGGACGCCGTGTTCCTTGACGATGAGGGCGCGGCGCAGCGGGATCATCATCAGGATGCCCAGGAGGCCGCCGAGCATCGCGACCAGCATCACGCGGGTGAGTTCGAGGTCGAAGCCGAGGATCAGGATCGCGGGCATCGTCACACCGATGCCGAAGGCGAGCGACTCACCGGCGGAACCCGCGGTCTGGGTGATGTTGTTCTCGAGGATCGTAGCGTCGCGGCCGCCGACCTTCGACCAGCCGCGGAACATAGCGAGGGAGATGACGGCGACCGGAATGGAGGCGCTGACGGTCAATCCAACCTTGAGCACCAGGTAGAGCGAGGAGGCGCCAAAGATCAGACCGAGGATGGCGCCGGTGATCACGGCACGGGGGGTAAACTCCCTCATCACGGTCTCGGAAGCGATGAAGGGCTCAACTTTGGGAGTTTGGGCGGAAGCCATGATTATTGTGCCGGCGACTATTGTGGGCTGGGTGCGTGACTCAATGCGGGAAATGACCTGGGAGCGCGGGCGGCCCGCCCGCAAATTTACTCATTCAAATGCGGGCGGGCCGCCCGCGCTCCCAGGTTCTCTAGCCAACCCTCAAACCAGCAATGCCACCTGCACGCCGGGGCCGTGCACGCCTTCGATCAGAATGCCCTCGACGTCAGCGGTTTTCGAGGGACCGGTGACCCAGATGACATTCGGATCGGCCGGCAGCGCGACGAGCGCGGCGGAAATATCGGCATGAATCTGCTCACGGCGCAGCACCGCCACATGCACCCAGGGTGCCAGCGCCGCGAGCCGGGAGGAAGTGCCGGCATCGGTGAGAACGAGTGTGCCGGTCTCCGCAATCGCACCGGCGGCGGCTGTGATGCCGAAATCGTAGTCGTCCACCCGCTTGCGGTCATACGTGGTCTCGACCTTGATACCAGCCGGGAAAGCGTCCTTGAACTGCGGCCACAGCGCGGGGTCGCAGTAACCGCGCCGCCAGTTGTTTTTCTCGAGCAATGCCGCCAACTCGCTCACGGCCGTCAGCGGCGTGCCGTTCACCAGTTTCAGGCGTTCGGCAAAAAGCGCCCAAAGATCAGTGGCCGGCTGGATCGTGCGAACGTGCACCAGTTCGCGGTCCCAATCGGGCAAGGCGGCGCGCTCCTTCAATGGCGCCAAGGCGGCGCGAACGCGGATTAGGATAGTCTCGCGATCGGAACTCATGATTTTCCCCTCCCCTTCATCCACTTCCGGAATTCCCCACCCTGCCACTTGGGCAGGTCGCGGGTGTTTTCCCAGGCCCGCAGCGGGGGTATCGGGAGCAGCTTGGTCGGCAGGTAATTGATGATCTTGCCGCCGAAGAGCGCTGCCTTCCAGGCCGTCGGCTGCGTCGCCAACAGCGCCCATGCGCCCATCGGCGGCGTGCCGGCGGCGGCGAGCGGGGCGCCCTCGCGCTTGCCCTTGTCGCGCAGGCGCAGCAGCAGGTCGGGAATCGGGATGTCCACGGGGCAGACTTCGTTGCACGCACCGCAGAGCGAGGAAGCCTTGGGCAGGTCGGCAAGCTCGGGGAATTTCTTCCCGGCCAGGAGCGGCGAGAGCACGGCGCCAACCGGGCCGGGATAAACCGTGCGGTAGGCATGGCCGCTGGCCTGACGATAGACGGGGCAGACGTTCATGCACGCGCCGCAGCGGATGCAGCGCAGGATCTCCTTGCACTCGGAGGCGAGCACCTCGCTGCGGCCGTTGTCCACGAAGATGACATGCATCTCCTCCGGGCCATCGGGTTGGGCGGCGGACTTCGGCCCGCTGATGAACTCGGTGTAAACCGTGAGCTGCTGCGCCGTGGCGGAACGGGCGAGGAGGTTGAGCAGCAAACCGAGATCGCGGTCCCGGGGCACAAGCTTCTCGATGCCGACAAGGGCGATATGAACCTTGGGGGCCGCGAGGCTGAACCGCGAGTTGCCCTCATTGGTCACGAGGACGAGGCGGCCGCTTTCCACGGAGACGAAATTGGCGCCGGTCAACCCGACATCGGCCTGCAGGTACTTCTGGCGAAGAAACTCGCGGGCCCGGCGGGTGATCGTCTGCGGGTCGTCGTTGTAGGCGCCGAGACCGTGCTTCTCAAAGCTCGTCGCGATCTCGCGGCGGTTCTTGTGGATGATCGGGCGGACGATGTGACTCGGGTGATCGTGGTCGATCTGGACGATGAACTCACCAAGGTCGGTCTCGAGCGCCTCGATGCCGTGCTTCTCGAGAAAGTGCGCGAGCTCGATCTCCTCGCTGACCATGGTCTTGGCCTTGACCATCTTCGTGGCACCGCGCGCCTGCATGATGCCCAGGACGGCAGCGCAGGCGGCCTCGGCCGTCGCGGCCCAGTGCACCTTTGCGCCGTTGGCCTGGAGCTTTGCCTCGACCTCGGGCAGCAGCGTGTCGAGGTGCTCAAGGACGTGCTGCTTGATCCCGCCGGCCAGCGACCGGAGCCGGTTGGGCTCGGCAAACTGGTCGAAGAGCATCTTCGTCCGCTTCTCGTGCGTGGACTTGGTGCTCTGGTAGACCGAGGCCCGTTTGTCGGCGGGCAACGCGGCGGCGAACTGGTCGATGAGTTGCTTGGCCATGGCGGTTCAGGTGTTCTTCAACGCGTCGCGCAGGACCTGGGCGACATGCATGGTCTTGATCGGATGTCCCTCGTGCGCCGCCCGGCCGGCGAGGTGCATCATGCAGCTCATGTCCACCGAGGCCAGCAGGTCGGGCTTCGCGGCGCGGATGTGCTCGAGCTTCAAGTCACCCATGGCGGTGGAGACATTCGGAAAACTCACCGAGAACGTGCCGCCGAAGCCGCAGCATTGCTCGACCTCGCCGAACTCGACCACCTCCACGCCCTGGATCGAACGCAGGAGTGTCAGCGCGGCGGCGATGCTGCCGGTGCCGCGGGTGTGGCAGGCCCGGTGCAGGGCGATCTTCGCCGGGAAGCGACCCGGCCAGGATTTGACGCCGAGGCCGTTGACAAGAAAGTCCATCAGTTCCCAGGTCCGCCGCCCCAGCGCCTCGACCTCCGCGAGGTCGGGCTCGTGTTCGAACGCCAGCGACGCACCATGGAACATCATCGCTGCGCAGGAACCGGAGGGTAGGATCACCGGATCTTCACCCGTGAAGGTGCGCACGGCATGGCGCACGACCTTGCGCGACGCGGCCCAGTCGCCGCCATTGAAGGCCGGCTGGCCGCAGCAGGTCTGCCCCTCGGGGAAATCGATCGTGCAGCCGGCGTGCTCCAGCACCTCGACCGTGGCTTTGGCGACGTCAGCGTAAAACGCATCGCACAGGCAGGTGGCCATCAATTGCACCTTCTTCCCCGTCACCGGCTTTCGTTCGGCGTTGAGCATTTTTGGATTGGAAAACCTCTCGCCGCGCAGAGCCTGAGGCAACCGAAAACCCCATCATGGCCAAAGTCATCCATACCGCCGCCGTTGATCTCGGTGCCACCAGTGGTCGCGTCATTGTTGGCGCCTGGTCGAACAACAAACTGACCCTCACTGAGGCGCACCGCTTCCCCAACGCCTACCGCGACCTCGGGGCCAACACCTACTGGGAACTAGGCACGCTGTGGCACGAAATCCAGACGGGGCTGCGCAAGGCCGTCGCCCTTCTCCCCCGCGGCGCGAAGCTGGCCTCGGTCGGCGTGGACACCTGGGGCTGCGACCACGTCTTGCTCAACGACGCCGGCCGGCTCGTTTTCCCGAGCCACGCCTACCGCGACAACCGCACGCAGGCTGGCCTCAAGGCCCTCGCGGCCAATGGCGCCGAGCGCATCTACGCCGCCACCGGCATTCCGAACGTGTTCTATAACACGACTCTCCAGCTCGCCGAGACGGTGGCCCATTGCCCCGCCGTCACCGATCTCGCCACGCGCTGCCTCTTTCTGCCCGATTATTTCAATTTCCTGCTCAGCGGACGCATGGAAAACGAGCTCACGGTGGCCAGCACCTCGCAGCTCCTGGACGTGCACGGCCACGGTGAATGGTCGCGGGCGGCACTCAGCCACTTTCACATCCCCGCCGAATGGTTCACGGTTCCGATCCGCGCCGGGACCAAACTCGGCCGCGTGATCAATTTTCCCGAGCTCGCCGGCACCCAGGTCATCGCCTGCCCCGGGCACGACACTGCCTGCGCCTACGACGCGATGCCCGCCGCCGAGGACGGCAACGACCTCTTCCTCAGCTCCGGCACCTGGTCGCTGGTCGGTTTTGAAAATCCCACGCCTGTGCTCGGCCCCGAGGCGATCAAGGCTTCCGTCGCCAATGAACGCACCGGCGACGGCCATTTCCGCCCGCTGACCAATGTCGTCGGCCTGTTCCTGCTCGAACAGATCATGAAGGACTTCAAGCAGCGGCCGCAGCACGACCGGGAATGGGCCGCACTCATCACGGCGGCGGAGAAACAGCCGGCCCCGGCCAGCTTGATCGATACGACCGATGAGGCCTTCACCAGCCCGGCCTCGATGAAGGCGGCGATCGATGCCCAGTTGAAGCGGCGGAAGATCGCCGCGCCCAAGAACCTCGCCGGCTACACCCGCCTCATCTGCGACTCCATCGGCAGCGGCCACGCCAAGGCCGCCCAGGCTTTCGAGCGCATGACCGGCCGGAAGTTCAATCGCATCCTCATGGTCGGCGGCGGATCCAAGAACCGCCTGCTCTGCCAGGCCACGGCCGATGCCGCCGGCATCCCGGTCGTCTCGTTCAACCTCGAAGGCACCGCCGTCGGCAACATGGCCCGTCAATTGATCGCCCTGAAAGCCGTGAAGGACCTCAAGACCTTCCGCCGCCTGCTCAGCGCCAACCTGCAGCAGAAGACCTACACGCCGCGG
>CAZFHG010000066.1:13654-16815 GCA_964518665.1 uncultured Opitutaceae bacterium | reverse complement strand
GTGATTTTAGAACCGTGAGCGGATCCCGCTTCATCGGTGGTTTGGGGCGGTCCGACCGTTTGGTGGCCGAGACCATTCGGGCCGCGTTGCCTCATCCCCTGGAGGTGTCCGGATTGCACGTCTGCGGTCCGTTGCCCAACCAATTAGTGCCGGAACTGGGCCAGGTTCAGGGCATCTCGCATCATGTCGTCATGGAACACGATGGTCCGCTGGCCTTGGCCGGCGCGCGCTCGGGCATTGTGGTCCTGGCCGGAACCGGGGCGTTTGCCTACGGCCGGCGCCAGGACGGGCAGGAGATTCACTTTGACGGCATCGGGCCCCTCTACGGTGACTACGGCAGCGGATTTCAGATCGGACTCGCCGGGATTCGGGCCGCGGGACGCTCGTCCTGGAGCCGTCGGTATGAGACGGCATTGACCGGGCCGATCCTGGAGGCCTGCCGGGAGCAATCCGGCATGGGGAGCGAGTTCAACATGATTTCATACATGTCCGACATCCGGGACCGGTCTGAAATTGCGTCGCTGGCACGAATTGTGGATCGAGTCGCCAATGCCGGGGATCCCACGGCCATGGCGATTATCCAGGGAGCCGCGGCCGACATGGCGGAAACTGTGCGCTGTGTGGTGGATCACCTGGGCATCGCCCGTGAGGAGTTGCCGATGATCGGCACGGGTAGCGTGGCTACCCATTCTCGGCTGTATTGGTCTGCGCTGTCGAAAGGTGTGCATGCCTATGCTCCGGGCCTCACGCCGACCTTGCCCAAGGTTCCCGCCGTATTTGGCCTGTGTCTGGCGCTGGCCAATCGGATTGGAGTGGATTCCTCGGAATTCCGGGCAACCCTGTTGGCGAAGGCAACGGGCTGAACCCCCGTCCGCTGACCGGCCTCAACGAATCTCACCATGTATCTGCAATCCATCCGCAACCTGCTCAATCATCTGGAAACGACGCAATCTGGCGCGATCCGCGACGCCGGTGCCCTGGTCGCGGCCGCATTGCTCGGCGACGGCGTTGTGTATTGCTACGAGATCGGGCACTCCAATCAGAACGACTTTCTGGATCGGGCCGGTGGGTTGGCGGCGGTCCGCCCCTTCACCTTTTCCTTTACCGTGACGGACCCGGTCCCTGAATGCCGCAAGAACCGGCCGGGCGGCCGCGAGGTGCCACGAGACTTGGAGTCGGTGCGCCTGGCCGTGTTGTCCAGCAATCTTCGGTCGGGTGACGTGCTGCTGCTGGGCTCGGTTTCCGGGAAAAACCGGATCCCGGTCGAGTTGGCCAAGACCTGCCGGGAGATTGGCGTGAAGGTGATCGCCTTGACCGCAATGGCCTACACCTCCAAAGTTGAATCCCTCAATCCCTCCGGGAAGCGTCTTTTTGAAATGGCGGATGTCGTGATCGACACGGGTGCGCCTTACGGTGACGCCGCGGTCACGATCAAGGGCCTGGAGGTGAATGCCCTGCCGGTCTCGGGCGCCGGGGCCATCGTCGCCGGGTGGATGGTTTGGGAAGCGGCCATCGAAAAAATGATCGCCGCGGGCAAACCCCCGACGGTCTTTCAGAGCGTCAATCGGGCTGGAGGCATGGAGTTCTACAAGCAGATGAAGGAGCAATATGAGGCGCGGGGGTACTGAGCCATGAAAGGCGAATCCTACTTCGATGCAGCCATCGCCGCTCTGACCCAGGTGCGTGAAACCCAAGCTGCCCCGATCCGGCAGGCCGCCCAATTGATAACGGAGGCAATTGTCGCTGGGCAGAGCCTCTTCAGTTT
This sequence comes from uncultured Opitutaceae bacterium, assembly GCA_964518665.1. Lineage (GTDB taxonomy): Bacteria > Verrucomicrobiota > Verrucomicrobiia > Opitutales > Opitutaceae > UBA2377. The sequence goes on along the minus strand of CAZFHG010000066.1, from coordinate 15,050 downwards.
CGGCGCGAGTCACTCCTTCATCACGACGGAGGAATTGGTTTATCGAACCGGCGGGCTGATGCTGATCAACCCCATCTATCCCCACGGGATGAACCTGTTCGTCCGACCGCTGACCGCAACGTCGGCGGCGGAACGCGTGGTGGGCTTGGGCGCGCAGATGCTGGAGTCATCGCCGGCCAAACCGGGCGATGTCCTGCTCCTGACTTCGACCTCAGGGCGCAACGCCGTGATCATCGACATGGCGCTCACCGCCCGGCGGAAAGGCATCAAGGTGATCGGATTGACTGCCATGGCCTATACCTCCGGGGTCTCCAGTCGTCATCCCTCAGGGAAGAAGCTCGCCGATCTTTGTGATGTGCTCATCGACAACTGCGTTCCCTATGGCGATGCCGCGGTTTCGATCGAGGGTCTGGCGCAAAAGGTCGGCCCCTTGTCCACGGTGACCGGGTGTGCCATTGTGAATGAGCTGGTCGTGAGCGTGGTGAGAAACCTGGTGGCGAGAGGAGTCGAACCGCCGGTCTTCGTCAGCGCGAATGTCGATGGCGGGGATGAGCGCAACGCCCGACTCCTGGCCGAAAACCGGCACCGGATACATTACATGGAGTGAGGAGGCGATGCCTTGGGCGAAGCCGTAGCGCGGAACTTCAGTCCGCGTCTTTCGCCGCGCAGCGACAGTTTGTCCTATCGAACCAGTGCCGGCTAAAGACCGGCACTACTTAAGAGCAGTGTTGTTGAAGTCGTAGCGCGGAACTTCAGTCCGCGCTGTTCGTTCCTCACCGACAGTTTGTCGCTTCGATCCAGTGCCGGCTGAAGACCGGCACTACTTGCGGAATCCGGCCGAGGCGATGCCGGTGACGACCAGCATGGCGGCAAACACCAGACCGGCGCCGGTGGGCGGGATGCGATGGAGCAGGAGCAACCATGCCAGCAGGAGGCAGACGATCAGCATGACGATCACAGCGTGTTTGGCCTTCATGGGGGGCAGAAAAAGTAGTGAGTAGCGGGTAGCGAGTAGTGAGTAGTGAGTAGATCCAAACCAATGGACAATTATGCCTTTGAACACCAGCATGCTCGCTACCCACTGCCCACTACTCGCTACTTCCCATCCCTCCATGCTCGTCCATTCTGTCTACTTCTGGCTGAAACCTGAACTCACTCCTGCGCAGCGCGCGGAGTTTTTGGCCGCGCTCAAGGCGCTGAAGGATGTGCCGAGTGTGAAGCAATTTTATCTCGGGAAGCCCGCGGGCGTGAATGCCCGGCCGGTGGTGGACCTGTCGTTCGATTACTCGATCACGTGCCTGTTCGAGAACCTCGATGGCCACAATGCATACCAGGTCCATCCGCTGCACATCGCCTTCGTGAACACCGGCAAGCCGCTGTGGACGAAGGTGCAGAT
>CAZFHG010000066.1:0-13554 GCA_964518665.1 uncultured Opitutaceae bacterium | reverse complement strand
ATGAAAGCCCGCATCCGGCATCATATCCTTCGCGACTTTAAACTTTCGGGCTGGAAGGAGCACATCGAGGGCCAGTGGCACTACCGTCAGCTGGCCGCTGACCCCGACTGGTTCAATGGCTGGATCAGCATTGATGCGGTGACGTGGAATCCCGCGGACCGGAAAGTTTACTGCGGGCTCAACTCGCTGGACGGGGACCTGCTTTACGCATTCGACCCCGCCACCGGTCAGTTCGAAGGCAAGAATACGAAAAGCTGGACCGACAAGTTCGACTCTAAGATCCACCGTACCCTGCTGCGGAACCCGCACGACGGCTGCCTTTATTTCGGTACGTCGCTCCTGCACGATGCCGACCAGCAGCACGAGGCGCCCGGCGGGAAACTCGTGAAGTTCGATCCGCGTACGGGAGTTTACGACGTTCTCGGGATTCCATTCCCCCACCAATACTTGCAATCCATCGCCGCCGACTGGGATCGCGGCATCCTGTACGCGTTCTGTTACCCGGCGGAATTCATCCTGCGCTTCGACCTGGCCACGCGGACCACGCGCGTGCTCGGTTACGTAGGGAATGCCATCATGTTTGCCCAACCGCATAACGGCGTGGTCGACAAGCACGGCAACCTCTGGGGAACGTATGCGGAGACGCGCGCTTTTGACGAGACGCCGGGCCGGCAGCCAATCCGTTTGTTCAAATACAACCCGGACGCCGACAAATTCACCTGGTTCGACTACGGGCTGTCGCGCAAGGCGGAACCGCGGCAACTGCTGCCCGATCCGCCGCAGCCGCCGGGGGCAGGCTCAATGCTGGCACAAACCCGGCACCGCGACGACTATGCATTCTGCGACTCGATGCGTTATGACGGCAACCGTACAATCTACGCAGGCACAGTCGCGGGGGTGCTTTGCCGGATCGATACCGAGACTGCGCAGGTGGAGAAGATTGCCAATGTCATGGCCACCGGCCGCTTTCCCGCCATGGCCATCGACACGCAAGGGGTCATCTACGGCGCCGGCGGCATGAACGGTCACACGCAGCTCATTCGCTGGGATCCGCACACGGAGACTATCGATGATTACGGTCGCCTGGCTGACGAGCAGACCGGCGAGGTGCCTGCGCGCATCCACGAGATCGATGTCGATGACCAGGGGTGCATCTACGTGGGCGAAAACGACCATCATCGCCGCTCCAGTTATCTGTGGAGTGTGAAGCCCTGAGGGACGTCGGAGATGGGAAATAGGAGATGGGAGTTCGAAGGTAGGGCGAACCGTCCTCGGTGAGCCGTACGGCTGCGCCCCGGCGGATGTTGGATTGACGTGGATGAGGTCGAACCGGTTTAGCCGCAAAAAGGTACAAAAATCATCAAGCGTGTGTTGCATCCGAGGCGCCTATCCACCTTCGCCAAGGCTACGGCGGACACGGTAGGCGCGCGGGTGAGCAACGATTCAGAAAAGTATCCTTGCGCCTTTTTGCGGCCAACTGCCTTGGGCTCAGGAATCCCATCCGTGCGATCCGTGTGATCCGTGGTTAAACCGTCTTGGTTTACTTTTTGAGAACAAACGGGGCGAAGAAGCCGGATTGGGCGGGGGGGAAGCGGCCGCGGATGTAGATGCCGTCGTCGCGGTGTTCCTGCTCCTGGATGTGACCGAGAGTGTGCAAACGGGCGACGACGTCGTAGCGGTCGTGGGGAATGAGTAGTTCAGAACTGTGGAAAGCGTCGGCGATGAGTTCGACGAGACGCGTCTCCAGGGTATCGAGTCCGGCGCCAGTGTGCGCGCTGATGAACAGGGCGTCAGGCACGAGATGCCGGGCCCGGCGGAGATCCTCGGGCTGGGCGGCGTCGATCTTGTTGAAGACGGTGACGATGGTCTTGTCGACGGCCCCCAACTCATTGAGCACGCTGAGCGTGGTGGCGTGGTGCTTCTCAAAGTCGGGATTGGTGACGTCGAGGACGTGGATGAGGAAATCGGCGACAATGGTTTCCTCAAGCGTGGCCTTGAATGCCTCGACCAGCCCGTGCGGCAGGCGGCGGATGAAGCCGACGGTGTCGGTGACGAGCAGCTTCTGGTTGCCGCGCAGGAGCAGTTGCCGCGTCGTCGGATCGAGGGTGGCGAAGAGCTTGTCCTCGGCGAGCACGTGGGCGCCGGTGAGGGCGTTGAGGAGGGAGGACTTGCCGGCGTTGGTGTAGCCGACGATGGAGGCTGTTGGAACGGGGACGCGCTGGCGCTTGTGGCGCTGGACGCCGCGCTGCTTCTGCACGATGGCGAGCTCGAGCTTCAGGTGGGTGATGCGGTCATTGACGAGGCGGCGGTCCTGCTCGAGCTGGGTCTCGCCTTCGCCACCCATCTTGCCCTTGCCGCGCTGGCGGGAGAGATGGGTCCACGCACGGGTCAGGCGGGGCAGGGAGTATTCCATCCGCGCCAGGGCAACCTGCAGCACGGCTTCGCGGGTCTGGGCGCGGTCGGCGAAGATGTCCAAGATGACCTCCTCACGGTCGATGACGGCGATGTTGGAGAGTTTCTCCCAATTGCGCTGTTGGGCGGGGGAGAGGCGGTCGTCGAAGACGATGACGTCGGCATCAAGGGCCTTCGCGGTGGCGATGATTTCCTCGGTCTTGCCACTGCCGATGAGCGTGGCGGGAGTGTGCCGGCGAAGATTAACCAATTCGCGGCCGACGACGCCGATGCGCAGGTTTTCGACGAGTTCCTGGAGTTCGGTCAGCAGTTCGGCGGCCTCGCCGGGAGCCATGTCCGACGTTTGGACGCCCACCAGAAAGGCGCGTTCGCAGCGTTTGGAGTCAGTGGAGGGAGTCTCGTCGAGGAAGTCGGCCATCAGTGGTAGCCGACAGCATTACGCGCGGGAGGTTGCGGGGGAAGCGGGAAAACGGGGCTTTTTCCCGCTGGGAGATGGGTGATCGGAGTTCGGAGATCGGAGTTCGAATACGGACTTGGTCGATTTTTAGGCCGGCTCTGAACAACTGGCTTGCTGCGCGCGCCGAGGTATTCGATCTCCGAACTGCGATCTTCGAACTCCGATCTATTCCGCCAGCGTCAGTCGGCGGAATAGATAAGCGGATTGAGGTGCGTGGCTACCACGTCGCCGATTTTCAGGCCGGGCATCCAGGTGTCCCAGTCGTTCTGGTGGTTCTTGTGCTTCGGGGCGATGAGGCGGATGCCATCCTCGACATAGATGATGGTCATGACGGCGCGCGGACGGTTGGACGTGTTCGGGCCGGCACGGTGGAAGGTCCAGCCGTAGTGGAAGCTCACCTCGCCAAGGTCGAAGGGCGTGTCGTTGAGCGGATAATTGCGCTCCTTGAGCGAGCGTCCGATTCGGACCTCGCTCTCGTCGCTGATGCCCAGCTCGCGGCCGGCCTCGAACTCATGGCTGCCGATCGAGAAGGCCAGCGGGCCGAGTTCCATGGGGGTGGCCTGCAGCGGAATCCACGCGGTGACCGTGTTGGCGTTGCTGAGTGGCCAGTAGTACTGGTCGGCGTGCCAGGGCGTGATGCCGCCACCCGGTTCCTTGTAGAGGGCCTGGTCGTGGTAGATGCGGACGCCCTTGACGCCCATGAGTTCGGCCGCGAGGCGGGCCAGGCGTTTGCCAAAGCAGAACTCCTTCACGGTGTCGTTCTTGGTCCACAGGTTCATCACCTGCAGGAACGCCTTCTGGTAGGTGTCTCGCTGCTCCATGGGCAGATGGAGCGTGTTAAGCCGCTGCACCTCGGCCGAGATGACGGCGCCGTAATGGGCGAGCACCTCGGGCGAGAGGACGTGCTTCAACTTGATGTAGCCGTCGCGGCGGAAACGGGCGATCTGATCGGCGGTGAGCGCGTAGGGGGTATCGATATCCAGGAGGATGGATGTGGGCATGGGTGTGGACCCACAGCGTAGCCGGCCCGGCCCGGGGTCACTACGCCGCGTTTGACGAAAGCTGATACTTAATTAACAAGGCGGGTCCAATCCATGCGTGCGTCGCTTGAAAAAGTAGCAGTCCGCCCCGGCGAATCCTTCGCGTACCGGGAGTTTCGCCCGGCGCGGTTTGATTCGCCGTGGCATTTCCATCCCGAGTGCGAACTGACGCTGGTCGAGTCCAGCCATGGGATGCGTTTCGTGGGCGACAGCATCGAGCGTTTCGAGCCGGGGGACCTCGTGCTCCTCGGGTCGAACCTGCCGCACTACTGGACGAATCCGCCGGACTTGGCGGGGTCGGCGCATTCGATCGTGGTGCAATTCCGGCTGGATCTGTTGGGTCCGGGGTGGCTGGAGACTCCGGAGTTCACCGCCGTGCGGCGGCTGCTCGCCCGGGCGGCGCGAGGCGTGCATTTTCGCGGGCGACCGGCGGTGGCAGCGGCCCGGAGATTGCGGGCGATGGGGAAGCTGGGGCCGTTTCCGCGGTTGCAGTTGTTACTCGAGACCTTGCATGCGCTCGCGGCGGCGCCCGGGGCGCGGTTGCTGGCGAGCGCGGGGTTTGCGCCGGTGATGAAGGTCGAGGATGAGAGCCGGTTGGGTCGGGTGCTCGACTATGTGAACCGCCGGGCGACGGAGGGAGTGCAGCAGCGCGAGGCGGCTCGACATGCCGGTCTGAGTCCGGCGGCATTCAGCCGTTATTTCCGGAAGAAGATGGGACACACCTTCGAGGCATTCGTGAACGAGGTCCGCATCGGCCGCATCTGCCGCGCATTGATCGAGGAACCGGAGCGTTCCGTGGCCGAGATCGCATTTGCCGCGGGCTACAACAACCTGGCGAACTTCAACCGGCAATTCCGGCGGAGGACGGGGCTGGCGCCGGTGGCGTACCGGCGGGAACACGAGGCCTAGGAGATGCGAAACCTGAGACCTGAAACCTGAGACCGGAGTTTTTGACCACGGATTTCACGGATGCCACGGATGGAACCAAGGGAGTGCCCACGGAAAGCACAACTTGCCCGGAAGGGCCGATCTACTTACAGGAGGTAACAGAGAGCACTGAGCTCTGCTTCATAACTCCGTTATCTCTGTTACCTCCTGTAAAAATGGATTGGATCCTTACGTGATATATGAGCCTCCTGTGGCCATCGCTTGATATCCGTGCCATCCGTGTGATCCGTGGTTAACTCAGGCTTCTGGAGTCCCTAGCCTTTGGAATATATCACCGGGGTCATCTTGCCATTCATGATACCGCCGATTTCGACGTCAGCGGCGAAGGCGGCGCGGTCGCCCTCACGGGCCTTGGTGTTGGGGGCGATGAGGCGGATGTCCTCGTCCATGTAGATGACGGTCATGACAGCGCGCGGTTTGTTTGAGGTGTTGCGGCCGGCGCGATGGAAGGTCCACCCGTAGTGAAAACTCACTTCGCCCAGGTCAAAGGGCGTGTCGTCGAGCGGGTAGTTCTGCTCCTTCATCGAGCGGCCGATGCGCTCCTCGCTCTCGTCGCTGATGGCGAGTTCGCGGCCGGCCTCGAAGCGGTGGCTGCCCTTGGCGAAGGCGAGCGGCCCCATTTCCATGGGCGTGGCTTGGAGCGGGATCCAGGCAGTGACCGTGTTGGCATTGCTGAGGGGCCAGTAATATTGGTCGGCGTGCCACGGCGTGACTCCACCGCCCGACTCCTTGTAAAGCGCCTGGTCATGGTACATGCGCACGCCGCGGACGCCGAGGAGCTCGGCGGCGAGACGGGCGAGGCGCTGGCTCCAGCAGAACTCCTTCACCGTTTCGTTCTTGGTCCAGATGTTGCCCACTTGCAGGAACGCCTTGCTGTAAGTGTCACGCTGCTCCAGCGGCAGGTGCATGGTGTTGAGGCGGTGGACCTCGGCCGTGATGATGGGCGCGTAATGATTGATGACCTCGGCGGAGAGCACGTGCTTGAGCTTGATGTACCCGTCGGACCGGAAACGCGCGATCTGCTCGGCGGTCAGGGAGTAGGGCGAATCAAGGTCGAGGTGGGTGGAGGAGGACATGGTGTGGGTGCGGGGAACGTAGAAACGCGGTATAGGGGGGCAAGCGCAAGCGCGACCCGGTTGCGTGGCCGGCCAAGCCATCCTACCGGAAGGAGGTAGTTTCCGACTTTAGCCAGTTTGGGGGAGGTGGTTCTTGCCATGGCACAGGAATTTTACATGGTTTTCGCCTGTCCACCCTTGAAGCCTCCCGGCATCTCCAGTGCTCTGTAGGTTTTACGCCAATGCCTTCACACCATATCCTTGTCGTCGATGACGAAGCCGAAGTCCGGAACGTGACCAAGCTTTTGCTGGAGATGTCCGGTTATACCGCAGTGTGCGTGAACGATGGCCGGGCGGCCTTGCGGGCGCTGCCGGCCGGAAAATTCGACTGCGTCCTCACAGACATGCTGATGCCGGAGATGGATGGCGTGGAATTGTTGAACGAGCTGCGCCGACGTCACACCAACCTGCGGGTCATCGCGATGTCGGGCGGCGGTCAGGCCCCGAAGGAAAGTTACCTGCAGATGGCCAAGCACTGTGGCGCGCATATTCTGCTGCCCAAGCCCTTCAACCGCGAGCAGTTGGACGTCGCGGTCAAGCAGGCCTTCGGTGAGCTGCCGATCAAGTCGGACAAGCCGGAGAAGGTGGAGAAGAAGGCCTGAGCGCAGGAGTAGGGCGGGTCTGTGACCCGCCCTTTTGACGCTTCATCCTCGGTTTAGCGGCCGAGGGCAGGACTGACCTGTCCTCCGTAGGCCCGGCGAAGGAGGAGACTTGCCCTACTTTCAAACCGGCTTCAGTTCGCGAACAGCACGCACACGGGCGACGGCACGGAGGCCTGGCCGGCGGCCGGCGTAAGAGTGCCGGTCTGCGGATCAACGCGGAATACGCGGAGCGAATCGGAATTCTGGTTGGCGGCGACAAGCCACGCGCCATCCGGTGACAATGCAAAATTGCGGGGAGTACGTCCGCCGGTGAGGACGTGGCCCGCCGGTTTGAGCCGGCCCGTGGCGGGATCGAAGGCGAAGATCGCAATGCTGTCGTGACCGCGATTGGAGCCGTAGACGAAACGGCCGTTGGGATGCACCCGCACTTCGGCCGTGGAACTGTCGCCGGTGAAACCGGCCGGGAGCGTGGATTGCGTATCAACGGGCGACAGCGCCCCGGTGACCTTGTCGTAGCGATATGAAACGAGCGTGCTGCCCATTTCGTTGATCACGAAAACATGGCGGCCGTCGGGGGTGAAGGCGGCGTGTCGCGGTCCGACCCCAGGCGCGGTGGCGACAAATGGGACGGCGCCGGGCGTAAGTTTCGCCGTGGCGGGATCGAGCGCATAGGTGAAGACGCGGTCGAGACCGAGATCGCAGACGAGGACAAAGCGGTTGTCGGGCGAGAGCGTGACGGAGTGCACGTGCGGTGAATCTTGCCGGCTAGGATCCACGCTTTGACCCCGGTGCTGGATCACGCTACCGGGGGCGCCGAGGGTGCCGTCAGACGCGATGGGCAGGGCGGCGACGATGCCCGAGTGGTAATGGGCGAGGACCAGCGTGCGCTCGGTGCGGTCAACGACGAGGTGGCAGGGGGCCTTGCCGCCCGAGTCCTGCGCCTGCAGCGGCCTGAGTTGTCCGGTGGCGAGATCGGTCGCGAAGGGCACGGCCATCGTGCTGGATTCGCTGACCGCATAGAGATGGCTCCGGTCGGGTGAGAGCGCGAGGAAGGACGGATTGGCAGTCTCGGCGACGAGCACGGGCGCGGAGAGTTCGCCGGTGCGGCTGTCCAGGCGCAAGGCGTAGATGCCCTTGCTGGTGGTGCGGGTGTAGGTGCCGAGGTAAATGAGGTGATCGGAGGCGGAGGCGGGGAGGCTCATGAGGAGGAAAAGGAGGAGGCGGCGCATGGGGGGATCGAATCATTCTCTTAATCTTTATCTTTCTCTTTCGTCAGTCCCGATCTCCCATTCCCAAGGCAGGAGAAAGAGAAAGATAAAGAGAACGAGGAAGATTTCCAGGCTCACGCCTTCGCCATGGCCTCCTTGTAATGCCGGCGGCACATCGGGACGTAGCGTTCGTTACCGCCGATTTCGACCTGCGCCCCTTCGTGGATGGCCCGTCCGTCGGGGCCGGTGCGGAGGTTCATCGTGGCCTTGCGGCCGCAATGGCAGATGGTTTTCAGCTCGATCAGGTCGTCGGCGAGAGCAAGCAAACGTGCGCTGCCGGGGAAGAGATTGGACTGGAAATCCGTACGCAGCCCGTAGCAGAGCACGGGAATGTCGAGGTTGTCGGCAATGTCGGAGGCCTGGTCCACCTGCGCCGGGGAGAGAAACTGGGCCTCGTCCACCAGCACGCAGGCGACAGGGCTGATGCCGTGCTCGCGCTCGACCCGGCGGAAAAGGTTGTCGGTCGCCGAGAGCACCTCGGCGGGCGCCTCGAGGCCGATGCGCGAGCGCACGCGTCCGAGGCCGGCACGGGTGTCAATCGCCGGGGCAAAGACGAGGGTGCGCATACCCCGCTCCTGGTAGTTGTAGCTCGATTGCAGGAGGACGGTGGATTTGCCGGCGTTCATCGCCGCATAGTAAAAATAAAGCTTCGCCATGGGTGGAGGCAGGCTGGTGCGGGCGCGCGGAGCGCTCAATGGTTTTCCCGGGCCAACCGCGAAAAAACTTCCCGCCGCGGGCCGGAACGGCAAGCTGACGCGCACTCGAACCATGACGACGTCACGGGCCTGGCTGGGACTGATCCTGCTGTTGATGATCCCTGCCGTCCGTGCTTCCGCCAATCCCGACCCTTCCATGAACCTCAAGCTCACTGCACCGATCAAGACCTGGGACGAGGCCGTCCCGCTGGGCAACGGACTCCTCGGTGGTCTCCTGTGGGGCGAGGGCGGCACACTCCGCCTTTCACTCGACCGCGGCGACTTGTGGGACGAACGGCCGTCGCCGGGCAACCCGTTGGCGGGTTTTACCTACGCGCAGATGACCCGGCTGGCCGCAGCCCGCGATAATGCCGCCATCAGCAAGATCGTGGACGGAGCCTACGGCGGCACCCACCCCACGAAGATTCCCGCCGGTCGCATCGAGATCGAACTTTCGCCTGAACAGACCGCGGAGTCCTTTGAATTGGATCTGGCGACCGCGACCGGCCGGGTGCACCTGCCCGGGAAAGCGGATGCGGTGGAGGTGTTTTTCAACGCGACGGAACCAGTGGCGCTCATGCGCATCCCGGGCGCGGCCCCCAGCGTCCTGCGGTTACTGCCCCCCGAGTCGGTGAAGAAGCTCGGCTATCCGGACCCCGTGCGCGGGGCGAAGGATGGCGCCCAATGGTTCGTGCAATCGGCGGCGGAGGGTGCGAGCTATTGCCTCTATGTGTCCCAGCGGCGGACTGGTGACGCCACCCTGCTGGCCACCACCGTGGCGTATTCAAGCGCCGATGGCGCGGATGTCGTCGGCGCGGCGCGCCGGCGCGTGGAGTCGGCGCTCGCGGCCGGCTATGCGGCCACGCACGAGGTGCACGCTGCCTGGTGGCGCGATTTTTGGGCGAAGTCGTCGATCAGCGTGCCCGATGCCGAAGTGATGCGGCACTATCTGCTCGTGCAGTATTTTTACGGCGCGGCCTCGCGGACCGGCGCGCCGCCGATTCCGCTGCAGGGCGTGTGGACCGCGGACGACGGCGACCTGCCGCCGTGGAAGGGCGATTACCACCACGATCTCAACACGCAGATGACCTACATGGGTTACCAGACGTCGGGCCGGATCGAGGAGGGGCGGGTGTTCCTCGACTTCATGCACCGGCTGCTTCCGGCCTTCCGGAAGTTTGCGCGCGAGTTTCTTGAAACCCCCGGCGCCGCGGTTCCGGCCGTGATGACCCTCGCCGGATCGGCGATGGGCGGTTGGGCGCAGTACAGCCTGGCACCCGTCAACGGCGCGTGGGTGGGGCACCTCTTCTATCTGCACTGGCGCTACACCCGGGATGAAAAGTATCTCCGCGAGGTCGGCTATCCCTGGTGTCGCGAAGTCGGTGAGGCGCTGCGGACGCTGCTGAAACCCGATGCCAATGGCGTGCTCGTGCTGCCGCTGTCGTCGTCGCCGGAGGCGTTCAACAACGACGTGCGCGCGTGGCTCAAGCCGAACAGCAATTACGACCTCATGTGCCTGCGGATGCTTTTCCTCGGCAATGCGGAGATGGCGGCGGAACTGGGCGACACGACTGCGGCGGCCGGCTGGCGCGAGACGGCGGCGAAGCTCGGGCCGTATCACGTGACGGAGAAGAATATCCTCAAGCTGAACGCAGTGGAGGAACTGGTTTTCAGCCACCGACATCTGGCGACCATGATGGCGATTTACCCGTTCAACCTGATCCACATCGAGGGACCGGCGGCGGACCGCGCCATCATCGCCGCGACCGTGCCCGACATTGACCGTCTCGGCGTCCTCGAGTGGTGCGGCTACAGCTACACCTGGATGGCGGCGCTGCGGGCGCGCATCAACGAGCCCGAGGCGGCGCTCTGGCATCTCAAGGCCTACCTGCGGGCCTTCATCCTGCGGAACGGGTTCCACGCGAATGGCGACCAGACCAAGACCGGATTTTCGTCGATGGACTACCGGCCCTTCACGCTCGAGGGCAACTTCCTCGCGTGCGCGGCCGTCCACGAGATGCTCCTGCAGAGCTGGGATGCCAAACCCGGCGCGGGCGGGTGGAGTCCAATCCGGGTTTTCCCGGCGATGCCCTGGCGCTGGCATGAGGCCGCATTCACCGACCTGCAGGTCGAGGGCGGACATCGCGTGTCGGCTCGGCGCGAGAATAATGCCACGACCTGGCTGAGGGTCACGGCCGCCCGCGACGGCGCACTGCGGATTCGCGATAATTTCAGCGGCCGCACGCCGGCATGGAACCGCGAAGGCGCGGTTCGTGACGGCAGCGACTTTGTGTTCACGGTGAAGGCGGGTGACGTGATCGAAGCCACGCTGCTCCGGCCCGCGGCCGTGCCGCCCGCACCGGCGAACGCGTGCCTGGAAGAAGTCGTGCAGGCACCGAAGGATCCGGGCGTGCCGATGAAGTACTAGCCTCGGGTTCATGAATATCACCCGGAGATTTCTGTGGGTAGGGCCCGGCCTCCGGACGGGCCGTTCGGCGTGCGCTTACCCAACGCGGCCCGTCCAGAGGCCGGGCCCTACCCACAGGCCAAAATTCATCTGCGTACTCTTCCTCCTTCTCACCATGACCATTCCCCTTTCCGCCGGCCAACAAGGTCCGGGCATGACCCAATCCGAATGGCATGGCTATGAACGCCTCGACTTCGTGGTCGCCGGTCAACCGGCGATCCTGATCGTGCCAAAAACCTCCGCCGCCGGAAAACCCTGGGTGTGGCGCGCCGAGTGGTTCGGCGACCGCCATGCCCCGCAGGTCTCGCTCGCGCTTCTGGAGCAGGGCTGGCACCTCGCCTACATCAATGCGAGTGACCGCTACGGATCGCCGGCGGCGATGGATATCTTTGACGCATTCTACGGCCGTTTGACGAAGGACTTCGGTCTCGCGTCAAGGATGGTGCTGGAGGGTTTCAGCCGGGGCGGACTTTACGCCTTCAACTTTGCCGCGACCTGGCCTGAGCGCGTGGCGGTGCTCTACCTCGATGCGCCGGCACTCGATCTGCGCCGCTGGCCGGGCTACAAGTCATCACGCTGGGCGGAGGTGGCGGCCAATTACGGCCTCACCGTCGAGCAGATGGAGACGGCGAAGGTCAGCCCGCTCGACCGCATCGAGCCGGTGGTGCGGGCGGGGATTCCGATCATCGGCGTAAGCGGCGATGCGGACGTCACCGTGAAATTGAACGAAAATCTCGCCGTCTTGGCGGAGCGTTACCGGGCCGCGGGCGGCACCATCGAGGTCATCGTCAAGCCGGGTGGCGGTCACTCGCCCCACAGTCTGCCGGACCCGAAGCCAATCGTGGATTTCATCCTGAAACACGCGAAGTACTGAGGAGTTATTTAACCACGGATTACACGGATGGCACGGATCAGAGGATGGCCACAAGAGGCACACAGAATACACATAAGGCCGATCCTTTGATTGGATTGGTCTCATGTGCCATTTGAGCCTTATGTGGCCATGGTATTATTCTGATCCGTGCCATCTGTGTAATCCGTGGTTTAAAACCCTAACGCCGCGAAGCTTGATGTGGCTCAAGGTTGCCGGACAGACGTAGCGTAGACTGCGATCATGAGTTTTTCCTGTCCTCATTTCGACCCGGACCGTGACTTCTGCCTGCGGCTGAACACGGATTGCGTCCCGGGGCGGCGGGGATGCGTGCTGGGAGACAAGGCCGTGTTTGCGGTGCCGGTGGAGGAGCGGCTGCGCGAAAAGGAATTGGAGAAGCGTGCGCAGGCTGAGGCGCGGATCAACGCAGCTTGGAACAAACCCGGTGGCGCGGGCAGGTGACAAGGTGGTCGTTGACCATGCCGCTCGCCTGCATGAAGGCGTAGCAGATCGTGCTGCCGACGAATTTGAAGCCGCGTTGCAACAGGTCCTTGCTCATCGCATCGCTTTCGGGTGAACGCGCCGGGACTTCCTGCATCGTGCGGCGCCGGTTGACGATGGGTTTGCCGCCCACAAAGGACCACAGGTAGCGGTCGAAGCTGCCTAACTCCTGCTGCACGGTGAGGAAGGCCTGCGCGTTGCGGATGGTGGCGGCGATCTTCAGCCGGTTGCGCACGATGCCAGCATCGGCGAGGAGCGTGGCGACTTTTTTGGCGCCGTAGCGCGATATCTTTTGCGCGTCGAAGCCGTCGAAGGCACGGCGGTAGTTTTCCCGTTTGTTCAGGATCGTGGTCCAGCTCAGCCCGGCCTGGGCGCCCTCGAGGATCAGCAATTCGAAGAGCGCGCGGTCGTCATGCAAGGGAACGCCCCACTCGTGGTCGTGATAGGAGATGTTGGGTTCGGCCTGGGCCCAGGCACAGCGGGTGGCGGATTTCATGCAGGTGGTGATTCGAGGCAGGTTATCACGACCGGATGACAGCGTTGTGTCAGGAGAATTAAGTGCGCATACGCCGCTGGGTCGTGGCGCGGAGCTTCAGCCCGCGCTAGAGACTTTCGAACGCGGGCTGAAGCTCCGCGCTACGTTTGGCCGACGTCACTACGCTTCAATTTTTGACGGTGGCCAGCAAGTTGCTCAGATCGAGTGGATGCGTCACCATGGCGAGTTCGCCTTCGGGCGTGCGCGGCCACTTGTCCGACGGCTTATCCCAGTACAATTCGACCCCGTTGCCATCGGGATCGCGGAGGTAGAGGGCCTCGCTCACACCATGGTCGGAGGCGCCGTCGAGGGGCACGCGGGCGGACCGGAGCCGACGCAGGGCGTTGGCCAGGTCGGCGCGGGTCGGATAGAGGATGGCCGTGTGATACAGGCCCGTGTGTCCGGGCGGGGGCGGGGTGCCGCCGAGACTTTCCCAGGTGTTGAGCCCGATATGGTGGTGATAGCCACCGGCAGAGATGAACGCAGCCTGCGTGCCGTAGCGCTGCATAAGCTGGAAGCCGAGCACGCCGCAGTAGAACGCGAGAGCGCGATCAAGGTCGGCGACCTTCAGGTGCACGTGGCCGATGCGGGTGCCGGGAGCAATGGGAACAGTGTCAGGCATGCGGCGATTATGCCCAAGGCG
>CAZFHG010000065.1:0-17329 GCA_964518665.1 uncultured Opitutaceae bacterium | reverse complement strand
GGTGCCGCGGCGGACGGAGCGGTGCATGGCGACGGTCTCGCTCATTTCGCGGCCGAACCAGTTGGCGGCGGTGAGAATCAGCGGCGGGAGGGATTCCTTCATGGCGACGCCGATGGCGTTCACCGTCATGGTCGTGCGCCACGCGAGTTTGGGGGCGTTCGCGACCACGGAGGCGTGGTCGTAGGCGGAGACGACGACGTAGTACAGATCGGTGTCGGCCTGCTGGAAGAGGTAGCCTTTTTTCAGCGAGCGGTCACTGGGCAGATAACCGAAGTCGAGTTGGAGCTCGATTTCGTGCGCATAGGCGCGGCCGCCGATCAGCACGGCGCGCTCAAGGATGTGCTGCCGGTGCATTTCCGGAAACATGCGGGCCATCTCCAGATCAAGGCGGTAGTGCGAGCCCCAGAAATAGATCAGCACGAGATCGGGAGTGCGGGCGGCGTTGGTGAAAGGCAGGTAGCCCTGCTCGACGAGCGCCTTTTGCAGGACGCTTTCCAATTCGGCCGGCAGCGGCGGATGTTGCCCGCCGACGCCGTCACCCATCGGCCGGAAACCCTGGTCCTGCGCGACGTAATAAAGCGGGTGGTCCGGCGCGGCCTTGGGCAGGGAGCGCCCGTGGGCCGTGAGCTCCGTGAACACCGTCATCTCCAACTGCGGATTCTGCTGAAAGGGCTTGGGGATGAGGTTGAAGTTAAAGAGGGGCGGTGCCGCCTCCCGGATGACCGGGGCCTCGGTCGCCGGCACCTCGACGGCCGGGGTTTGCGCCGAGATGGTCATCGGCAACAGCAGGCTGAGCGTGGCAACAGACAGGTATGCATTCATGGAGAAGGACGGACTGATGAATGAGGGGGCGCTACATTACCGTGAGCCAGCTATGGTTGGTGGCTTTGGGTAGCGCCCGGCCTCCCGCCTTCGCCAAGGCTATGGCGGGCATGCCGGACGGGCGTTCCGCGTGCGCCTGCCATTCGGCCCGTCCGGAGGCAGGGCCCTACCCATGAAGTCGGATGTGACGGTGATGCGATCATTGCTGGGTCGGCGGGACGGCGATGACCGGTGGCGGTGGGAGCGGAAGGGCTTCATCCAGCGCGAAGCTTGCGTGCGGGGGCTGGTTGTAGGCGGTGTTCTGCCAGGCGATGGCTAGGCGGTACTGACGATCGTGCATCAAGGTGACGAGGCGGTGGGGCGTGGGGATCGTGGTCGTGTAGATGCGCAGCTCCTGGTTGTCGCGGCTGCGCCAGATGACCTCCTCGCGCCAGTCGCCCCAGAGATCGGCGCTGACGGCGGGCGTGGCCTTGGTGCCGTTGTTGGCGATGCAGCCATGCGCGACCAGCAGCGGGTCGAGTGCTGACTTGGTCCAGTTCCATTTGAGAATGCGGTTCTGGTCGAGCAGCTCGGTGAGCAGGTCGCCGTCCCAGAGAATGCCGAAGTTGCAGGGGAAACCGCGCGAGCGCTTGGCAAGGATAACCTCGCCGCGGGCACTGTAGAGTACGTCCACGGCCGCGCCGGCCGCCCACAGCTCGGCGCCGGGATAGCGCGGATCAATGTTGAACGCATTGCCGCGGCCGGGTCCCTCGCCCTTGTCACCGCCCTCGGTGGCGGCCTTCACGGAGGGGAGGAGGAAGAGCGGCCGGCCGGTGGCGGCGTCGCGCAGGCTGGGCCCCTGCTGGTCGAAGCGCTCCTGGATGGTGACGATCTCGAGGCCGGGATTGGCCGGTTCAAAGTCGCCGACGTGCAGCGCGTCGCCGTGACCCCAGCCGGTGGAGTAAAGCCCCTGGCCATTGTCATCGATGACCGCGGCGCCATAGACAATTTCATCGCGGCCGTCGTTGTCCACGTCGGCGACGCTCAACTGATGATTGCCCTGGCCGCGGTATTTATCATTGCCCGGGGTGGCGTCGTCGGAATCGAAGACCCAGCGCGAGGTGAGCTTGCCGTCACGCCAATCCCACGCGGCGATGACGGCGCGCGTGTAATAACCTCGGGCGAAAATCAACGAGGGCAGGTGGCCGTCGAGGTAGGCAACGCCCGCGAGGTAGCGGTCGGAGCGGTTGCCGTAGCCGTCGCCCCAGATGGCCTTGAGCTGGTCGGCGGTGGGATTTTCGGTTTCGGGATGGCGGCTGGGAATGTACTTCACGGTGGCCAGCGCGGCACCGGTGCGGCCGTCGAACACGGTGAGATATTCGGGTCCGCGCAGAATGTGGCCTTCAAGCGCGGCCCTGCGGCCGTCGGGGGTCATGATGCTGCCGGTGCGGTCGGCGGACGGTACGGTCGGCCCCGCGGGGGCGCGCCAGTTGGCGGTGGGATCGCCGATGACTTTGCCGGCGCCGTCCACGGTGCCGTCGGCGGTCTTGCATGCGACCTCGGCCCGGCCGTCGCCGTCGAGGTCGGCGACCATGAACTGCGTGTAGTGCGCGCCTTCGCGGATGTTTTTTCCGAGGTTGATGGTCCAGAGCAGCGTGCCGTCGAGGCGGTAGGCCTGCAGGAGCGTTTCGCCGGTGAGGCCGGACTGGGAGTTGTCGCGCGGGGTTTGCTCCTGCTTGAGGATGATCTCGTAATCGCCGTCGCCATCGAGGTCGCCGAGCGAGGCGTCGCCCGGCGCGTAACCGTCGGGGGTCTGCAACGGCACGCGGTGATAGGGCAGTGGCGGCGCGCCGGCGGGCAGTGTGAAGGCGGCGCCGGGCGCGCCCTCGGTGTCAGCGGCGACCGGGCGGACAAAATACTTTGTCTCGCGCTCGAGCCGCGCGCCCTCGTCCACGAACCATGTCGGGCCGGCGAGCGGGGCGGAATTGAGCTTCACCGTGCCGGCGAGGGCGTCGGGCCGCGAGCCGAAGGGCCCGGCCTCGGTGGCGGCGCCGGGTCCGGTGGTGCGGTAGAGATTGAAGGCGGTGCCGGCGGGATCGGTGGCGAGCAGCCGCCAACTGATGAAGACGCGACCGTCGGGTTGGTGGATGGCCACCACGCCGCGGGAGAGATTTTCCATGAGCGGCGTGGCCGCGCAGACGCTGGCGATGCCTGACAAGGCAAGGATGGCCGCAAAGAGGCGCAAAATTTCCATCCTGAAAAAGGAACGCACCCGCGCGCCTATAGGCGCATTGGTAGTCTCATACGTGAAATGAATCTTGTGCATTTTTGCGGCCATGTAGAAAGGGGGGATATGGCTTATAGGTTATTGGTTATCGCTTATTGGGTCCGACGGCTGCGGCCGTAGCTACGAGCGTGAGCGAGCGGGGAATTTTGGGGCACTCAATTGCCCATGTAGGGGCGCACCTTGTGTGCGCCCGGGACGATTCATTTGCGTATGCTGCCACACCGGGCGCAGTCGAGCTGCGCCCCTACATGGACACTCTGCGCCTGGTGCTTTGCAGTTCGACGGCATCATATCGGTTTAAGGCTTACTCTTCACCTCCAGCAGGCCGCGGTCGCGGAGCCATTCCTCGGCGCGCTTCGGCCAGTTGGACGCGGTGCCGAACTCGGGTTTCATGCCCATGCCGTGCGAGCCGTGCTCAAAGGCGTAGAACTCCGCGGGCACACCGGCGCGGGTGAGCGCCTGGAAAAAGCGGAGGCTGTTCTCGATGGGCACGCTTTTGTCCTCCTGGGTGTGGATGAGCAGCGTGGGCGGGGTGGCGGCAGTGACCTGCTTCTCGAGACACATGAGATCGAGCAAGCCGGGCGCGGGCTTGGCGCCGAGCAGGGCCGTGCGCGAGCCGGCGTGGGCGTAGGGGTCTTCCATCGTGATGACCGGATACATCAAGATCAGGAAATCCGGCCGGGCACTGACGGTGTCGATCGGCGCACCGGTCCGGCTGGCGGCGTGATCGAAGAGCGTGCCCGAGCTGGCGGCGAGGTGACCGCCGGCGGAACTGCCCATGACGCCGAGCCGGGCGGGATCGACGCCGAACTCCGCGGCGCGCGAACGCACGAGCCGCACGGCGCGCAGCACATCCTGCAACGGAGCGGGATGGCCGAACTCCTGCAGACGTGATTTCAGGACAAAGGCGGTGACCCCGAGCGTGCCAAGCCAGCGGGCGTATTGGACGCCTTCGCGGTCGTTGGACAGAAATTGATAAGCGCCGCCGGGGCAGACGATGACGGCGGTGCCGGTGGGCCGGTCCACGGCGGGTGCGAACACCGTGAGGGTGGGCGCGGAGACATTGGCGATGTGTCCGTCCGCGTTTTTTTCGGGACCGAGCCCGGGCTTGGCGCCGGGCACGCCTTCGGGCCAGAGCGGGATGACTGTGCCGTCGACGGGAGCCGCGGCGGCGGTGAGCAGGGTGAGCGACATAAGGAGGGGGAGAAATGGCCGCATGGGGAGAGAAGGGAGCTGCGTTATAGCGGCTCGCCCGGTGGATTGGGAGCCAAGGGTGATAACCGTTGCAACCGGGGTAAGCGGGGCATGAACCGGCAGGGTGGTTGCGGCCCGCGGCGGGCGCGAGCCGGACGGACTCTGACAGTTCATTCGCGAGCGGTGCGGCAAGCGGCAGCAACCCCAAGGCGGGCTCCCGGATTCTCCACTGCGGCTCGGACTGTCAGCGACTCGGCTGCATGGCTTGGTCCGAAGATCGGACTAAGGTGCGTTCATCGCCAACGCGGCTGACTGCAAATCCCGCGACATTTACCCACCCCTTTCCCTTTAATTTTCCCAATATTACGGGAGGCCCATCTTCCCCGCCGGTTCCGCCGGCCGGAGGGACTGGCAGCCCCCACCGCCATGAGCGACTCAACCAAAAGGCCCCGGCTCGCATTGATCGGCATCTCCGGCTACGGCCGGATTCATCTGGAACTGGCCCGCGGGTGCCGTGACCGCGGCGAGGCGGTCATTGTCGCCGCCGTCGTGATCAATCCCGCCGAGGAGGCCGCCAATGTGGCCGAGCTCAAGGCCGGGGGCTGTGCAATCTACACCGATTATCAGGAAATGCTCCACCGGCACGCGGGGCAGATTGACCTTTGCCTGATCCCCACCGGCATCCACTGGCACGCGCGCATGACCGTCGCCGCGCTGCAGGCGGGGGCCAACGTGCTGGTGGAAAAACCCCTGGCCGGCAGCCTGGCCGACGCCAGTGCGATCCGGGCGGCGGAACAGGCCAGCGGCCGCTTTGTCGCGGTGGGTTTCCAGGATTGCTACGATCCGGGCACGCGTTGGCTGGTCGAAGCGCTGGCCCAAGGCGCGATCGGCCGGGTGGAATCGGTGCGCTTCCTCGGCGTCTGGCCGCGGCCGCGGGCCTATTTCCTGCGCAACAACTGGGCTGGCCGGCTGCAACTGGACGGCGTGGCGGTGATGGATTCGCCGCTGAACAACGCCTTCGGCCACTTCGTGATGCTCAGCCTGCTGTTTGGCGGGGCCGGCGACGAATGCACCGTGCCCGAACCGGGCGGCGTGGAACTGTTCCGGGCGCACGATATCGAGAGCTTTGACACCGCGGTGGTGAACGTCCGCACGACGGGCGGCACGCGTCTGTGGTTTGGCGTGAGCCATGTGAGCAACACCGCGCTGGAACCGGAGATTGTGATCGAAGGCGCGGCCGGCACCGCCGGCTGGCGTTACGAGACCGAGGCATGGCTACACGGGGCTGATGGGCGGCAGCGTCGGCCGGTGCTCGACCAGCACGCCTCGCGGCGCCTGATGATGGCCGCGGCCCTGCAAAAACTCCGCGCCCCGGCGACGCCGGTCTGTACCACCGCCATGGCGACCCGGCACACCCGCCTGATTGACACGGTGCATCACGCGGCGGCGGTGACTCCCTTCCCCTCGGACCTGATCGAATGGACCCTGCTGAATGGCGCCACCAGTCCCGTGGCGACGGTGCACGGACTCGACGCGGCTTTGCGCCAGGCCTTCGCAGAGCAGAAGACCCTGCGCGAAGGCGGCTTCGCCCCTGCCGGCGCAGTCACGGTTTGCTGAAGTATGTCGGTTCGTGGGTAGGAGCCTGCTTGCAGGCGATGGGTAGAGGCGCAGCTTGACTGCGCCCGATTGATTCGCGATTGCGGCGCGACCGGGCGCACACGAGGTGCGCCCCTACATTCAAACCGATCGCCTGCAAGCAGGCCCCTACCTTCTACCGTACCTTCCGAAGGCCTTGCGAAGGAGACCTGCCATCGCCTTGATCCGTGCCATCCGTGATCTGTGGTTAACCCGACCCCCAAGCCAGTTCAACCCCTGCTCGTCTTCGCGAACATCACCAAGAGCTTTGGTGCGGTACGGGCATTGCGGGGGGTGGATTTCGATTTGAGACCCGGCGAGGTGCACGCGCTGCTGGGGGAGAACGGCGCGGGCAAGTCCACGCTCATCAAGGTGGCGACCGGCGCGCATGCGCCCGACAGCGGTCATCTGGTGATAGGAGGCCGGCGCCTGGACGCGCTGAATCCCGCCACGGCGCGGGCGCTTGGCATCGCCTGCATTTACCAGCAACCGGCGCTGTTTCCCGATCTGACCGTGGCGGAAAATCTCGCGCTGCGCCTGGAGCCGGCGGGACTCTGGCGGCGGGTGGATCGCCGGGCGCGCCAGGTCCGTGCCGCGGAATTGCTGCAGCGGCTCGGTGCGGACCTCGCGCCGGACGCGGAAGTCAGGGATCTCTCTATGCCCGAGCAGCAATTGGTGGAGATCGCCGCCGCGATCGGGGCCGGGGCGCGCATTGTCATCATGGACGAGCCGACGGCGTCGCTGACGCAGCGGGAACAGGAACGGCTGTTCGCCATCGTGCGAACGCTACGGGCGGAGGGCGTTGGCGTGATCTATATTTCGCACCGGCTGGAGGAAATTTTCGCGCTGGCCGACCGCGTGACTGTCCTGCGCGACGGCGCGAGCGTCGGCACGCAGGCGGTTGGCGACATTGATGCGGCCGGCCTGATCCGCCTCATGGTCGGGCGCGAACTGGCGGAGTTTCCGCCGCCCGGCGGGGCGGCGCTGGGTGGAATCGCACTCGAGCTGCGCGGCACGGGTTGCGCGGCGGCCGGGGTCGGCAACGTGAGTTTTGCCGTGCGGGCCGGCGAGATCTTCGGACTGGCCGGGCTCGTGGGTGCCGGGCGCACGGAACTGGCCCGCGTCCTCTTCGGCCTGACGCCGGCGGATGCAGGCGAGATCCGGCGCGAGGGCCGGCCGGTGCGGCTTGATTCTCCTCAAGCGGCGATGCGGCACGGCCTCGCCTACGTGCCGGAGGACCGCCGCCGGCACGGCGTGGTGCCGGAGTTGCCGGTGGCGCAGAACATCACCCTGGCGGCCCACCGCCGGGTGTTCCGCCATGGCTGGCTGTCGGCGCCGGCGGAGAACCGCGTGGCGGCGGAGTTCATCGCACAGTTGCGCATCAGGGCGGCCGGACCGGAGGCGGCCGTCGCCACGCTGAGCGGCGGTAACCAGCAGAAGGTCGCGGTCGCGCGCTGGCTGGCCACCGCGCCGCGCGTCCTGATCCTCGACGAGCCGACGCAGGGCGTGGACATTGCCGCGAAGGGCGAGCTGCACCGGATCGTGCGCGAACTCGCCGCCGGCGGGCTGGCGGTGATTCTGATTTCCAGCGACCTCCCGGAGATTATTGGCCTGTGCGACCGCATCGGCGTGATGCGCGGCGGCACGCTCCGGGAAATCCTGCCGGGCGGGACGGCGGCCCCGGTCGTGATGGCGGCGGCGCTGGGCGCGAGTGGCAACGGAGGGACGTCATGAAACGGCGCGGCCGGGAATTCACACTCGTCGCCGTGCTGGGCGCGATTTTGCTGGCCATGGCGGTCTGGGCACCCGCGTTTTTCGAACCGGCCCCGTTGCGTTCCCTGCTCACGCGAGAGGCGCCGGCCCTCGTGGTCGCGTGCGGCATGGCTTTGGTCATCCTGGCGCGGCAGATCGACATTTCCGTGGGCTCGCAATTTTCCGTGTGCAGCGTGGTCGCCGGTTTGCTGGCGGCGGCGGGCTGGCCGCTGGGTCTCGTGCTGACCGTCGCGGCCGGTTGCGGGGCGCTGCTCGGCGCGCTCAACGGCGTCCTCGTGGCCGGACTGGGACTGCCCTCGATCGTTGTCACGCTCGGGACCATGGTGGCGTTGCGGCAGGGGCTGAACCTCGCGCGCCAGGGTGAATTTGTGAACCTGCCTGACGGCGTGCAGTGGTTCGGCCTCAGCCAGTCGGCCGGCCAGGTGGTGCTGCTCTTGTCGGCGCTGCTGGTGCTCGTCGTGTTGGCGCTCGTTCTGAGGTATCTCGCGGCCGGCCGCCACGTCTATGCTGTCGGCTCCGATGCCGAGGCCGCCCGGCTGGCGGGCATCCGTCCGCGTGCGGTGACCTTTGCGGTGTTCACCCTGCTGGGCCTGCTCTGCGGAATCGCGGCCGTGATGAACATCGTCCAGTCGCCGCAGGTGCAGCCGCTCGCGGGGAGCGGGCTGGAGCTGAAGGTCATCGCGGCGGTCGTGGTGGGCGGCGTGGCCATTTCCGGCGGGCGCGGCAGCCTCTGGGGGGTGCTGACCGGCCTGGTGCTGCTCGCGTGCATTCCGCCGGCGCTCACGCACCTGCACATCGAGGCCTATTGGGAAAAGGCGATCCAGGGCGCAATCATCCTCCTGGCCGCGACCGCCGAGGGCGTGCGCCTCAATCGGAGCAGTGCTTTGCACAGGAGGAAGCAGAGTTAGCAGAGGTAAAAGATGCCATGATGACTTCCGTCTCAATCTCCGCTACCTCTGCTGCCTCCTGTAAAATTGCCGGTTCCGATGTGCTTGGTGCAGGAATACCCCAGCAGTTGAGGGAGGAACGCGGATGAGTCCTGATTCACATCTCCGCTGGAAATCGCTGCTCTTCCGTTACGAGGTGCTGCTGCTGCTGGTGCTGGTGGTGGAGTGGCTGGTGTTCTGGCATTTCGGGACGACGACCAACCGGCGCGGCGTGACCGTGGGCTTCGGCACGCTGGACCGGCAGTTCGACATCCTGAGGCACTCGTGCGAGATCGGACTCCTCGCGCTGGCGCTGACGCCGGTGATCCTCACCGCCGGCATTGATCTCGCAGTTGGCTCGCTCCTCGGGCTCTGCGCCGTGATCTTCGGCCAGTTGTGGCATGACGCAGGTCTGCCGGTCTGGGTGGCGGCCGCAGGCGCGCTGGCGGCCGGCGGACGGGGCGGCGCCCTCAACGCCGGGCTTATCGCCCGGCTGCAACTGCCACCGCTCATCGTGACGCTCGGCACCTACTCGCTTTTCCGCGGCCTGGCGGAGGCGCTGACCCGGGGCGCGGTGACGTACACGGATTTCCCCGCCGGATTCCTTTTTCTCGGCCAGGAACGGTGGCTGGGTCTGCCCACGCAGGCATGGGTGTTCATCGCCGTGGCTACATTGATCTGGATACTGGTGCACCGCACCATGACCGGGCGGGCCCTGCGCGTGATCGGATTTTCCCCGGAAGGCGCACGCTATGCCGGCCTGCCGGTGACACGGCAGGTCGCGCTGGCCTATGTGCTGGCCGGATTCATCGCGGGACTTGCGGCCCTGATCTACACCGCGCGCCTCGGCCAGGCCCGGGCCGACGCCGGCATGGGCTACGAACTTTTCGCCATCACGGCGGTCGTGCTCGGCGGCACGAGCATCTTTGGCGGCCGCGGCAGTGTCACTGGCACGCTGCTCGGCGTGGCCGTAATCGCGGTGCTGAAGAACGGCCTCGCCACGCTGCCGGCCGTCATCCGCCTGAACGCCGCCGAGGAATTGTCCGGCCTGCTCACCGGCGTCCTGCTGCTCCTCGTCCTCGCCCTCGGCGCCGCGCCAAAGTTCTTGTCGGCGTGGCGGTCGCGCGGACAGTCTGCCCGGCAACCCGCTTCGCCCCCGTCATGAAAATTCCCGCCCTGTTTATCTTTCTTCTCGCCGCGCTGCTGGCCGCCCCGGTTACCGCGGCCGAGTCCCGGCTCATGATCGCCCTCATGCCCAAGGCCAAGGGCAACGCCTATTTTCTTTCGTGCAAGGCCGGCGCCGACCGCGCCGCCAAGGAGATCAACGTCGAACTGCTCTTCGACGGTCCCGTCGACACCAATGCGGCGAAGCAGAACGAGATCGTGGAGAACTGGATCACCCTGGGCGTGGACGCGATCGCCGTCTCGGCGGAGAACAAGGAGGGGCTTTCCACCGCACTGCGCAAGGCGCAGAAGGCGGGCATCACCGTGATCGCATTCGATTCCGACGTGCAGCCCGATGCGCGTTCCTTCTTTGTGAACCAGGCCACGCCCGAGGGCATCGGCCAGACGCTGATGGACGAGGCGGCGCGGCTGATGGACGGGGAAGGGGAGTTTGCGATCATCACCGCCACCCTTACCGCCGCGAATCAGCGCGAATGGATGAAGCACATCGAGGCGCGGCTCGCGGCAAAGTACCCGCGCCTGAAGCTCGTGGCCGTGCGGCCGAGCGACGACCTCAAGGACAAGGCGCAGTCGGAAGCCACGGCGCTGATGAGCGCGTATCCCAACCTCAAGCTCCTCATGGCGATCTGCTCGCCCGGCGTCCCGGGCGCGGCCGAGGCGGTGCAGCAGGCCGGCAAGGCGGGCAAGGTGAAGGTCATCGGTCTCGGGCTCCCCAACGAGAACCGCCGCTACGTGAAGGCCGGAGTGACCGACAGCGTGATCCTCTGGAACACCGGCGACCTCGGTTACCTCACCGTGTATGCGGCGGCGGCCGCGACCCGCGGCGAACTCAAGGCCGGGGCGAAGGTTTTCCGCGCCGGTGAGCTCGGCGAGTTGCGCCTCGCGGGCGACCACATCCTCCTAGGCCGGCCCTTTATCTTCAACCGCGAGAACATCGACCGGTTTGATTTCTGAGGCGCGAGCGGGGACACAACCTCGCGTCGTAAAGCCGCTTCTGCAGGAAGTCTTTTCATGACGAAGACGCCACGGGTGCTGCTCCGTTCGCTTTGGTGCGACATCTTGGGCTAGCCCGGACTCGGCGATTAATTTCCCGCGTGATCCGCGGGAAAGATTGATTTCGGAAAAGCAATCAGGGGTTTGAATACACGCCACAGATCGGACTGTCTGAGGTTCGGTTGCGTTGAGTCATTTCGGTGCGAGAGTAACAAAACAGTCAGTAAAAGCGCCGGTCCCATGCCGGCATGCAGCCCCCAACCCCTGACCAGAA
Source organism: uncultured Opitutaceae bacterium (assembly GCA_964518665.1). GTDB lineage: Bacteria > Verrucomicrobiota > Verrucomicrobiia > Opitutales > Opitutaceae > UBA2377. The sequence goes on along the minus strand of CAZFHG010000065.1, from coordinate 6,261 downwards.
ACCCATCCCCGCAACCGATCCCTCCTCCCCTGAGCTGTCGTTGTCTCCTGTCCGGAGGCGTTTCCGTACCGAAAATCTTACACCCAAGCACCAAAGACATCATGAACTCCCCCAACTACCCGCTCCATTCCGGAGTCCGACAACTGCAAGTGTCGTTGCTGGCCCTCCTGCTGATGGTTCCGTTGTCAGCCCAGGAAGCCAAAACCGAGGTTGCCAAGCCAGAGCCCAAAGCGGCGGCACCGACGACTGCCGAGGTCACGCAGGCCGCGGCGACCGCCCGGACTGATGAAGAGGTGATCCAGCTCACGCCTTTCACCGTCACGAATGACCGGGACCAGGGCTACTTCGCCGAGAACACGCTGGCCGGCAGCCGCCTGAACACCAATCTCGCCGACGTCGCCGCCTCGATCACCGTAGTGACGAAGCAGCAGATGGAGGACACCGCCTCGGTCGACATCAACGATGTCTTCAAGTTTGAGGCCAACACCGAGGGCTCGGGCACGTACACGCCCCTCATCACCGACCGCGGCACCGCCAAGGACTCCGTGGCCGGTTACACGCTGGGCAACGACGGTGGCACCACCACCAACGCCCAGTCCAACCGCGTCCGCGGTCTCGGTGTGCCCGATGCCGCGATGAACTACTATCCGACCAACAACCGGATTCCGTTCGACGCCTACAACACCCAGTCCGTGGAAATCAGCCGCGGCCCGAACTCCCTGCTCTTCGGTTTGGGCAGCCCCGCCGGCATCGTGAATCAGTCCACCGCGCAGGCCGTGCTGAACCGCGACACCAACAACGTGCAGGTGCGCACCGACCATAACGGCTCCTTCCGCGGTTCCTTCGCCTTCAACCGCTCGATCATCGACAACAAACTCGCGCTGTACATGGGCTTCCTGTACAACGACCAGCGGTTCGAGCGCAAACCCGCCTCCGACCTGACGAACCGCCAGTTCGCCGCGATCACCTTCAAGCCCTTCCCGAAGACCGTCATCCGCGCCTTTGCCGAGGGATTTGAAAACAAGGCCAACCGCCCGAATTCACTCACGCCCCGCGACTTCGTCACACCGTGGCTGCAGTCCGGCCGTCCGGTCTATGATCCGATCACCCGCATGGTGACCCGTCTCGACACCGGCGCCGTCACCGGCCCGTATGTCTTCTCCACGTTGTCACCCGGCTATGTCGCCGGCTCCCTGGCCAATGCCTCCAACCTGACCGCGACCACGTCGTCGCAGTATGTGCCCGGCATCATCTACGACCAGGTGGCCCGCCCGCTCATGCGCGTCGACAACGGCGTGTTCATTGATCTCTTCCAACGCCAGCCCACGCTGGCCCGCACCGCGTGGACGAACCCGGAGCAGACCAATCCCACGCCAGCCAACCAGGGCTGGGTCGCCCAGGATCCGCGCTACGCCATCCAGGACCGCCAGTGGACTTCCTCCGGCGCCCTGCCGGCCCCCACGGTCACGATTGGCGGTGTCACCTACACGCAGGGTACCTACCAGAACGCCGGTGTGACCAACCAGTCCATCTACGACTGGACCGAGTACAATACCAACGAGGCCAACTTCGGCTATCTGCGCGCCGGCAACTACAACGTCGAACTCGAGCAGGAACTCCTGCCCAACCTGTTCCTCAACGCCGGCTGGTTCCGCCAGGACATCGACTCCGCGGAAAACTACACGATCTCCCAGCTCACCGGCGCCACGCTGACGATCGACACCAACGTCAAGAAGCCGGACGGCTCGGCCAACGCGTACTTGGGCCTGCCCTACATCAACGACTATACGCCGGACACCTTCTACCAGCCCGAGACGGTGGACAACTACCGGGCCATGCTGGCGTACGACATGGATTTCTCAAAGCGCGAGGACTGGATGAGCATTCTCGGCAAGCATCGCCTCCTCGGCATGTGGTCCAAGCAGGACTCGGCCCGCCAGGTCGAGCGCTGGCGCATGAACTTCGTGAACGCCGACGGTCTCGCGCGCTACCGCTACATGAACAATCCGCTGCTGAACAACGGATTCAACCGCTGGAACGCGGGCCAGGGCTACCTGCAGCGCAATTACTACATGGGCAGCCCCGGTGGTTCCTACAATGTGACCAAATCGACCGGCTACTTCGGCAATCCGGGTTGGGACAGTCCCTATACCGTCCCGGGCGGATCGCAGATCTACAATTACGCCTCCGGCCTGTTTGAAACCTATCCGGTGACCTACGGGACCTACTTCTCCGACGCCGGCAGCTACCGCACCCAGCGTGAGGTCGAGAGCTACAATCTGGCGCTGCAAAGCTACATCTGGAAGAACCGCCTGATCGCCACCGTCGGCTGGCGCCGGGACGATTACCGCGCCCGCCGCACCACGACCGGTGCGATTCAGAATCCCGACCTCACCACCGCCGCGATCGCCCTGACGGCCAACCAGATTTACGACCCGGTCACCGGTATCACCAAGTATGACCTCGTCATGAACCGCTGGAACCGCTGGGACGAGCTCACCGGTGACACCAAGACCATCGGCGTTGCCGCCCGACCCTTCTACGACTGGAACAAGAGCGGCGCCTCGCCCTCGCAGCTGCGGCAGTTCGCCGACGGCCTGACGTTCTACTACAACAAGTCGGACAACTTCAACCCGCCGGCCACGTTCCAGACCGACCTGTTCTTCAAGCCGCTGCCGAAGCCCACGGGTAAGGGCGAGGACATCGGCCTCGGTTTCAACATGCTGGATAACAAGCTGGTGGTCCGCCTCAACTGGTTCGAGAACACCAACCAGGACGAGCGCACCGGCGCGGCTGACACGCTGCTGACCCGCCTGCTCTACGGCGACACCACCCTGATGCAGCCCTGGGCGACCGCCGTGGTCCGCCTCCGCAATGGCGCCAATCCGGGGGTCAACAACTGGAATTCGGACACCGTCAATCCGCTCACCTCTGCGATGCACGATCAGATCTGGGCGCTGATGAAGCTCCCGCGCGACTATTACGCCGGTCTCAGCCGCGGTGGCACGCAGGACAGCCAGGCTACGGGTTATGAAGCGCAGATCACCTACAACCCGACGCGCAACTGGACCATGAAGCTCACCGGGGCGAAGCAGGAGACGACCTATCAGAACATCGCCCCGCAGTACGACGCCTGGTACGCGGTCCGCAAGCCCGTGTGGGACGCGGCCACCGCGCCCGAGATCCCGGACTTCACGGATGCCGCCGGCACGCAGTACTCGCTCCGGAACTTCTGGACCTCGTACGGCTACACCAGCGCGGCCCGCCTGAGCAACACGGACGGCAACACCAACGCGCAGCTCTACTTCGACAACACGGTGGTTTCCCAGATCGGCCTCGCCAAGGCCCTCGAGGGTGTGATGGCGCCCAATCAGCGCAAGTACCGCGGTTCGTTCATCACGAACTACAACTTCTCGGAAGGCCGGCTCCGCGGCTTCTCGGTCGGCGGCAGCGAGCGCTGGGAGTCCAAGGCCGCCGTCGGCTTCAAGGGCAAGGCCGCCGATCCGACCCGCCCGACCGTCCTCACGGCTTCCGATCCCAACCAGCCGGTGTACTTCGACAACGGCAACTACTACACCGACTTCTGGTTCACGTACCGGACCAAGGTTTGGAACGACAAGTTCAACATGAAGATTCAGCTCAACGTGAACAACGTCTTCGAGAGCGGCTCGCTGGTGCCGATCGCGGTCAACTATGACGGCACGCCCTGGGCGTTCCGCATCATCGACCCGCGGCAATTCATCCTCACGACGACGTTTGATTTCTAAAGGGGTGTATTGATTCAGGTTCATCCGGCTCCCCGGCTTAATCGCCGGGGAGCCTTTTTTGGGCCTAGTTGTAGGGCGGGCATTCCGACTTGTCCGCCGTAGCCTTGGCGAAGGAGGATCCCCGCCTTCATTCACCCCGCTGAATTCAATCTTTCTCTTTCCTCTTTATCTTTCTCTTTCTCGGATAGGGCGGATGGGACCGATGGGAGAAAGATAAAGAGGAAAGAGAAAGATCGGAATGCGGGCCGGCGGCCCGCGCTCCCAGGGGATTGCCACCGGTGCGCCCAGCCCTGAAGCTCTCCACCGCCTCCATGCCCCCCGTGCCCTCATCCGAAACCGGCTCACCGGCGCGACGTCGCGGCGACTGGCCGGCCCTGCTGCTCTTCGTGCTGGTGGCGGCCGCGTATGCGAACACCCTGGGCGTGCCGTTCCTGTTCGACGACGCGGTGGCCGTGGAGCGCAACCCGAGCATTCGTCAGCTCTGGCCGCTGTCGGGGCCGCTGTCGCCTCCTCCGGAGGGCGGCACCACGACTGGCCGGCCGGTCGTCAATTTCTCACTCGCGCTCAACTATGCCCTGAGCGGCGAAGCCGTGTGGAGCTACCACGCAGTCAACCTGCTGATCCACGCGGGCGCGGCTCTGGCGCTGCTGGGCATCATGCGGCGCACCTTCAATGCACCGGGGTTGCGACCGGCGTTGGGTGCTGCCGCCGGCCCGCTGGCCCTGGCGGTGGCGGTACTCTGGGCGCTGCACCCGCTGCAGACGGAGTCGGTGACCGGCATCGCGCAACGCACCGAATCGCTCTGCGGATTGTTCTACCTGCTCACGCTCTACGGCTTCATTCGCGCCACGGAATCGCCGGCGTCCTGGCGATGGAAGCTCGGTGCGGTGGCAGCGTGCCTGCTGGGGATGGGCACGAAGGAGGTCATGGTCACGGCTCCGTTGATAGTGCTGTTGTATGACCGCACCTTCGTGGCCGGGAGTTTCGCGTCGGCCTGGCGTCAGCGCCGTGGCTTGCATCTCGCACTCGCCGCCACCTGGGTGCTGCTCGCCTGGCTCGTGCTGGGCGGCGGCGGCACGCGCGGTGCCTCGGCCGGACTTGGCCTCGGCGTCACGTGGTGGTCCTACCTGCTCAAGCAGTGCGAGGCCCTGATCCTCTACCTGCAGCTCTCACTCTGGCCGCATCCGCTCGTGCTCGATTACGGCACCGGCGTGGTGGGTTCGCTGGCCGAAGTCTGGTGGCAGGGACTCGGCGTGCTCGGCCTGCTTGGCGCGACGGTTTGGGCGCTTTGGCGCCGGCCGATCCTCGGATTCTCCGGCGCCTGGTTTTTCGTCATCCTGGCGCCTAGTTCCAGCGTTATCCCGCTCGTCTCCCAGACCATGGCCGAACACCGCATGTACCTGCCGTTGGCGGCGGTGGTCACCTTGGCGGTCGTGGGTGCGCGGCGCGTGCTCGGTGCCCGGACCCTGCCGGTGCTGGGTGCCGTGGCCGCGGTGTGTTTCGTCCTGACACTCGTCCGCAATCACGCCTACCGCAGCGCGTTCGTCATCTGGAGCGACACCGTGGCAAAGTGCCCGGAGAGCGCCCGCGCGCGGCTCAACTTGGGCGTGGAATTGCAGCGCCAAGGCGAACGCCAGGAGGCGCTGCGTCAGTTCGAACGCGCCGCCGCCCTGCAGCCCGGCTACGTTTCAGCGCATTACCATTGGGGTGTGACACTGCTGGAAGAGGGGCGGGTGACGGAAGCACTAGTCCAACTGGAGACGGCTGTCAGGCTCGGGCCCGCGCATGCGGATGCGCAGCTGGCCCTTGGCAACGCGCTCGTGCGGGCGGGCCGGACGGCCGAGGCGGTGGAGCATTATAAGCGCTCGCTCAAACTTCAGCCGGCGGCCGATGCACATTACAACCTGGCGGTCGCCCTGTTGGGGCTCGGTCGCACAGCCGAGGCGGAGCAGCAACTCGGTGCCGCGGTCCGGCTGGAACCCGGACTGGTCGTGGCGCGACGGCGGCTCGCACTGATGCTGGCCCAGTCAGGCCGGATCGGGGAAGCGGCGGAGCATTTACAGGCGATTCTCGTCGCACAGCCCGACGACGCCGACACCCACGCCAACCTCGGCAACGTGCGTCTGCTCCAGGGCCGCGCCGCCGAGGCGGTCACGCATTACGAGGCCGCCTTGCGGCTGAGGCCGGGTGATGCGCGCCTCCGCGAAAACCTGGAAGTAGCCCGCCAGTCGCTCCGGAGGTAAGGCAGTTTTTTTAACCACGGATTTCACGGATGACACGGATTCGGGCCCAAGGCAGTTTACACAGGAGGAAACGGAGAGAGCGGAGGAAGGATTGTTAACCTCTGCTCGCTCTGCTGCCTCCTGTTAAAGGTTTTGGAGCTTTGCACGCCGGCCTTCCGTAGGCATGGCGGAGGAGGGGTCATTGCCTAGGCATCCGTGCCATCCGTGAAATCCGTGGTTAAAATTAGTACGCGCCGAGGCGTTGACGGGCG
>CAZFHG010000064.1:0-17433 GCA_964518665.1 uncultured Opitutaceae bacterium | reverse complement strand
GTCAAACCCGTCGAAGGTCTCGGCGGCGAAGGCGATCAAGTCAAAGTCCGCGCCGGTTACGCGCGCAATTTCCTGCTTCCGCGCAACATCGCGGTGCCGCTCACCGCGGCCAACCGCAAGCAGGTCGAGGCCCTCAAGAAGCGCCGCGCCGTGCGCGAGGCCGAGGAACTGGGCGGAGCGCAGGAGCTCGCCAAGAAGCTCGAGAAGACGTCCCTGGCCTTTGCCGTCAAGACCGGCGAGGGTGGCAAGATGTTCGGCGCCATCACGTCGGCCGACATCCACGGCAAGCTGGCCGCGGCCGGCTTCGAGCTCGATAAGAAGCGCATCCACCTGCACACGCCGGTGAAGACGCTGGGCCAGCACACCGTCAAGGTGAAGCTGCACCCCGAGGTTTCCGTCGACCTCAACTTCGACGTCGTCTCGGAAAACCCGATCGACGCCCCGGCCGAGGAAAAGAAGTAACCGGGATGCCGGCACCCCGCGCAGGCCGCGTCACCCGACGCGGCTTTCGCGTTTTGGGAGCAAATTGTGCAAAACCCGCTATTGCGACGCATCCGGACGCGCTGACATATCTGACCGTCCCACCGCATGGCCGAGCCCCAAGACAAATTCCCGTCACGCGCCCCATCCACCGGTGTGACCGGACGTGAACTGCCGCACAGTCTCGAGGCCGAGGAATACCTGCTGTCCTGCTGCTTCATTGACGGCACGGACACGGTGGCCCGCTGTTTGGAGGACAAACTGGCGCCCAAGGCCTTTTTCTCCCCCGCCAACCAGATAATTTACGAGAAACTGCTCGATCTCTACCAGCGCAACCTGCCGATCGACACCGCCATTGTCGCGGAGGAGCTGAAGGCCGGCGGTCAGCTCGACACGATCGGCGGCTACGCCTACCTCGCCCAGGTCAGCTCCCGCATCCCGACGACCGCCCAGGCGGTCTACTTCATCGAACGGGTGCGCGACCTGCACATCCTGCGCGAGATCATCCGGGCGGCCGGCGGCATCGTGGAGGACTCCTTCCAGTTGGACGGCGGCAGCGTCGAGGAATTCGTCGACCGGGTGGAGAAGGAGATGTTCGCGGTCACCCAGCACCGGGTGGACGACTCCGCGCGGCACATGAAGGAGCCGACGCGCGAGGCCTTCACGGTGATCGACAAGATGCTGCACCATCGCGGCGAGCTGACCGGCGTAGCCTCGGGCTTCAAGGACCTGGACCAGCTCACCTTTGGCTTTCAGAAGCAGGAAATGATCATCCTGGCGGCCCGGCCCTCCATGGGCAAAACCTCGCTGGCCCTGAACATCGCGGAAGCCGCCGCCCTGCCCAAGAAGGGCGCGCCGGTGGCCGTCCTCGTGTTTTCCCTCGAAATGAGCGCGGCCCAACTGGCGCTGCGCATGCTATGCTCTCGAGCCCGGGTGAACATGAAGCAGTTGCGTGAGGGTTTCGTGAAGCAGAACGGCGAGGAGATGCGCGCCCTGCTGGCCGTCGCCGACGAGTTTTCCAAGTCCGGCATCTACATCGACGATTCCAGCGCGCTCACGATCATGCAACTGCGCGCCAAGGCCCGGCGCATCCATGCGCGGCACAACCTCGGTTTCATCATTGTAGATTACCTGCAACTGCTCAGTCCGACCGACCCGAGGGTGCCACGTGAGCAGCAGGTGGCGGAAGCTTCCCGCGGATTAAAAGCGCTCGCGAAGGAACTCAACGTCCCCGTGCTTGTATTAAGCCAATTGAACCGCTCCTCCGAAAAGGAAAACCGCACTCCGAAACTCGCGGATCTGCGTGAATCCGGCTCGATCGAGCAGGATGCCGACGTTGTCCTGATGCTTGCCCGACCCAAAGATGCCGACGAAAAATTCCAAGTAGCCGCCGACTCCGCCGAGTTAATCGTTGCCAAGCAACGAAACGGACCGGTAGGAGAATTGAAACTTACCTTCCTTAGAGACATCACCCGCTTTGAAAACTTCACACCGTAACCCTCTGGCGAGGGTAGTTTGCGCATTGTTCTTGTTTCTACTGCTTTCCGGCGTCAGCGGAAGCCAGGCGACAGCCCAGACGGCCCCCCAGGCTGAGGAGACCGCTCCCAGCTACAAGGTGGGCACGGTGTCGGTCAAATTCGTCGGCACCGCCATTGTCAGCGAGGACGTGGTCCGCGCCAACATGCAGGTCCGCGAGGGTGGGGAACTGGACGACACGATGATCGACCGCGACATCCGGGCACTCTATCGCACCGGCCTGTTCGAGTTCATCGAGGTCAAACGCGAGGCGGTCTCGGAAACCACCTTCAACCTGCTGTTCGAGGTCACCCCCAAATTCCGCGTGCTGGCCGTCCGGTACGAGGGCAACAAGAAGGTCAAGGGTACGCGCCTCAACAAGGAGGTCAAAACCAAGGCCAACACCTCGCTCGACGAGCGCCAGGTGAAGGAAGACCAGGAAAAGATCCGGGAATACTACCAGAAGATCGGGTACAATCAGGTCTCGGTCAATTACGCCATCGAGCGGGACCGGACCACCGGCTTCGGCACGGTCATCTTCAAGATCAAGGAAGGCGCAAAGGTCAAAATCTCGGTCATCAAATTTTCGGGCAACGACCACGTGAAGGCCCGCCTGCTGCGCAAGGAGATGGAGACCAAGAAGTGGTGGTTCATGTCCTGGCTGACCGACACCGGCCGATTCAAGGACGACAAGTTCGAGGACGATCTGGAGAAGCTGCGCGATTATTACCGCGAGGAAGGCTATCTCGACATCGAGATCCCCCAGGACCAGATCACTTTTGATTATCCCTCGCCCTCCAAGCTGGTCATCACCATCCGGGTGATCGAGGGCCGCCGCTACAAGATTGGTGACATCAACGTCACGGGCTCGAAGATCCATGAGGCCAGCCTGCTGAAGCGCATTCTCCGCCAGCGCAGTGGCATGGTGTTCCGCCCCTCCAAGATCGACAAGGATGTTGAGCGCATGGAGGACTTCTACGGTTCCGGCGGCTACCTGGACACCCAGGTGCGCCTCCTGCGCAAGCCCAACGTCAACACGGGCAACATCGACCTCGATTACGAGGTGACGGAGAGCGAAAAATTCAACGTCGAATCCATCATCATCGAGGGCAACACCAAGTCCAAGAGCATCGTGATCCTGCGCGAACTCGTGCTGGGTCCCGGTGACGTGTTCGACACCGTGCGCATGAAGATCAGCAAGCTGCGCCTGGAGAACACGCGCTTCTTTGATGATGTGAACACAACGCCGCAGGAGACCAACATCCCCGGCCGCCGCAACCTGCGCGTGGCGCTCAAGGAAGCCCGCACCGGCAACCTGACCTTTGGCGCCGGTTTCAGCTCCGTGGAGCGGGTCACCGTCTTCGCGGAGATCAGCCAGGCGAATTTCGACCTGTTCAACCGGCGTTCCCTCTTCCAGGGCGACGGGCAGAAATTCCGGCTCCGCCTGCAACTCGGTTCGCTCTCGAGCGAAGCCGTGCTGTCCTTTGAGGAACCCTGGCTCTTCGAGCGCGAACTGGCGATGGGCTTCAGCCTCTACCGCACCTCCTCGGAATACAACAGCAGCTACTACACCCAGATCGCGACCGGCGGTGAAGTCTATCTGCGCAAGCGCCTGTTCGAACTGGTGGAAGGCAGGGTCTCCTACACCTACGAGGTCATCGGGATCGATGACGTCGACCCCGTCTACTCCAACTTGATTTCGGCTGGAGACAGCACGGTCTCGCGACTTGGCTTCCAGTTGCTGCGCGATACGCGCGACAAGATCATCAACACCACCTCTGGCAACCGGGTTGAAATCAACACCGAGCTGGCGGGCGGGTTCCTGGGCGGTGATTACGACTACTACAAACTGGAGTTCCGCGGCTCGCAGTTCTACCCGTTGTTCGACCTGCAGGCTCAGGTCTTGTCGGTCATCGCCCGCGGCGGCATCATTGAGAGCTACGGCACCAGCCCCGATGTCCCTTACTATTACAAGTACTACCTGGGCGGCCCCTACAATCTCCGCGGTTACGAATACAACAGCATTGGCCCCCGGGACGGCGACTTCCTGATCGGTGGCAAGACTTACGCGATGCTGAGCCTTGAGTATTCCGCGGACATCGTCAGCCCCATCCGCTTTGCCATCTTCTACGATGCCGGCTTCGTCAACGCCAAGGCGTATGACTTCAATCCGGCGGACTACCACGACAACTTCGGCGTTGGCATCCGGCTGTTCGTGGCTGGCGCCCCGTTGAGCCTCGATTATGGCATTCCGCTGACCAGTTCGAAGCAGGCCAATACCGGCAACCAGTTTAACTTTTCCTTTGGCACCCGCTTCTGATTAGTATTCAAACTTCCTTTCACCTTTATCTACCCTACCATGAAAAACTCGTTCAAATCATTGCTCGTCCTGGCGGCATTCGGCGTTTTCGCGCTGACCGGCCAAGCCCAGACGGCAACCAAGATTCTCGTTGTCGATATGGCCAAGCTGCTCGACAGCCACTACAAGACCCAGGAGCAGAATGAAAAGCTGCGGGGCGACGGCCAGAAGGCCCAGGAGGAGCTCGACCGCCTCAACAAGGAAGGCAACGCCCTCGTCGAACAATACAAGGAGCTCGTGGACCAGTCCAACAACCCGGCCGCCACGGCCGAGGCCAAGAACAAGGTCCAGACCGAAGCCCAGCGCAAGATGGAGGAGATCCAGCGCAAGACCAACGAAGTGCGCACCTTTGAGGCCAACACGCAGCGTGCGCTGCAGGGCCGCATCCGCACCTTCCGCGACCTGATGTTTGAAGAGATCGGCAAGATCGCCACCGACGTGGCCAAGCGTCGCGGCGCCTCCCTGCTGGTCGACAAGTCAGGCCCGTCGCTGCTCGGCATCCCGGCCGTGATCTATTTCGATCCCGCCCTCGACATCACCGACGAGGTGATGAAGGAAATCAACAAGGACCGTCCCGCTTCCGCCTCGGCCACGACGCCCCCGGCGTCCGCACCCGCCCCGGCGGCCGGCAGCAGCTCCGACTCACCGGTCATCAAGGTGCCGATGGGCGGACAAAAGTAATCCGGGCTAACACCCTTTCCCCAAGCCCCGCCGATTGCCGGCGGGGCTTTTTTGTTTTCAGACTTTGCACCCGTTGGATTTGGTCCCAGCATGCAGCCCATGCAGATCTCCTTCACTCCCGCCTGGTAGAGCCGGGGCGGACGCGCGGGGACACCGGGGATTTGATCTCCGGCATAGGGGCGCTGACCGCCGCCGGACGCGGCGAAATATCGTTCCTCGGCAATCCCAAGTACCGTACTGAAGTCGCGAACTGCCAGGCTTCGATCATCCTGCTGCCCCTGGACTATGAAGGCGATCCCTCCCCCGGCCAGTTGCACCTGATGGTGGAGCATCCTTCCGCCGCCCTGGCGCGGATCTGTGCTAGGATCGAGCAGCAATTGTGGCCGAAACCCACCCCCGGCATCCATCCCAGCGCGGTGGTGGAGACTGGGGCAAAGGTGGATGCCACGGCCACGATCGGCCCGTTGTGCGTAATCGAACAGGGCGCCCGCATCGGTGCCGGCAGCCATCTGCAGGCCCAGGTATTTGTGGGCCGCAATGCGCGGATTGGCGCGAATTGCTGGTTGATGCCCGGAGTTACGGTGACGGCAGAGTGCGTCCTTGCCGATCGGGTGCGGCTGCATTCCGGCGTCGTGGTGGGCTCCGACGGTTTCGGTTATGAATTCGTCGCCGGCCGCCATGAGAAGGTCCCGCAGGTCGGGATGGTTGAGATTTGCAGCGATGTCGAAATCGGAGCGAACAGTACGCTGGATCGCGCCCGTTTCAGCCGCACGGTAATCGGCGAGGGGACCAAGATCGATAACCTGGTGCAGGTGGCGCACAACGTGACCATCGGCCGGCATTGCATCCTGTGCGCCCAGGTCGGCATCTCCGGCAGCACCACCCTGGAAGATTACGTAGTGCTGGGTGGACAGGCCGGCGTGGCGGGTCATCTGACCCTCGGCAAGGGAGCCAAGTCCGGGGGCGGCGCGGCCATCACCTCGAGCGTCCCGGCGGGTACGTTTGTCAACGGCTCTCCCGCCCGGGCCTACATGCTCGAACGAAGGCTGCAGGTCCTCTTCCAACGCCTCCCGGATCTGTTCAAGCGGGTATCGGAATTGGAGACTCAGATAAAATTGTCTTCCGCCTGAGCAAACGGCCCGCAAGGATGCGCCCATGAGCGTGTCGCGGCTTAAAATCCTTTCAGGTAATTCGAATCGTCCTCTCGCCGAGGAGATTTGCAAATCCATCGGAGTGCCGCTGGGGGAGGCCACCGTCACAAGCTTCCCCGACGGGGAATCCTTCGTGAAAATCAACGAGAACGTCCGCGGTCAGGATGTCTTCATCATCCAGTCCACCTGTCCGCCGACCAACCATCACCTGATGGAACTGCTGATCATGATCGATGCCGCCCGGCGCGCCTCGGCCCAGCGCATCACGGCAGTGCTGCCCTTCTACGGTTACGCCCGGCAGGATCGCAAGGACCAGCCCCGCGTGCCCATCACGGCGAAGCTGGTGGCCAACCTCCTCGTGGCTGCGGGCGCGACGCGCATTCTCACCATGGATTTGCACAGCCAGCAGATCCAGGGCTTCTTCGATATTCCCGTGGATCACCTCTACGCGTCGCCGGTGTTTTTCGAGCATCTGGCGAATCGCAAGAGCACCAATCCGCTGGTGGTGTGTTCACCCGACGTCGGCGGCATGAAGATGGCTTCTGCCTACGCCGACACGATGGGCGCGGCCCTGTGTTTCGTCGCGAAGAAACGCAAGAATGCGACCACCGTTGAGGCAATGAACGTCGTGGGCGATGTCGCCGGTTGCGACGTCCTGCTCGTTGATGACATCACCGAAACCGCCGGCACTCTGACCGCCGCCGCAAAGATCCTGCGGGCGCAGGGCGCCGTGAGCGTGAGTGCCGCCGTGAGCCACTGCATTTTGAATGATGTGGCGATCGAGCGGCTCAAGAGCGGCTTGATTGACGAACTGATCACGACCAATTCGACGCCCGTTTCGGCGCCCGGTCTCCCGATCACCGTGCTGAGCATCGCCAAGCTGCTCGGGCAGGCGATCGTGCGCATCACCAGCAACGAGAGCGTTACCAGCCTGTTCAAGATCAAGGGTTTCTAGTCTGGCGGCGGATTGGCGTCGGTTGGTGGAAACATTCTCCATTTCTGTCTGTCACTTGCGTCCCCATGAAAATTAAAAAAGCCCATTTTCTTGTCAGTACGTTGTTTCTGGGGTGCGTCCTGATGGTTGCCATCCGCACCTCCGTCGCCGCCACCACGGCCAAGCGGCCGCAATTGAGCGTCGATCCCACGCCGGTGAGCGAAGGTAAGTCCCCGCTGCTGGTGAGTTACGCCGACGTAGTGGAGCCGGTGCAGAAGGCGGTGGTTTCAGTCTACTCAAGCAAGACGGTCACCCAGCGCACCGCGCCCAATCCGATGTTGCGGCAGTTTTTCCCCGACTTGCAGGATCAGGTGCGCGAGCGCAAGGAAGAGGGGCTGGGCTCGGGGGTCATCGTCACCGCTGACGGATACATCATCACTAACAATCACGTGGTTGAGGGCGCGGATGAATTAAGCGTGCTCCTGCCGGACGAACGTGAATTCAAGGCTCGTCTGATTGGCACTGATCCCAAGACCGATGTGGCCGTGATCAAGATCGAGGCGGAAAATCTGCCTACGGTCACACTTGCCGACAGCGACAAGATCAGGGTGGGGGACGTGGTCTTTGCCGTGGGCAATCCCTTGGGCGTGGGGCAGACCGTGACCATGGGCATTGTTTCGGCCAAGGGCCGCAACAAGCTCGGGCTGCTGGAAAACGTCCAGGGCTATGAGGATTTCATCCAGACCGATGCGGCGATCAACATGGGCAATTCCGGCGGCGCGCTGGTGGATGGTCGCGGCCGCCTGGTCGGCATAAACAGTGCGATTGTTTCCACCACCCGCGGCAACATTGGCATTGGTTTCGCCATTCCCGTGAACCTGGCCTCCTCGATCATGTACAGTCTCATTGAGACCGGCACAGTCGCCCGGGGTTACCTCGGTGTCGTCACTGAATCCGTCACCCCGGAAATTGCCGAAACCCTGGGCATGCCCAAGGACACGAAGGGCGTTACTGTTGCGGATGTGACGCCGGGCAGTCCGGCCGAGAAAGCCGACCTCAAGCGCACAGATGTGATCCTGGCCGTCAATGGGCGGCCGATTGCCTCGCTCGAGGATCTCAGGCTGACCATTGCCCAGTCGTTGCCGGGATCGAAAGTGGTCCTGAACATCGTGCGCGATGGCAAGCCGCGGACCGTGGAAGTGACCCTCGGCACGCTGACGGAGAAGCCCAACGAATTGCTGGCCGGCGTGGAGGCGACCAAGCTGACGGATGAGCTGCGTCGCCGGCTCAACCTGGATTCGCGGGTCAGTGGCCTGGTCATCACCGAGGTCGATGAGAAATCACCGTACGCCGACCGCCTGGCGCCCAATGTGGTGATCATCGAGATCAACCGCATGCCGGTCACAGATGTCACCAGCGCCAAGGAATTGCTGCGCCCGGGTGAGCGCAATCTTCTGCTGATCTACTACCGCGGCGGCTATCGGTATGTGCCGCTGGTGGTCAAGTAATCCGCAGTCCCGCGCGAGTTGAATCCAGCCTGACTCCCGCTGCGAGTGGCGGCGGGAGAGGGTCAGCTACCCGGTTTCTGCACCGGAATCGCCGCCAGGGCCGCCGGAACGGCATCCGCGGCGTAGGTCGGGAAACTCAGCTCAAGCAAGGAGACCGCTGGCACTTCGAAGCTGGCGTTGCCGGCGCTGCGGTCCACCAGCATCGCGATGGCCACCGGAACTCCGCCGCCCTGGCGCACGAGGTTCAGGCATTCCTGCACGCGGCCGCCGCGCGTGACCACATCCTCCGCGATCAGGACGCGTTCTCCCGGCGCGAAGGTGAAGCCCCGGCGCAATACCAGCGCATTGTTTTCCTTCTCGGCAAAGATGTAACGCGACTTTGTTTGCCGGGCCAATTCCTGGCCGATCACCAGGCCGCCCATGGCTGGAGCCAGCACGGTGCTGAACTGGTAGGATTTCAATTTTACCGCCAGCAAGCCGGTCAGGCGTTCGATTGCATCCATGTGCTGGCAGACCTGGGCGCATTGGAAATAGTGTGCGCTGTGCAATCCGGAACGCAGGACGAAATGCCCCTCCAGCAGGGCTCGCGTGCGGGTGAATATGTTCAGAACCTCTTGTTGGGTGGCATCCATTCCCGCCACTCTGGAACAAGGCCCCGGGGAAAGAAAATCATTTTGTGCGTCCGACCCCATGAGACCTGCAGCGATGATGGCCGCCGCCACCGGCCGGGTGGGGCGCACTGAGGCCGGCAGGTCAATCCGCCGGTGGATACAGGCTCATTTGGCTTCAGCGGTTTTCCGCTGCATGACCGCGATATTCACCCGGCAGGATGAAAGACTTTGCTCCCGGATGCCCGGGAATCGAAATCACAGTTGACATCACTGGGTGGATTCTGAGTTTTTCACCCTTCTGTTTGGCTTCCTAGCTCAATGGTAGAGCAGTTGACTCTTAATCAATTGGTTCGGGGTTCGAGTCCCCGGGGAGCCACCAATTTTCGCCCGGCGAGCATTGGCTGGTATTCAGGTTCTTTCAAATGCATCATCGCGACGCAGGACTTACTGCCGGCGTAGCTCAATGGTAGAGCACCTGTTTTGTAAACAGGCGGTTGCGGGTTCGAATCCCATCGCCGGCTCCAGTCCGCCATCTGAGCCCGTTAAGATTTTTCAGCGCGCGATTCTCACTGCCCGATGGTGTAATGGTAGCACGAACGACTCTGACTCGTTCTGTCTAGGTTCGAATCCTAGTCGGGCAGCCATTTTACTTATTAACGCCATTCTCCCGGTGATTTCTTTAGGAAGTAAGTTGACAGTGGTGTTTCGATAACGCTTTTTTCGATTCCTTTCCTTAATACGACCACTTCTCCTCCTTACGGACTGCTAATCTTGATTCCTTCCGTCAACCCCCAGAAGCAAAGCTCCAAGAGCAATTTCGCACGGTGCCTGTTTGACCAAGGTGCGAGGCCCTGAATTACTGCGAAATATAGAATTGGTTTCCCCGCGCTTATCTTTCCCTACTCCCTAACCAAGGCTCTTTAAATCCTCCCCTCCTATGATTACTCAAATGCTGCCGTTTGCGTTCCTCATGAACCAGACTCCGATGGAGTTGTTCATCCATGGTGGTCCCATCATGTGGCCCATCCTGCTCGTTTCCTTCCTCGGTCTCACCGTGATCGTGGAACGCCTGATCTTCATCATGCGTGAAAACAGCAGCCGCGAGCAGGAAGTCGTGGAGAAGATGCTCGACGGAGTTGAGCGCAATGACATCGAAGGCGCCATCGCCATCGGCAAGAAGAGCAAGGACTTTGTGGCCCGCATTCTGGTCTATGCCCTGTCGCATCGCTCCAGCTCGCTCTCCAACGCCTTCATCCGTGCCTCCGGTCAGGAGCTCAACCGCTTCCAGCAGGGCATGGCCACGCTGGACACCGTCATCACCGCCGCCCCGCTGCTCGGCCTCCTCGGCACCGTCACCGGCATGATGCGTACCTTCGGTAACATGACGGGTGACCTTGCCACGGCTGCCGGAAACATCACCGGTGGTGTCGCCGAGGCCCTGATCGCCACCGCTTGCGGTCTGGCCATCGCCGTCACCGGCCTGCTGCCCTTCAATTATCTCAATGCCCGTGCTGAAGAAGCCAAGCATGAGGTGGCAGACGCCGCCAACGCGCTCGAGCTCATTGTGAAGAAGCACGAAAGTGCCGCTTCCCGCTGATTGCCTGCGGCAGTCACCCTGTTCGCACCTTTATCGGAAACGTAAACCACCATGTCCGGAATAAGTCTTCCTGGTAGCACTGTGAAGAAGAAGGCGCGCATTGAGATCATTCCTCTCATTGACGTCATCTTCTTTCTGCTCGCCACCTTTGTGCTGTTCACGCTTTCGCTGAACAAGTCCCAGGGACTCAAGGTGGCACTCCCGCAGTCCTCCACCAGTGAACCCCGCGACCCCGCCGGTTCGGTGACGATTTCAATCACCGCCGAGGGCACGCTGGCTTGGGACAAGGATCCGATCACCTTGGATGAATTCCTGCTGCGTTTGGAGCGTTACAAAATGGCGGAACCCAATCCCCGTATCCTGATCAATGGCGATGAAAATGCCTTCTTCAGCCAGGCGATCTACGTTTTCGACGAGGTTCGGAAAAAGAACATCAACAAGGTCTTTATTGAAACAAAGATCCGTCCGCCCGGCTCATCCTAATCCAGAGCCCGTGCCGACACCCCCGTCGGTCCGCGGCGCACTTAGCACTCCCTATCCATGTCAGGCCAAAGTCTAGTTCCGCCAGAGGTCAAGAAGAAGGCGCGTATTGAGATCATCCCTCTCATTGACGTTATCTTCTTCCTGCTCGCCACTTTCGTGCTGTTCACCCTCTCCTTGGACAAGATCCAGTCGGTGGACGTCCAGTTGCCCGTGGCCAGCAATGTGCCCGGTGAGAAGCAGGACGAGGAGGAGACCGTTACTTTGCAGGTTTCCGACCAGGGTACCTGCTACTGGAACAGAGATCTGGTCAATGTCACTGAGATCAAAGCCTTGCTGCAAAATCACAAAACCCGCTTTCCCAACGCCCGTGTGTTGATCACTACGGATGACAAGGCCCGTTTCGGCATCGGCGTGCGGGTTCTCGATGAAGTCCGCGAAGCCGGCATCAAGCAGGTTTCCGTTGAAACTCGGGTGCGTTCCACCGGCCGCTAACCAACCACAGTCGCTATATATCATTATGCGCCGGGACTTAATCATTGGTATCCTGATTTCCGCCTTGTTGCACGGTGGCGTCTTCGCCAGTTCCTACATCAAGTCGAAACCCAAGAAAGCGGCGGTGGAGGAGGAGATGCCCACCATCGAGCTCATGAAGATGCCTGATCTTGAGCCGGAGGAGCCTGAGGTCGTCGACAGTGAGGACGCACCCGCGGAAAAGGTGGAATTTGCTCCGCCGATGGCAACGGACGTCCCGCAGCTCGTCACGGTCGATTCATTTGTCCAGCAGATCCAACCGCCGCCGCCGGAAGGCATCAAGCCCGTGGCTGGCGTCATCGCCATCCCCCAGGGCCGCCTGCAGGGCCTCGGCAAGGGCATCGAGGTGTTTGATATCAACACACTGGACCAGAAACCCACCCCGCGCGTTCAGATCCAGCCGCAGTATCCGTTTGAAATGCGTCGCGCGGGCATTGAGGGCGAAGTCGTGGTAGAGTTCATTGTCGATACCAATGGCGATGTTCGGAATCCTTTCATTGTTCGTTCCACCCAGCGTGAGTTTGAGGCCGCGGCCATTCAGGCCGTCAGCAAATGGAAATTCCGCCCCGGCAAAAAAGGCGGACGTGTCGTGAACACCGGTCGCGTGCAACAGCTCATCACGTTCAAAATCAACGAATAAATCATGGACGTGCTTACAATGCGTAAATTCGTTATGCCGCTGACCAAGGCCCTTGGCTTTTGTTTGTTCAGTGCGCTTTTTGCGTTGCTCCTGCTGGCGCCCATTCAGGTTTCAGCCCAGGGTACGCGGGGTGATTTTCAACTGTCCGAGCGAATCGGCGAGGAACTGAGCAAGCTCCAGCCGATGATAGACGCCAAGAATTGGGATGGCGCGGTGGGCCTCATCGTCAGGCTTAACAATTCAGCGGCTCCCAACAGCTACGATCAGGCGTTCCTCAGCGATATTCTGGCGAAACTGTATCTGCAGAAGGGCGATTACGACAAGTCGATCGCCCCGATGGAAACCGCCCTCCGGTTGTCCGACACCTACGGCTATTTCGAGAAGAAGAACGTGGGCATGATGTTGGATTACCTGTCCAAGATCTATTATCAGGAGGGTACGGCCAGTAAATCACCGGCGATCCAGCAGCAGTACCTGACCAAGGCCACGATGTATTTGGAGCGGATCATTGCGGAGTCTCCCGCGAGCGCCGATACCATGCTCTTCTACACTTCGCTGCTCTATAATCGCGCGGTGCTGAATCCGGATAAGATCGACCAGGCCCTGCTGAACAAGGCCAAGATCAATGCCGAGAAGTCCCTGTTGCTGAGCAACCATCCCAAGGAAAACTTTTACGTGATTCTGTTGGCCACTCTCCAGCAGCAGGGCGATTTCAAGCGCGCATCGGAATATTACGAGCTGCTGGTCAAGCGTTACCCCTCAAACAAGAATTACTGGCAGCAATTGATGGCCACCTATGTGACCATGTCTTCGGACAGTGATGAGAAGGTTGCCCTGGCCAACAATTTGCGTGCGGCGGTAACCATTGAACGCGCCCAGTCTCTGGGCTTCCTCAATACCCCCAAGGATAATTTCAACCTCATTGGCATCTATTTCAACATGGGCCAATATGGAAAGGCGACCGAGCTTCTCTATAACGGCCTGAAAAACGGGTCGATCGAGAATACCCAGAAAAACTGGGAGCTGCTGGCCTACTCGTACCAGCAGGTGAATCGTGAGAGTCAGGCCATCGCGGCGCTGAATGATGCCACCAAGTTTTATCCCAAGTCGGGTCAGTTGGAATTCCAGATTGGTCAGATCTACTACGGCTTGGATCAATTGGAGGATTCCTATAAGCATCTGAAACTGGCTACGGAAAAGGGTGGTTTGGAAAAACCGGCCTCGGCCTATTCCTTCCTCGCCTATCTTTGCTTCGAACTCGGCAAGCTCGAGGAGGCGCTGGATGTGATCAAGCAGACGCTGAAACTCCCCGACGCACCCACCGACGGCCAACTCAATCGCCTGCGGCAGGCGGTCGAAGAGGGCATCCGCGACCGTGAGGCGGCCAAGACTGGCACGCGCACCACCTAAATTTCATCCTTTATCCGACCCCCCTTACCTTATGAAGAAAGCCTACGTCATTTTCCCGGCTGTAGCGATGCTGGTGTTTTTCGGTTTCTGGTGGAATTTCCGTTCCGAATACGAAGCCAAGGAACAGGCCAAGGTACGCCAGGTACGCCAAATCAAAGAGGACAAGCTGCGCAAGGAAGCCCAGGACCGCGAGCTTGCCATCAAGAATGCCTATGCCGAGCAGGAGCGCCGTAAGAAGGCCAAGGAGCAGCGCGAGATCAAGGAGCGCGCCGACCGTGAGGCCCGCCAGGCTGCGGTTGAGGCCCGTAACAAGTCCTACCGTGACCGTGACAAGCTGGAAAAGCAGGTCGAACGACTGACGGCTGAGGTCAAAACGGAAAAGGAGCTCATGGCCAAACTCGATGAGCAGAAGCGAAAGCTGGTTGATGAAGAAAAATTTCTACGCACTTACGTGACCATGGCCGAGGCTAATGCCAAGACCCTGAGCGATCTTATTGACCAAATCGCCAAAGCGGATGCCGCCCAAGCGGCTGCCGCTGCCGCCGCCGCTGCCAAGCTCAAGTCCTCATCTTAAGAACACACTGCTCCCTCTTCACATGAAAAAGTGGCTCTATTTCATCTTCCCCATCGTTTTGACGCTGATTTTCGTCTTCTTCTACCTGACTCACGTCAAGGAGGCCAAGGAGAAGGATCGCCTGCGCAAGATTGAGATTGCGCGTGTGCAAAAAATTGAGGCCGACAAAAAGGCTGAAATCGAGGAAATGGCCCGCCAGGATGCCGCCCGTCGCGCTGCTAAGCGCGCTGCCGAAGATGCCGAGAAGGAAGCGAAGAAAATCGCTGACTGGGAGGCGGTTGGCAAAGAGATCCAGGATGCCACGGACAAGAATACGGCCGAGGCTGATGCCTTTGCCCGACAGATTGCCAATTTGGAGATCGAGTTGGATACACTTCGCAAAGCCAAGGAGAAGCTCAATGCCGAGGTACTGACACAGGCCAAGGCCGTGGAGCGGGCCCTCATTGACAAGCGCACGGCGGAACTAGAGGTCCAACGTCGCACCGAGATGGTGCGGCAGAAGGCTGCTAGCAGTTCGTTGACGGCCATGCCGGTCGCTGTGGCGCCGGCGCGTTAAGCTCCTAGGAGTAAATTGTCTCTCCGTCCGGCAATAAGTCAGATTTAGGGCGGATTTAGTTTGCGGGAGCAAAATTGCTTCCTTTTGCTGCTCAGTCCACGGGGTGCAAGGCACCCTTCCAAATGTTATCGGGGCGTAGCTTAGCCTGGTAGAGCGCTACGTTCGGGACGTAGAGGTCGTCAGTTCGAATCTGACCGCCCCGACCATTTGAAACCTGAATCCGGCCGCGGCCGGACTCATTTCCAGTATGGAACACCGCCTTTTGGCGATCCCGCTGCAGACTCTCAAAATTTCCCTTTACAGCAGCAGTACGCTGCTCTGTTTTGGACAGCTCATTCCATGCAAAAGACCAAAAAGTCCGTTGCCAAGCGCTTCAAGCTGACCGCCACCGGCAAGCTGTTGCACCGTTCGCCCGGGACCCGGCACATCGCCAACACAAAGTCCTCCAAGCAAAAACGGCGCCTCGGCAAAGCCAAGGTACTGTCAGCAACGCATACACCGCCGCTCAAGCGTTGTCTGCCCCACGGTCTCTGACCGTTTGCTGCGCATCACATCAACCACGCCAGGCGGGTGATTAACCCAGCCGACCCGCCGGCGAATTAACCAAAAGGAAAACACAACATGGCTCGTGCAACAAACTCCCCCGCTTCCCGCAAGCGGCGCAAGAAAGTCCTGAAATACGCCAGGGGCTATTTCGGCAACAAATCCAAGCTCTATCGCTACGCGAAAGAGGCTGTCCAACACGCGTGGCAATACGCCTATCGCGATCGCAAGAAGAAGAAGGGTGAATTCCGCAGCCTGTGGATCATCCGCCTCAACGCTGCCTGCCGCAATGCCGGCATCAGCTACAGCCGCTTCATCGAGGGCCTGAAGGCCGCGAACATCGAGCTGGACCGCAAGGTCCTGTCCGACATCGCCATTCATGACGAGGTGGCCTTTAATGCCCTGGTCAAGCAAGCCCAGGACGCGTTGAAGACCAAGGCCGCCGCCAAGGCCTGAATTCTGACAAACGCGAGCCGGGATATGGCTCGCCTCCCTGTCTGACTCTCCGGAGGACGGGCCTCGATCCGAGGTTCGTCCTCTTTTTTTATTCTTCGCCTAGGCTCCGCCTTCGTGGTTCATATAACTTCCGCATGCAAGCTACCCTCAACGCTCTCGTACAAAAGGCGGCCGCCGAATTCGTCGCGATCCAGGCACGTCCCGAATTTGAGGCCGCCAAGGCCCGCTATGTCGGCCCCAACGGCGAACTCACGGCGTTGATGAAGCAGATGGGCACGGTGCCGAAGGAACAGCGGCCCGCCGTCGGCAAGTTGATCAACGAGTGCAAGGTGCGCATTCAGGAGCTGCTCGATGCGGCGGTCGACCGCATCGCCGCCGGTGAGCTCAAGGCCCAGCTCGGGCCGGCCGTGGATCCCACGCTCCCGTCTCCCGATGCCGGCCCCGGCACCTATCATCCTCTCACCCTCGTCCGCGAAGAGATGTGCCGCATCCTGCGCAAGGTGGGGTTTGCCGTCGCCGATGGCCCGGAAGTCGAGACGGAGTTTTACTGCTTCGACGCGCTCTGCACCCCCGCCGATCACCCGGCGCGCGATGCGCAGGACACCTTCTATTTCCCCGAATCGGCCCGGTTTGGGAACGTGGCAAAAAAGATCCCGGAGGAGAAATATCTCCTGCGCACCCATACCTCGTCGGTGCAGATCCGCACCATGCTCAAGGGTCCGCCGCCCATCCGCATCGTATCCCCTGGCCGGGTTTACCGGCGTGACACCACCGATGCCACGCATTCCGCCAACTTCCATCAGCTCGAATGTCTTTACGTGGACAAAAATGTGACCGTGCGCGACCTGAAGGCCCTGCTCGATTACATCTTCGCCTCGCTGCTCGGCAAGGACACCAAGACTCGTTTCCGTCCGCACTATTTCGGGTATACCGAACCCAGCTTCGAAGTGGACCTCAGCGCCCAGCACCTGCCGAAGGTGAAGAAGGAATGGATCGAGATCGGCGGCTGCGGCATGGTCGATCCCGCGGTGTTTTCCGCGGTGGGGTATGACCCCGAGGTTTGGACCGGTTATGCGTTCGGCATGGGCCTGGAACGCCTCGCGATGCTGCTCTACGGCATCGATGACATCCGTTATTTCTACCAAAACGACCTGCGTTTCCTGAAGCAGTTCGCCTGAGGATCCACTGATGAAAATCTCCCTGAACTGGCTCAAGGACTACGTGCGGCTCGATGCGTCGGTGGATGAAATCTGCCGCGCCATCACGTTTCTCGGCTTCGAGGTCGAGCAGGTCCTCAAGACCGGCGCGCCGCCGCTCTCGAATGTCGTCGTCGGTGAAATCCTCACCCGCGACAAACATCCCAACGCCGACAAGCTCTCCGTGTGCACCGTCGACATCGGCCCG
>CAZFHG010000063.1:0-17441 GCA_964518665.1 uncultured Opitutaceae bacterium | reverse complement strand
CCGCCGCCAACATGATCGTGGACATCGGCGGCGGCACCACCGAGATCGCCATCATCTCCCTCAACGGCATCGTCTTTTCCAAGTCCATCCGCGTGGCCGGCGACGAACTCGACGCCGCGATCACCAATTACATGAAGCGGGCCTACAACCTGCTGATCGGCGAGCGCACGGCGGAAGAAATCAAGGTGCGCGTGGGCTCGGCCTACCCGCTGGACGAGGAGCTCACGATGGAGGTCAAGGGCCGCGATTCCGTCGCCGGTCTGCCGAAGACCATCCACATCACTTCCCAGGAAATCCGCGAGGCCCTGAGCGACACCATCGCCGCCATCGTGGATGCCGTGCGCGTGACCCTCGAACGCTGCCCGCCCGAACTTTCCGCCGACCTGGTGGACCGCGGCTTCGTCATGGCCGGCGGCGGCGCGCTCATCCGCGGCATCGACCGTCTGCTCAGTGACAAGACCGGCCTGCCCGTCACGGTGTCGGACGACCCCCTCTCCGCCGTCGCCAACGGCACCGGCGCCGTCCTCAACGACCTCGCCTGGCTGATGCAGCACGTCTGAGCTACGGGGGGCTTGCCTAGGGTAGCGGCCGGCCTCCGGACGGCCGGCTCGTGCATCGCATGCGGTCAATCCTCCGTCCATCCGGCGGCCGGTACCCGGGAAAACGTTCAACGCTTAACGTTTAACTTTTAACGCTCAAATGACTGACTGAAGGAGCGGCTGCCGCGATGTTGCGCTTCCGATCGCGGCGTAAAGCCGCTCCTACATCCGAGCCTGCCGTCCTTGAGCGTTCAGTGTTAAAAGTTGAACGTTGAGCGTTCTGTTATCCGCCCTGCTCCGATCACTCCGGCATCCACCATCCGATCACGGGTTTCGCCGCGTTCTTTCGGTTCGCCAACCGCCGATTCCCGTACGTAATCCAACTCCGTGCCTCCCCGTTTCGACCAAGCCCGTCCCTTCGTCACCCTCGGCGTGGTCGTGCTCGTCTGGATTCTTTTTCCCGTCGTCCTCAAGGGCTTCCTGCGCGTCAGCTTCTTTGAACTCCAGGCGCCCGTATCGGTCCCGGCCTCCTATCTCCGCGACCTGCAGGAATATTGGGGTCTGCGCGTGCACTCAAAGACGGAGCTGATCGCCGCCGGACGCGACCTCGCGCGGGTCAATGCCTCCTACGAACTGGCCAGCCAGCAGCACGCCGAGTTCATCGCCGAGATCCGCCGCCTGGAGGATCTCCTCCGCCTGCCCGCCCACAGCCAGTATCGTTTCGAACACGCCCGCGTCGTCCGGCGCGACTTCTCCGGCTGGTGGCAGCAACTCGTCATCCGCAAGG
Organism: uncultured Opitutaceae bacterium; assembly: GCA_964518665.1. Taxonomy (GTDB): domain Bacteria; phylum Verrucomicrobiota; class Verrucomicrobiia; order Opitutales; family Opitutaceae; genus UBA2377. The sequence continues at coordinate 16,115 of CAZFHG010000063.1, read as the reverse complement.
GCCGCAACTACGGCATCCCCGTCGGCGCCCCCGTCGTCTTCACCGGCGGCGTGGTCGGACGCGTGATCGAGGTCCACGCCTACACGGCCGTGGTTGAACTCATCAGCAGCCCGACCCTGCGCCTTGCCGCCGTGGTCGAGGGCGACACCCGGCCGATCAGTTTCCAAGGCGGGCTGAACACCACCTTCGGCCCAGCCCAAGGTGTCATTGAATTCGTGCCCCTCGATATCTTCGCCAGCGCCAGCTCCACCCGGCGTCTCGTCACGTCCGGCCTGGGTGGCGTCTTCCCCCCGGGTCTCACCCTCGGGCAAGTGGTGAAAATCGAACCCAGCACCGACGGCCTGTTCAAGACCGGCGAAGTCCTCCTCGACCAGCGCCTCGGCGAACTCACCGAAGTCACCGTCCTCGTCCCGTTGAATGAGGGGTGAAGATAAACCCATGCGCCGCCGCTGGCTGATCATCTTTGTCACCCTTCTCCTGCTCTGGGTCCTCGTCGCGCAGGTGAACCACTATCTGGCGTTGTGGCGGGTCTACCTGTTTGTCGGCGGACTCTATGTCACTTACGCCGCGCTCCAGCTGCCGCTGCGTTCCGGGCTGGCCGCCTCGCTGCTCGGCGGTCTGCTCTGTGACGCCAACAGCCCCGTGCCGCCCGGCACCCATACCCTGCTCTTCGCCGCCGCCCATGCCGTCCTGTTCCACGTACGCGACCGGGTGCCCAGGGATCAGACCCTCACCCGCGTCATCATCGCCCTGCTGGCCAATCTCGCGCTCTTTCTCGTCTTCTCCTTCCTCCTGATCGGGCTTTCCCCCGCCCCCGCCACCATCTGGCCCCGGCTGATCTTCGACTTGATCTGCTCCCAGGTCTTCCTCGCCCTGATCGCCCCCTGGTTCTTTGCCCTGCAGGGCCGTGCCCAGGAACTGGCCGGGCTCCGGGAACGCAGCCTCTACTGACCGCGCACCATGGCCGGCCACTCCTCAGACCAGTCAGGCAGCCTGCTCGAGTCCCACAAGGGCTACGATCCGCGCGTCATCCTGTTCTACTTCATCATCGCCATTCTGCTCTGCGTCCTCGCCGGCGGCATCGCCTTCCAGCAGTTGTTCAAGGCCGACGTCCACCACGGCCGCGAGCGCATGCAGAGCCAGCGCCGCATCCTCGTCCCGGGCCCGCGTGGCAACCTCTACGACCGCGACGGCCGCCTCCTCGTCGGCAACCGGCCGCGCTTTGCGGTCGTGCTTTACCTCGACGAGCTCCGCAGCGAATTCCGGCGCGAGTTCATCCGCATCCGCAAGAACTACCGCGAGTCCGGCGACAAGGACGTCCCCACCTCCTCGCAGATGGAACAGCTCGCCCGCACCAGCGTCGTGCAGCGTTACCTCGACCAGGTGAATGACATCCTGCGCCGCAACGACCAGGTCAACACCCGGGACCTGCGGAACCATTTCGCCCGCGAACTTCTCCTGCCCTACACGCTGCGCGACGACCTTGAGGCGGCCGACTACGCCCGGCTGCTCGAGAGCCTCCCCGTGAAGTCGCCGCTGCAGGTCTACACCTCCAGCACCCGCTACTACCCGTACGGCTCCGCCGCGGCCCACACCCTGGGCTACGTGGGCATCGATCCCGACTTCGAGGCGCAGGATTTCCCCGGCGAGGACCTCACCACCTTCAAGATGAAGGGCAGCGTCGGCCGCGCCGGCCTCGAGCAGAAGTACGACGCGCAACTGCAGGGCGAGCCCGGCGGCACGATTTTCCGCGTCGATCCCTCGGGCTACAAAATCAACCCGCCGCTCGAGCGGCGTCTGCCGGTGCAGGGAAAAAATCTCACCACCAGCCTCGACATTGACCTCCAGTTGGCCGCCGAGAAGGTCATGACCGACACCGAGATGGCCGGCGCCGCCGTGGCGCTGAATGTCGCGACGGGCGAGGTGCTGGTGCTCGCCAGCAAGCCCGACTACAATCTCAACGATTTCACCCCGCGCCTGAGCGCCGCCAAGGCCGCGGAGATCAACGCCAAGGGCGCCTGGTACCCCCGCGCCATCCAGGGCACCTATGCCACGGGTTCGGCGTTCAAGATCCTCACCTCCATCGCCGGCCTGCGCAGCGGGGCCATTCTGCCCGACGCGAAGGTGGACTGCCCCGGCTACTTCCTCGTCGGCAGCCGACGCTTCGCCTGCCACGACGGCCATGCCCACGGCCTGATCGACTACCGCACCGCCGTAGAGAAGAGCTGCAATGTTTTCTTCTATAAATACGGCCTCGAGATCGGACCCGAGCTCATTGCCGCCGAAGCGCGCCGCTTCCTCCTCGACCGGCCGACGGGCATCGAACTCGCCCACGAGTCCCAGTCGATGATTGTCCCCGATCCCGCCTGGAAGTTGCGCACCCAAAAGGAGCGCTGGTTCCCCGGCGACACCGCCAACCTCTCCATCGGCCAGGGCTTTCTCAGCGTCACGCCCCTGCAGGTCGCGGCCTTCGTCGCCTCGGTCGCCCGCAACCAGATTCACACGCTGCCCACCCTCATTCACGACCCCAAGCGAGCACCGCTCAAGACTGATCCCACCGGCCTGTCCCCTGAGGGCCATGCCGCGCTGCTCGAGGGCATGGAGCGGGTTACGCAGAAAGCCGGCACGGCGAAAATCCTGGCCGAGCCGTGGATGCGCATCGCTGACCTGCGCATCGCCGGCAAGACCGGCACCGCCCAGAAGCGCACCGAAAAGGGCACGATCAACTTTGCCTGGTTCATCTGCTTCGCCCCCGTCGAGCACCCCGAGATTGCCATCGCCGTCATGATCGAGGGCGACACCCCCGGCGAGGAAACCGGCGGCGGCCGTTACGCCGTGCCCGTGGCTCACGCCATCCTGAAGACCTGGTGGGAAAAGAAAAACCGCCCCGCCATGGCGCCGTTCATCCCGATCAAGACGCCGGAGTGAGGCGGAGTGGAGCGAGGAACGCTCAACGTTTAACGCTTAACGCTGAACGCTCAAGTACCGGAGTGTAGCTGCGAGCGTGAGCGAGTGGACCTAACGCTCCGAACGATAACACCCCACTCGCTCACGCTCGTAGCTACGTCAAACGGTGCAGTCCTTATGCGTTAAAAGTTAAACGTTAAGCGTTAAGCGTTTTCCAGAAGCCGCCCGCGCAATCCTCGCCGCTCGCCGCGCCCTTCGCCACACCTCCAGCGGCTCCGGCCAGCCCGCCGGCGCGCCATAACGCAGCCGCTGCAAATCCGCCACCACGGCGGGATCCGTGTCCCATCCGCGCAGCCGTCGCAGCCAGCGACCGGCCTTGCGCCGCACGGGATCCTCGCGCCGGACATGCCGGCCGCGAATGAGCCGCCACATCGCCGGACGAAATCTCCACCCGAGCCACGCCAATCCACCCAGCGCGGTCAGCACCGCCAGCCAGCGGCCCGCCCGCGCCAGATCCCAGGGTGAGGCGAGCCACGCCTTGAGACTCGCCACCCCGCGTTCCAATGCCTCCCGGAACCGCCGGCCCGTCTCCTGCGTCGCGGTCTTCACCGCCTTCAGCGTCTCCTCCTGTGTACGCTGGTCGAAATTCACGATCCGCCGGTACCAGAACACCCGCAGACTATCGAGGCGTGCGGACCAGCTCCGGTCCACGCGCGCCGCCTGGCCCGCCGTCGCCGGCCCGGTCTGCTCAGCCCCCGCCGCGACGGCTCCCGGCGTCGGATCCACCCGTCGCCAGCTGGCCGACGCGGTGTCGAACACTTCGCACCACGCGTGGGCGTCGGAATTGCGCAGGGTGAAATTGTTGCTGAAACCGTTCCAGGCGCCGCCCTTGAAACCCGTGACGATGCGCGCCGGATGGCCGGCCTCGCGGGCGAGCAGCACCAGCGCCCCGGCGAACAGCTCGCAATGCCCGGGCTCCCGGGAATCCAGCCAGCGCACGAGCGAATCGCCGGGTCCGGCCGGCACCCGCGATTGCAGCGCGTAACCGTGCCGTGCCGCCAGCCAGGCACTGGCCTGGACGCCAAATTCATCCGCTCCGAGGTCGCGCCCGCCCCTGATCTCGGCGACCACCCGCGCCAGCACAGCCCGGTCCGGTGCCGAAAGCTGGAGCCGGAGTTGCGGCATTTCCGCCGCCCCGGGATCCGCCGCCTTGCCCAGCCGGTTCGCCAGGCCCGGATCCGGCAGCACCCCGGCCTGGGTCATGCCCTCGACGCGGTACGCCGTCATTGACACGGGTTCGTCCCGCAGCGCCACCAGGCCGAGCCGGTCCGCGAAGCGGAAATTCTGCCGCTCGCGAAAACGGAGCATCTCAAACGTCCCGAGCAGCGGCAGGTAGCGGCTGATGCCCGCCTCCAGGTAGAAGGTCCAGTAAACGGGCTCTCCGCGCCGCGCCCGCGCGATGCCCCGCAATTGCGCATCCGACCGCTCGGCTGAAAACGTATCGCGGCGCAGCGCCGGTGAAATCCGGAACGAGCCCTCCCGGTAATCGTCCAGCACAACCATGCGCCAGTAAGGCTGGGCGGGAATGCGGGTCGGGTCCGACACGTCCACGCTCACCGCCACGCTGTCGTCCTGCTGGATGTCCGTAACGTCGCCAAACTTGATGCTGTCGGAAAACCCCGTGCGGGCCTTCTTCGTCATGAACCGTTCCAGGAACAGGCTGTTCTCCAGTTGAAACCGCGGGATGGCCAGAAACAGCAGGGCCGAGACGGCCACCACCCCCATGAACAAAAGCGAACCCAATGCAACCACCCGCCAGTCCAGCACCTCGCGCACCCTGCGCAGCAAACGCCCCCAATGCGCATGCACCGCCCAGCCTGGCGGTCCGTCCGTCTGCGTGGCGACTGTCGCCGTCCGGTCGCTGCCCGGCGGCACCTCGGTGAGCGTGATCACCAGCAGGAAACCGAGCGCGCAGGCCGTGAAAGCGAGGATCTGGGCGGCAAACGCCAGCGACACGGTCAGCACGCCCGCGACCACGATGAGAAACAGTCCAAGCACGATGATCTGCAGGTCGTCGCGCCGCTTGCGGTAGCTAATGCCGCGGTACAGCAGCAGCAATATGTCGAGCCGCACGATCGGCGGCAGCACTTCCTTGGTGAGGTAAAGGTCCCCCGCAAAAAAGATCACGATGGCCGGGAACGCCAGCCGGTGCACCCAGGACGGCACGCGCGCCGGCAGGGTCGGGCGCGCGATCGCCAGTGCCACCGCCACGGCGGTCACCGCCGTGAGCGTCCACGCATCGATCTCCATGTACAGCACCGTGACGGCCGACAGCAGCACGAGCAGGCCGCCGAGCAGCCACTTGAGCTGCGCGAGTTCCTCGGGATTAAGCTGAGGCCGCTTTGGTGCCATCGACATAGGCGACAACCCCGCGCGCCCCGTCGGGCGCGAAGGTCATCAGGTTGCGGTTTCCGCTGCCCGGGAGGAATGCGCCACGCTCGCTCCGTACGCCGGGCTCGGGCACGCGTCCGCCTTCCGGCACCGGCGGCACCGCGGCCAGCCGGTCGAGGAAGGCCTCCAGGTCGTGCACGCTGCGCACGGCCAGCGGCGCCCCGTCGTCAATCGCCACGCGGATCAGCTGCCCGCAGCGGAACAGATCCTCCGCCAGGGTCGCGACGAGACTGAGGCCGAGTTCGAATTGTTCGGGCCGCGTCCACAGCGCGGCATCCGTGCGCAGCCACAGGGAATAGCCCTCGGAACTCTCCGCCGTGAACTGCCGCACCACGAGCTGGCCGATCCGGGCGCTGGCCTTCCAGTGGATCAACCGATGCGAATCCCCGGTGGCGTAGCGCCGCAGCGAGAGGAGATCGCCGCCGCTGCCGGCGCGTTCGAGCTGCTCGCCGCCGGACGGCCGTTGGGCGCCGGCCGCCCCGTGCCGGCGGTACTCCACCGGCGCGGGCCATACGGTCACCTCGTGCGCCGCCTCGGTGGCCAGGCTCTTGCTGAGAAATCCGAACGGAAACAGCGACCCCACGCCGGCCAGCTCGATGCGCCACAGCCCGCGCCGCGGCGGCATCAGGGTCCACTCGACCTGCGCGCTGCCCTGCGGATCAAGGCGCGTGCCCAGGTGCAGCCGGGCACCCAAGCCGGTCTGGCCGGCCTTCGCCAGCATGGCCCGCACATCGCGGCCCTTGGCCGTGAAGGTGCTCTCCGCCTTCGCGGGGGCGAGGTCCGCCGGCCGGGCGGCGAGATCGAACCACAGCCCGTAGGTGGGCAGGAAGCGCTTGCGGTTGTCCAGGTCGACCGCGACCACGGCGGTCTGCCCGGTCCGCCACGGCGGCGTGTACCGCAGCCGCCAGCGGACCTTGGAAAAATTCAGCCACGACAGCACGCCGCTGAGAATCAGGCAGGCGAGCATCAGCGAAAGGGTGATGAACAGGATGTTGTTGGCGGAGTTGTAGGCCGCCGAGCCGATGCCCAGCGACAGCAGCGTCAGCAGGGTCCCGGGCACGGTCAGCATGATCCGCTGCCCCCGCTGCGGAAACACCAGCGCCCAGAGCAGCCGGTTCCAGGTGAAGCGTGGCTTGCGCCCGCCATGACCGGGACCCGACCAGTCGGCCGCGCCATTCCGGAGAGGCTCGAGGGTGGTCAGGCTGGCGGGCATGGGAAGGGAATTACCCTCCTCAAACCGGTGACGGGATGAGGGTGAGGATACGCTTCAGAATCGCGCCGACCGCGCGGCGCTCCTCGAGCGCATCGCTGGTCTGGCGCACAAGTCCGAGCCGGTGCGCCAGCACCGGGGCAACCAGTTCCGCCACATCGTCGGGGAGCACGAAGTCCCGGCCGTTGGCCAGCGCCCGCGCCTGGGCCGCGGTGCGCAGCGCGAGTCCGCCGCGCACACTGACGCCGGCGCGGAAATCCGCCTCGGTGCGCGTCGCCGCCACGATCTTCAGGATGTAGTCGAGCACGCTGTCCTCGACGAACACCTGCGCCGCCAGCGCCTGCAGCCGCAGGATGTCTTCGCGGGTGGCCACGGCATTGAGCCGGATCGCATCGTAGCCGGTGCGGGTGGAACGGAGGATCTCCAGTTCGTCATTGGCCTGCGGGTAACCCATCTGCAGCCGCATCAGGAAGCGGTCCATCTGGCTCTCCGGCAGCGGGAAGGTGCCCTCGTAGTCCACCGGGTTCTGCGTCGCAAAAACCAAAAAGGGCGAGCCCACGGCATGCGCCTGTCCGTCCACCGTCACCCGGGCGCGGTCCATCACCTCGAGCAGGGCCGACTGGGTCTTGGGCGTGGCGCGGTTGATCTCGTCGGCGAGGACCACGTTCGCGAAGACCGGACCGGGCTTGAAGGCGAACTCCTTCGTGGCCTCGTCATAGATCGCCACGCCGGTCACGTCGCTGGGCAGCAGGTCACTGGTGAACTGGATGCGGGAAAACTGGCAGTCCATCGAGCGCGCCAGCGAGTAGGCCAGCGTCGTCTTGCCCACGCCCGGCAGGTCCTCGATCAGCAGGTGGCCGCCGGCCACGACGCAGATGAGCACCTGCTCGATGACGTCGTCCTTGCCCTTGATCGTCTGCCGCATGTTGGCGCGCAGCCGGTCCAGTGTCTGTTTCGCCCCGGTGATTTGCTCCGCCTGCACAAAGTCGCTCATGGACCGCCAGCGTACGGCACCGCCGCGTTTCCGCAAATGGAAAGACCGCGGCGCCGGGCGGCGTAACGTTTAACGTTCAACATTTAACGCTGAACGCTCAATGGCCGGAAAGTAGCTACAAGCGTGAGCGAGTGGACAAACGCCACGACGGCCAATCCCCCCACTCGCTCACGCTCGTAGCTACAGAGCTTGGATCGGCACTTAAACGTTTAGCGTTAAACGTTAAGCGTTCAGCGTTCCCCACCCCGCTCCGGCACCGCCATCTCCGCGAGCCAGCTGCGGCGGATGTGCTTCCCCAGCAGAAAGAACTTCCGCTCCGGATACCACAGGATCAACCCTTCGTCCGTGGGCGTCGTACTCGCATACATGGCCAGATCGGCGCGGAGCATGGGCACGCCGCCGTTGTCCATCAGGAACTGCGGTTCGGAAAACCACACGGGTTGTTTCGCACCCGGCCGGAACAAGCCCCGTACCAGCCAGATCGGACGCCTATGCTGTTCACTCTTCATCGGCCCCCAGCCGCCCATGTGGCCGTCATGGTTGTGGAAGAGGAAAATGTACTCGCCCGGGGCGACTTCGTAGATTGGACACGGGCTGCACGGATGCGGCAGCGGCAAGCGGTCATCGGTCTGGCGCAAGGCCACCGGCTGCGTCCAGGTTGTGCCGCGGTCAGGTGATTCCGACCACACGGCATGCCCGGCGTTGGTGCGCATCACGCAGAACAGGCGGCCGTCCGGCAACGGCACGATCGCGGGCTCCTGCACCACACTCACGTCGGGGTGACCGATGTGGCCATACCGGAGGGCGTGCCCGTTCGTCGCACAATAGGTGATCTGCAGGTCCCGGGGCTCGGGGTTGGCGTCCACATTGTCGAAGCGCATGAACTCGACCACCGAGGCGTTCGACCACCACACATCCATCCGCCGCGGACCAGACACTTCCGGACTCACCCAGCGGGTAAACCCCGCAAAGTACGGGCCGCCAAAAAACCGCTGCGGCTTTTGCCAGATGATCCAGTTTGCGGGAATCTTCGGATCGCGGCTGTCCCACTGCGTGCGCGGCATCGGCACGATCTGCTCCCTGGACCACGTCTCGCCGCCGTCATCGCTGTAGATGGCGCCCATGACGCCGCAGGTGCTCATGAACAGATCGTGCACCCCGGTGTAGCGGTTGTAGCAGACGTAGATCCGGCCGGATTTAGCGATCAGCGGAAACTGCCAGCTCGCGATGCCGCGGCCCTCGCCCGGCCCGGCCAGGATTTTCGGCGGCGTCCAAGTCTGCCCTTGGTCCCGGCTCCGCGCAAAGACCACGCGCTGGTCCGGCTTGCCCTCGTACGAGCTCTGGGTCCACACCGCGAACAACCCGCCCTGCGGATGTTCCGAGACCAGAAAGTGCTCGTTGCCCGTATCCTGCGTGGAGCTGTCGAAGCTGCGCGGCACGTAGACCACGTAGTCCGGATGCGTGCGCTGCACTTCGCGTTGCAGGCGGGCGGCGACAATCGGGTCCATGCTCATTTCCTCTCCCCTATTTCCGATCGGGGCAATGCAGTTTGTCCACGATCGCCCGCTGAGGGTAAGGTTTGGGATGCAGGGCGGGGTCACCGAACCCCGCTTGGGAGCGCGACCGCCCTCGGTCGCAATCGCTCGCCGATCCCCAAGGCAGGAGAAAGAGAAAGATAAAGAGAACGAGAAAGATTGGATTCCAGCACCGAAGGGCACGAAGGCGGGGATCGGAATTCCCGCCCTGCAGCAACTCACCCCATCAGCTTCATCAGCGCCGAGAAATCCTGGTCGGCATAACCGGCACGATCCGCCTCGGCTAGTCGGTCGCGGACGGCGTTCAGCACCGGCATGGTTTCCCCGCCGGGAATGCGCGAAGCCAGCCGCATGTCCTTGAGCATGTGCTTCACGGAAAATTGCGGGGCGTAATCGCCGGTGCGGAGCTTGGGCTCCTTGAGCTTGGTCACGCCCGAGTAGCTCACGTTCTTGCCGAGGGCGCTGAAAAACGTGTCGTCGCTCACGCCCGCCCGCCGCACCAGCGTGAGGGCCTCGCACAGTCCCTGCATGTGGGCGGAGATGTTCAGGTTCATCGCCAGCTTCAACGTCGTCGCCTGCTCGTTGCTGCCGATATGGAAGCGCGTTGCGGACACGAGACTGAGGAGCGGTTCAAGCTCCGCGATGAGGGCGGCATCGCCCCCCAGGTAGTAAACCGTCTGCTTCGCCTCCGCCGCCGGCTTGCTGCCCGTGAACGGCGCCTCGAGATAGCGCGCCCCGCGGGCGGTCACCAGTTTGAGAAATTTCGTGCTGCTCGCGGGATCAATGGTGCTCGACTGCACCACGACCTTGCCCGGGCCGAGCGCCGGCAAAATGCGGGTGATGATTGACTCCACCGCCGGCGGATCCGCGACGACGATCTGCACGACATCCGCCGCCGTGGCCACTGCCTCGGGCGTGGGTTGCCATTGCGGAAAGGTCGGCTGAGCGGTGCGGTTCCAGACGCCGCGGAGCACCCCGGCGGCCTCGTAGTGCCGCGCCCAGGTTCCGCCGATGATGCCGAGACCAATCACGCCGATGGTTTTCATGCCACCCATCCCGCCGCCGTTGCCGGCCAGCGTCAATCCCGCAGGCATGCTGCCTTGGGTAGGGTCCGGCCTCCGGACGGACCGCGTTTGAGTTGCGCGCACCCATTCGCCCTTCCGGCCTGCCTTCCGTAGGCCCGGCGAAGGAGGGAGGCCGGGCGCTACCCAAAGGCAGCCTTCGCGTCTTCGCGCTTAATCAGCCTGTCGCTCAGCCCAGGATCTCCAGCATCCGCGAGAACAGCCGGTTCACCTTCGCCTGGTTGTCCTTCACGAGGTCCTTGAATTTCGCGAAGTCGATCTCCGTGCCTTCCAGCCCGTTCGCATAATTGTCGATCAATGCGAGGCTGTTGTAGTTCAGGCCCGCCTCGGTGCACAGGTCGGCCTCGTGCGCCGCGGTCATGCCGACGACGTCGCCCCAATGCTGCACGATGCGGATCTCCGCCTTGGTCTCGAAGCGCGGCCCGCGCATCTGCACGTACACCTTGCCGGGATGAATGGTGAATTCGGGCGCGAGTTCCTTGATCAGCCGCGGGATGAGGTTGTTCGCGATGCCCGGCGCGCCGCCTTTCAACTCATGGTCAAAGAAGGTGGCCGGACCCTGCTGCAGGCCCACGTAGTCGCTGCATGAGACGAAGGTGCCCGGCGGCAGCTCCTTTTTCAACGAGCCCACGGAGTTCAAAGACACCACATCCTTGAACCCGAGGTCGGCCAGCGCGCGGATGTTGGCGCGGTAGTTGATGGAATGCGGCGGCAGCGGAAACGCGTAGCCGTGCCGGTTGATGAGCGCGAAGTCGCCCCTGGTCTTGTAGGTGACCTCGCCGTGGTCGGTCTGGATCTTTCGCACATCCCACGCCGCGAAGAGCGTGGAGTTCACGATGCTCGTCCCGCTGATGAAGGCGACTTTCATGCTCCGACTCACGCGCCGGCGGGCCTTGGTGACAAACCAAAACCGGTGCTCGGGCCGGAATGAGTGACGAACAAAAGCCCCCTGTTTGAAAACATGCCCCAAGACCTCACCCCCGACTTGCGTCCGATTCACTTTCCGTCCGAACTCCCATCTCCCAACTCCGATCTTCGACCTCCCATGCCCCTCATCGACAAACCGCTCCCCGAACTGCTGCAATATCAGGGCCGCAATCCACGCCCTGCCGATTTCGACGCCTACTGGGCCGAGGCCCTGCGTGAATTGGACGCGACCGATCCCAAGGCCGAGCTCGTGCCGTCCAAGGCGATCACCCCGCGCCACAGCGAGGCGTTCGACCTCTGGTTCACCGGAGTGGGCGGCGCACGGGTCTACGCGAAATACGTCCGCCCGAAAAAATCCTCTGGCAAGAATCCCGCCGTGCTCCAGTTCCACGGCTACACCGGCAACAGCGGGGACTTTACCAGCCGGCTAGCCTGGTCGGGTGAAGGCTTCTGCGTGGCAGCCCTCGATTGCCGCGGCCAGGGCGGCCGCTCCCAGGATTCCTTGTCGGTGCTCGGCACGACCTATCGCGGCCATATCATCCGCGGACTCGACGACCCCGATCCCCGCAAGCTCGCCTACCGCCAGATGTTCCTCGACACCGCCCAGCTCGCGCGTGTCGTGATGAGCCTGCCGGAGGTTGACGCCACCCGCGTCGGCGCCATGGGCGGATCGCAGGGCGGCGCCCTCACCCTCGCCTGCGCCTCGCTCGAACCGCGCATCAAGCGCGCCGCCCCGATCTTCCCCTTCCTCTGTGACTACCAGCGCGTCTGGGAAATGGATCTCGCCAAGGATGCCTACGAGGAACTCCGCACCTTCTTCCGCCAGTTCGATCCGCGCCACGAGCGCGAGACCGAGCTCTTCACCCGGCTCGGCTACATCGACTGCCAGCATCTCGCCCCGCGCATCAAGGGCGAGGTCCTCATGTACATCGGCCTGATGGACACCATCTGCCCGCCGTCCTCGCAGTTCGCCGCCTACAACAAGATCACCGCAAAGAAGTCCCACGTCATCTACCCCGACTACGGCCACGAGGCCCTCCCGGGCGAAAACGACCAGACGTTCAACTTCATGCTGGGGTTGTAAGTCAGTCGCCCGGCACCTCGTCCATCAAACTGTAGGAGCGGCTTTACGCCGCGATGGGTAGCGCAACCTCGCGGCATAAAGCCGCTCCTGCAGCTAGGCTGCACCCGGAATGAAAGTGGAAACGAGCCTGGGCGTGTTTATGAAATCCCGATCAGACCAGAAGCGGTAGGCAGCCCGCTGGCGGGCGCGAGTTGGGCGCGAGCAAGCTTGCCGACCTGCCGAATCGGCATTTCAAAGCACACCCAAGCTCGCCCCTCCTCCGAGCCGGCCAACTTGATGGCATTCCATGCCATGATTGTATTTCATCGCCCGAGGACTTATTCCAACCGGCGAAATGTCACAGCTTTCCAAGCTCCGCCGCCTGTTTTCCGGCCCGGCCGGAGACCACCGTGAAGAGATCGCCCGCTTGCTGATCGCCGCCCGGGAAGATGAAGCCTTCGGCCAGCGGGTCCGATTTTTGCTCCGCCTGCCGGGCCCGCAGCGAACCTCGCTCGTCAACACCGCCCTCCATGAAATGACCCTGCGCGGCGAGCCGCAGTCGCTGCGCGAGGCCTTCGCCGTCCTTGCCACCGATACTGGCGCCGCCGCAGCCCTGCGAGCCCTGGACAGCGCATGAATACAAAACCCGCCCCGTCCCGCGCCCGCGTCCGCACCCTCAAGCAGGCCCACGCCTTTGTCCGCAACGTCGGTCTCTGCCTCGTGTTTGCCGACCGCAAGAAGGACCTGCCCAATCTCTGGGACGTCGTTGACCTGCCGGAAAAGCAGCCCGGCGAAAAGGGCTGGGGAAAAAAGATCGGCGCCGTGTGGACTTGGAAGAACCAGCTGCCCGCCACCTATCCCGACGAGATTTTTTATGGCAAGGGCGCAGGCGGCAAAACCGTGCTGATGACCCTCGATTACCTGCGGCGCGAGCATTACCCGAAATTCCACCGCCCCGTCGCCGAATGCAGCCCTATGGCCCGAAAAATCTACGAACTCGTCCGCATCGAGCCCATGACCACCGGCGTCCTGCGCACGGCCGTGCTCAAGGGCGACAAATCCCTCCGCCCCGCCTTCACCAAGGCGCTCATCGAATTGCAGGTCACGTTGAACATCGTCCGGTCCAACGCCCCGGAGGTCGAATCCGACACGTGGCTGCGGTTCTCGGACCAGTATCCGGCGATGCCGTGATGTAGCCGGCCTCAACGAGGGCGGCTACAGTGAGCAGATCTGACCTGCCCTTAGGACGTCACACCGCGGATGAAGCGCTGTTAGGGCTGGCTAAAGACCAGCCCTACTCTTTCACCGCACCGCGAACATCGCCCGCACATTCTCCAGCGGTGTGCCCTGGATGAGCGCATTCGAGCAGCCTTGGAAATAGCCCCGGCCGCCGGCCTCATCGAGCGCCGCCTGCGCCTGCGCCCGGACCTGCTCCACCGTACCTCGCGCCAGCAAAGACGACGACACATTGCCCCAGATGACCAGCCGCGGAAACTTTTCCCGCACGGCCGCGACCGTCATCGTCGCATCACGGTCGGTTTCGCCGTAACCTGGAATGGCCGCCTCGCTAAAGAGCATGTCCATCAGCGACCAGAGGTTGCCGTCGCTGCGGAAGAAGTGATGCACGCCGAGCGGATTCAGCACGGCCGAGGCTTTCACATAACCGGGAAGCACGATGTTGCGGAACATCGCCGGCGAATAAAACGGCCCGATGTTGCCCGCGAGATCACCGCCGCCAAAGATCACCGGGGGACATCCCGCCGCGACCAGCGCCCGGCCGATCGCAATGAGCTGGTCCGCCTGCAGCAGGCACCGCTGACGGATCAGATCCGGCTCCATCGCCATCAGTTCGATGTCCTCGGGATCGAGGCCCACGCCGATGTGCAGGTTGGCCCCGACCACGAGGAATTCGTCGCCATGCCGCCGCCACAAATCCACCACCGGGGCAATGTGCGCCTGCGCCATCTGCGCCAGGTCGGTCGCCTCCATCCGGGCGAGTTCCTTTTGCAACCGGACCTCGGGCGGATCGGAACGGGGCGATTGGTAGCAGGCACTGAAGTCCGCGGTCGCCGGCTGGTATTGCCAGAGGCTGTGCTCGCCCGATTCCGGTCCGAACCGGAACGTGTATTCGTCAATCCGCGCGTCGGGACGCACATTCATGCGCCACGGCATGCGCAGCACGTCCATGTCCAGCGCCCGGTGCACGGCCACGAGGTCCTCGAGCAGGTGCGCCTCAAACTCCGCATGCGCCGCCTCGCCGTCGGCCCACGCGGCCACCTCGGCGTAATGCAACGACCCGGTGCCGGTGTGCACGGGCCGGCCGAGGATTTCCGACGCGACGCCGCACGAAATCGCCGGCGTGTAGAGCGGAGCCCGGTCCGCCGGCTCGCAGGCCAAGGTGGCAAGGCAGCGCTTCAGGCGGGGGGACGGGGAAGCCATGCTTGAGGTCATGATGAAACACTGGCTGCTGCGCACGGGCATTCCATCCCCAATCTCCCGCCCTTCCCGAGGTAGTAGCCAAAGTAGGCTTCACCACAACGTATGCGCATGGGTAGCACCCGGCCTCCAGACGGGCGGTGGAACGATCGCACGCGGCAAGCCAACGGCCCGTCCGGCCTGCCCTCCGTAGGCCAGGCGAAGGAGGGAGACTGGGCCCTACCCACATCTTTCCTCAGCGCACCTCGAGCATGGCCAGCACGTTCTCCACCGGCGTGCCGTGCACGATGGCGTTGGAGCAGCCTTGGAAATAGCCCGTGCCACCCGACTCGGCCAGCGCCGCCCGGGCCTGCTCGCGCACTTCCGGCACGGAAGCGTCCATCAGCAACGAGGAGGAAACATTGCCCCAGATGACCATCTTGGGAAACTTTGCCCGCACCGCCGCGACCGTCATCGTGGCATCACGGTCCATCTCACCGTAGCCCGGAATGGCCGCTTCGCCGAAGAGCATGTCCATCAGCGTCCAGAGATTGCCGTCACTGCAGAAGAAATAATGGATGCCCATCCGGTTCAGTTCCTTCAGTGCCTTTACATAACCGGGCAGCACCATGTGACGGAACATCGCCGGCGAATAGATCGGACCCTGCGTGCCCGCGAGGTCGCCACCACCCGACATGACCGGTGGCATGCCCGACTCCAGCAGCGCCTGCCCCACGGCGATGGCGTAATCCGCCTGCAGTGAGGTCTTGCGACGAAACAGGTCCGGCTCCGTCACCATGAGTTCGAGGTCATCGGGATCGTAACCCACGCCGATGCCGGCGCCGACGCTGCGCACCATGAATTCGCTCCCGTATTTCCGCCACAGGTCCACGGCGGGCACGAGCGCGGCCCGCGCCACCGGCAGGGGATCGGCGGCAATTTTTTCCAGTTTCTCCAATTGCCGCTGCAACCGGACCTCGGGCGCCACCAGCCGCGGCGATTCGTAGACCGCGCTGAAATCCGCCGTCTCGGGATGATACTGCCAGATCGTGTGTTCGCCCGATTCCGAACCGAAGCGAAAGGTATACTCGTCAATCCGCGCATCGGGTCGCTCGTTCATGCGCCACGGCATCCGCAGCACGTCCACATCCAGCGCGCGATGGATCGCCACGACGTCCTCGATCAATTGCGCCTCAAAATCGGCATGCGCCGCCTCGCCGTCCGCCCACGCCGCCACTTCGCCGTAGCGCAGCGAACCGGTGCCGGTATGGGCCGGGCGACCGAGAATCTCGGACGCCACGCTGCAGGCGATCGCCGGCACATGCAGGGGAGCCCGGTCCACCTTGCGGCCCGCGATCGCATCGAGGCAACGGGTCAGGCGGGGGTGGGCATCGGCAGGGGCTTGGGGCATGGGAATACTGTGGCTGCGGCCCAGCGGCATTTCATCCCCAATCTCCCGCGCTTTCCGAGGTAGTAGCCAACGTTGGCTTCACCACAAAGTTTACACATGGGTAGCGCCCGGCCTCCGGAC
>CAZFHG010000062.1:3834-17500 GCA_964518665.1 uncultured Opitutaceae bacterium | reverse complement strand
CGAAGCCGGCGCCGTGCACACGATGAACGATTTCACCAAGGACGAACTCCCCGGCTTGTTGGCGAAAGTCACCCGCGACCGCCAGGGCCCGGCGGGCTGAATATTGTAGCTACGAGCGTGAGCGAGTGGATCACAGGTTACGTGAGACAAACGTCCACTCGCTCACGCTCGTAGCTACCCGGAAGTCAGCCCAAACATTTTTAACCGCAAGGAACGCAGAGAACGCAAAGCCATGAAATTTCCAGTTCCATGTGCTCTTTGCGTTCTTTGCGGTTAATTGCGGATTGATCGGTTTGGGTGCGGAATGCGGCCGGACCGCCCGCGCTCCCATCTCCCTCACTTCAGCTCCAGCTCGTACCAGTTGATCCGGCGGGTGCAGAACATCACGAGGGCCAGCGTAGCGAACAGCGCCAGCGTGCCGGCGAGCAGCGCGTAGTCCTGCGACTTCAGCACGAAATACAGGTAGCCGTAAGTCGCCGACAGGCCGCCGCCGATCACGAGGGTGCGCCGGCCGGTATGCAGGAAATTCCACGAGTAGACCGTGACCAGCAGCGTGCATGCGCCGGCCGCAACCCCGTAGGCCAGCGCGATGGACCAGAACTCCGACAGCGCCAGAAACCCGAGGAAAAACAGGCACAGCGCCGCGCCAACCATGGTGTACTGCAGCGGATGAATGCGCAGCGCCGCCGTCACCTCGAACAGGAAGAAGACGGCAAAAACGAGGAGGAAGAAGAGCACGCCGTATTTCTGCGCACGCTCGACCATCGAGTAGGCGTCCACCGGCTGCATGAAATCCACGCCAAACCCGGCGGCCGTGATCCGGGCCAGCACGTCGGGCCCGCTCGCCAGCCGGTCGGTCCAGGTCTGCGCAAAGCCGCGGCTGAAATGTGCGCTCTGCCACTCGGCCGTGAAGCCGTCAGTGCCCACGGTGCGGGCGACGGGCAGCGCCGCGCCGGTGAACGACGGCGCGGCCCACTTGGATTGCAGGGTCGCGGTGGTGTTCCGACCGAGGGGCGCGAGCTTCAACTGCCCGCTGCCCTGCACGTTCGCACTGAAGTCAAACTCGAGCTTCCCCCCGGACTTCAGGCCTTCGACCTTCGCCGCGAGGGGCAGCAACTGGTCGGGGACGGATTCAAAACCCGCACTCCGGCCCTCGCCCAATTGCACCGGATCCACCGAACGCACGCCATGCAGGTCCGAGACGCCGAAGAGCAGACGGGCCTTCTCCCAGTCGATCCGCTCCGCCGCAATCCCCGCCACCGTGAAGTCGGGCTGGAAATATCCAGTCAGCTTGATCCGGGTGTTGTACACGACCGTGTCGTAAATTCCGCGCTGCCGCACCTCGGGGTCCACCGTGCCGCTGACCGCGAGCGCTTCCGGCAGGAAGTACGCCGTCGCGTTCGTCAGCTCCCAGTCGCCCACCTGAACGGCCGCGTTGCCGACCATCTTGCTGCGGGTGACCCACGCCTTGTACGCGTAGGGCACGGCCAGCACCGGGCCGGTCACGAGTTGCTGCCGGCCCCAGAGACTGGCGATCTCCTCCTTGGCCTGAGTCTGGTAATTCTGCCGCTCGCGCAGCACGCCATGCGTCATCAACAGCGGGATGTGGAGGAGCGCAATCAGCAGGCCGATGCCGGCAATCTTGAGCAGAACCGATAGCCGGCGGCGGGCCGGCGTTTGGATGACGGGAGGCTGGAGGGGAGGGTTCATGGCCCGATGCTGCCAGAACTCTGTGAAAGGGTGATGAAGGGAGGGTGAAATCGTGGGGTGGATGACCCTGGGAGAACGCTAATCTTCGCTAATCTACGCTAATCTCTGAACCTGTGGTCCGGATGTCTTGATCCCAATTAGCGATGATTAGCGCAGATTAGCGTTCCTCAAGGTTTGAACCTCTATCAGGCAGGCCGAACCGTCGCCGGTAAGCCGCTTTGCGCGTCTCGAAGCTACATCCGCCTTCGTAGCGCCGAGCTTCAGCCGGCGCTGCTCACGCCTCATTCGCGTCACATCTGCCCAGCGCCAGTGCCGGCTAAAGACCGGCACTACGAGTTACGCCGGCACCCACAGCGTCGCCACGGCGCCGCCGCCTTCGCGGTTGGCGAGTGCAACCTCTCCGCCGTGCAGGTGCGCGATCTCCCGCACCAAGGCCAAGCCGAGCCCGGTGCTCTTACGCCCGGTCTCGGGCCGCGGCAGCGAATAAAAGCGGTCGAAGATCTGCGGCAGCGCGTAGTCCGGTACGCCGGGTCCGCGATCATCCACGCTGAACGCCACGCGGCCATTCCCGCTGCGCACGGTCAGTGTCACCTCTCCCTCGTTCGGGGAAAAATCCAAGGCGTTCTGCAACAGGTTGACGAGTGCCTCGCGCAGCAGCACGCGCTCGCCCTTCAAAACGCATTCATCGCCCGCCAGCAGGAAATGCAGCCGCCGCGCCGCAAACGCCGGCTGCACCGCGGCCGCCGCTTCACGCGCCAGTTCCAGGGCGGACACGCTTTCGGTCCGGCCCAGGGCCTTGCGCGCCTGGAGCGACGAGAGCTCCAGCAGTCGGTCAATGATCTGCTGGATGCGCGCGGCCTCGCTGCGGATGTTGTCGAGAAACTTCGCCTTCTGGTCCGCGGGCATGTCCTCACCCATCAATTCGGCCGCGCCGCGGATGGCGGCCAGCGGCGCCTTCACGCCGTGCGCCATGGCCTGAGTGTACCGTTCCGCATGCTGCCGGCCCTCCAGCGCGTCGCGCATCTCCTCAAACGCCGTCCCCAGGTCGCGCAGCGTGCGGCCCGGGAGCGGCGGCGCCACCACCGGCCGGCCGTCGCGGACCGCTCGGGCGTAGGCGGTGAGCCGTTCGAGCGGGGCGATCACCCACGCGGCCACGAGCAACAGCACGAGCAGGAGGACAATGCCGCCGCCGACCGCACCGATCACAATGCGCCGCTTCGCCGCCGCCACGAGGGTGTTGATGCCGCGGGTGGGCTTGCCCGCCGTGACGACACCGCAGATGCGGCCTTCATGGCGGACCGGGGCGGCGACATAGAGCACCTGCGTCTCATCGTCGTTTTCCACGTCGCGCGTGGACCGCGCGCCGTATTGGCCCCGCAAGGTGCGGGCGACGTCGTTCCAGCGCGAGAAATCCCGGCCCTCGTTCCGGCCGGTCGAATCAAAGAGCACCCGGCCCTGCGCATCTGTGACATAGACCCGAAGATCAATGGCAGTCTTGTGCAGCGAGAAAATCAGGGCCTCGAATTCGCGGCGTTGCGCGCCGGCAAACGCGGTGCGGAGCCCCTCCACCTCCGGTCCGGCCGGCGCCGTGTTTTGCTCCAGTTGCGAGGCGAGCACCACCGCGACGTCCACCAGGGATTCCTCCATCGACTCCAGGTAGCGCGGCCGGATCTGGTCCAGCGTCCACCGCGCGATGAAGTATCCGCCGGCGCAGTAGATCGCCAGCAGCACGAGCAAAAGCCGGAGTCGCAGGCTCACGTTTCCTCCCGCAGGGCGTAGCCCAGTCCGCGATGCGTCACGATCGGGTCGGACTCGGGGGCGATTTCGCGCAGCTTGGCACGGAGCAGCTTGACGTGGGCGTCCACCGTCCGGTCCAACGCCGCGCCGGGATCGTCCCACGCCGCGGTCATGAGCTGATCGCGACTGAACACCCGGCCGGGGGCCGCCACCAGCACGGCGAGCAGGCGGTATTCGTTGCGCGCCAGTTCCAGCAACCGGCCGCGGTAGCTGATCCGGCAGCGCGCGGCATCATGGTGCCAAACTCCGTCGGACGCCTTGGCGACCGTGACCGGGCCGGCACCAGTGCGGCGCAAGATCGCCCTTACTCGCGCCGTCAGTTCGCGCGGACTGAACGGTTTGGCGAGGTAATCGTCCGCGCCGAGCTCGAGCCCCACGATGCGGTCCACCTCGGCACTGCGGGCCGTGAGGAAAATGACCGGCACCGCGCTGAGCCGTCGAAGCTCGCGGCAGACGTCGAGTCCGCTCATGTCCGGCAGGCCGATGTCGAGTACGACCAGTGCGACCGGCTGCTGCGACAGGACCGCGAGCGCCTCGCGGCCCGTCGTTTTCCAGAGCGGCGCAAAGCCCTCGGTCTTCAGCGCATAGTTGATGGTCTCCGCGATGGGCGGCTCGTCTTCCACGACCAGAATCGTCGGGCGGGTATCGGGCATCCGCTGCTTTGTGCCGGGTGCGTCAGCCGGAGGCAAGCGGCGAGGCTTGGGCGGAAAAGGTCAGGATCTTTCACTTTCCTCTTTATCTTTCTCTTTCTCCCGGATCGGAGGTCCGACCCCAGGATGCTCGAGCAGCAGGCGAGGCATTTTGTAGGGGCTCAGCTAGACTGCGCCCGAGCGACTTCATTTCGCGGATGATGCGCCAAGGGCGCACACAAGGTGCGCCCCTACAAAATGCTTCGCTCTCGATCCCTGACGAAAGAGAAAGATAAAGAGGAAAGAGAAAGAGGGTTGGCCTCCTACGGATAGGATGTTGGTGGCGTTGTGTCGGCCGGTCCGGACGCGATGATACTCGCGCACCCAGGTAGTCGCGACCCGCCCGGCATTTCCCGCCCGCCATGAAGATCAATCTCCGCCGTTCGCTGCGTCTCATGTTTGTCCCGGCCATGCTCCTGACCGCTGTGCTTCCCGCCGCCGTCATCGAACGCAAGGCCGACGAGTGGATCCTCGACACCGGGGCCGTGCGGAAGATGGTGCGGCTGGAAGCTGGGCGGTTAACGCTGGCCTCGTTCCGCAACCTGGCTTCCGGCCGCGAGTATGTCGCGGCGACCCAGCCTTCACCCGAATTCCGGTTCAGTGCCGACGGCGCAATCATCGCTGGGACGTCCGGCGGATGGACGCTGCTAAACGAGCAGACCCGGCAGCTCGGCCCGGGACAATGGCAGCTCGACCTGAAGCTCCAGCGCGAGTCCCTCGTGGTGGAAAAACATTACGTGGCCTACGCGGGCACTCCGATCATCCGCGAATGGGTGACCATCACCAACGCCGGCGCGAAGGCGGTCGGCATTGGGGAGCCCTCCTTTCTGGCGGCGAACCTGCTGGCCGACGAAGCGGCGGAGCTCGAACTCTCCTACGTCACGGGCGGCGGCAATTTCAACGGCAGCCAGCTGCTTAAGACCGAGCCGATGTCGCCCGATTACCGCCGCGAATTCGACAGCAAGGTCGGCCAGCAACCCTATGGCTGGTACAGCAACTACCTGCCCCTGCTGGTGCAGCGCAACCGCCGGACACAGGACGGGATCATGGCCGGCTGGGATTACCTGGGGCACTGGACGCTGCAGGCGGGATTCGACCCGGCCACCGGCAGCCGCGGCGAAATCATCCTGAAAGTTGCCGGCTACGCCAAGATGCTGGAGCCGGGGCAGCACGTTGAAACCCCGAAGGCGTTCATCGGCGCCTTCACCGGCAATCTCGACGAGTTGGGGAATGCGCTCCTCGACTGGCAGTACGAGTACCTGTGGGAGCACACGAACGACGATTATTTTGCGCGGACCCGGTGGGTCATTGACTGGAGCATGCCTTACGTGGGCGACGGCGGCACGCCCAGCGGCGACAACTGGGGACGGCGCCTGGCGGACAACCTCCGCTACACCGACCTCCTGCGCGAATCCGGCGGTGACGTGCTGTGGGACGACGCCGGCTGGTATGACCGTTACGGCACCTGGCAAGGGCCGGAATGGCGTTTGACCAACGAGTACGTGGCCAAGCACGGCATGAAATGGCTGCTGTGGTTCCCCACCCAACTGGCCACGCCGACCTCGCGGGTCGGACAGGCGCATCCGGATTGGATCCTGCCTGGCGGAACCACGCTTGATCAGTCGATCCGGGCTACGGTGGAGTGGCAGTTTGAGGTTCTGGCCAAAGGCGTAAGGGAATGGGGCGACTTCCAATGGCGCTTTGACGGCGAGGTGGCCTACAGCGCGAACGACACGGGCCTGCTCGCGGCGGACCAGAACTTTCGGTGGCTGCTGGAGAAATTCAAAACCACTTTCAAGCAAAGCGGCATGGACACCTGCATCGGCGGCGGGCGCTGGATCAGCTACGACATCGCGCGCTTCGGCGATTCCGGCGAATACACGGACGGCGGCGTGGGTCCGTACAGTTCATATTACACGTCACTGCTCATCCCGCCGGACAAGTACCACAACATCGTCGACTTCGATCACACCACCTACCGCCCCGCCTCGGACCGGATCCACCTGGGCATGAATCCCTGCTGGTATCGCGATCCCGGCGACGGCGCCGACGTGGAGTCGATCCGGCAGGACTGGGACCTGTACCACTTCCTGCGCGCCCAGGGTGTGGTCGGGCGCTGGGGCCATGTGTTCCGGCCGGAAGTGAGCAACGATGATCCGGTGTGGTATTTCCAGCGCATGAATCGCGACGGCTCGAAGGGCATCGTTATCGCCAAGCACGCCAAGGCAGCGCCGACGTATTTCATCACGGCCAAGCGACTCAGTGGCGGCGAACGGGACGGCTTCCAAGGGGTGCCCATGATCATGTGCCAGTTGTCCACCACCCATGCCGCGGTCATCGAGACCGGCATCTACCAGGATCCGATTGACGGCGCACCCCGCTACTATGGGTCCGGCAACGAGGTCTATGGGCCGTTGAACTTCAAATACCAGGCCGCGACCGGCGACACATCGTATGCCACGGGGATCGCCAAGCCCGGCGTGGTACGGCCGGCGACGGACCGTTTTTTCGGCATGGCCATCCAGCCGGCCGGTGAACCGCTGGTGATCACCGAACTGGGTTTGATCAGCCGCATACGGCACGAATACGTGCAAGGTTCGGACAATACCGGGCGATACCGCCTGAGCATCGTCCGGGCGGAAGACAGGCAAGTGATCGCCTCGGCGGAGATCGACATGACGCAAGGGCATCCCGATCGCCTCGGCTTCAAATATGCGAAACTGCCGGCGCCCGTGCGGCTCGACGCCGTCTCCGCCAAACCCGTGGTCGTCCACCCGCGCGGCCTGATCCGCACCGCCGAGTATGATGTGCGTTGCGCCAAGTCGGATTATCGCGCCCGGCGCACCGGCGCCGACCTCATGGAAAACGGTGTCGCATTCGCCACCGTGCAACCCGGCGAGCTGATCTTCCTGAATCTGCCGAAGCATCCCGGCGCGGGGACGGACCAGGTGGCGCCGGCGGCATCAGCCCATGCCACCAAGCGCATCGGCACCAACCTTGGCATCCAGGGCGTGGAGGTGCAGTGGGCGGCGGCCGGCGACGACAACTGGGTTTCGTATTACGAGATCCTGCGGGACGGAGCCGTGCAGGCGCGGGCGGCGAAGGGGACCTTCTATTTCGATTATGCGGGCGACCCAAGGCAGCGCATCAACTCCCGCTATGAAGTGCGCACCGTAGATGGCGACGGCAACCGGAGCGGTCTCACGGTGGCGGCACTGGCTGAGGGTGAGCCGGCGACCTACCGGGCGTTGGGCGGATACGGCCCCGTGCAGGGCGGGCGCCAATGGCGGTACGAGGAAACGCTCGTGGACGGACCCTACCGTCCGCTGCGCTGGACGAAAAATGGCTACGAGGGACTGTGGAGCGGTTCGGGGCAGGCACGCATCGGCCGCATTTGGATGCAGCCCGGCGCGTCGTCGGACGTCGCCCGCGTGTTCGTCGTGCCCGAGCGCGGCACGCTGACCATCAGCGGCAAAATTCGGAAGGATCCGAGTGCGATGAACGGCCGGTCCGTCGGAGTCAAAGTGCTGCACAACGACAGACAGATCTGGCCGGCCCACGGTTGGACCGGGGTCGAGTCCGATGAGCAGAAAACGGTGGAGTGCCGCCTGGAGAGCGTGGCGGTGGCGGCCGGCGATGTGATCCGGTTTGTCGCGTGCCGCACCGGCCAGGAAAGCGCGGATCCGATCCTCTGGGATCCGATCATCGTGCTGTCGGCGACAGGAGGAAAGTGACGCCAGCCGCCGGAGTGCGGTCGCAGCCGAAGCGTAGCGCCGAGCTTTAGCCGGCGCTGCTCACGTCTCATTCGCTGTGCACCTGCCCGGGCGCCAGTGCCGGCTAAAGACCGGCACTACGAAACGAACTCAGCCTCAGCCCCCTCTGTTGCGACCTGAAATTCCGATCAGGGGAACGCTAATCTACGCTAATCTCTGAATCCGTGGTCCGGATGGCTTGGTCCCAATTAGCGCAAGATTAGCGCAGATTAGCGTTCCTCAAGTTTTGAACCTGTATCAGGTAGGGCGAACCGTCCCCGGTGAGCCGCCCTGCCCCTGGGAGCGCGGGCGGCCCGCCCGCAATAGTTGCACCGCACCCGAAGCGTAGCGCCGGACTTCAGCCGGCGCTGCTCACGTCTCATTCGCTGTGCACCTGCCCGGGCGCCAGTGCCGGCTAAAGACCGGCACTACGAACACAGCCCGCCTCGGATCACTCCGCCACCTCCTGCACTTTTCTCACTGCACCAGCAGCCAGGCCATCAGGGTGAAACCACCCAGGATCACCAGGGCCATGAGCGCATAAATCATCCATTTCACCACCTTGACCAGCGCCCAGAGACCCGCGGCCAGCACGACCGTCACGCAGGCCACGACAAACCACGACGGGTAGGCCGCAAGCGAGTCCAGCATCATGGGCAGCATTTCCATGGGCCCGTTAAGCCGGCCGCAGCGGTCCGCTCCAAGCAAAATGATTTGCCCCGCCCTGCGCGTCACGTCCCACTGACCCCATGCAATCGAAAGCCCAATTGCTTGCCTGGCTTACCTGCGACGGCGTCCATCTCGATCCCGCCACCGGCAAGCACACCATCCTCGGGGTGTTCTCCAACATCCGCGCCCACCGCTTTCCAGTCACCCATCCCTTCATGATCTGGTTCATGACGCTGACCGATTGCGCGTCCGGCCCGCACAAGATCCGCATCCTGCTCGGAGTCGATCCCACGCAGATGCAACTGTTGCTCGAACGGACCTTCGAGTCACCCGGTCCCCTCCAGCGGATCAACCTCATCAACGAAATCCGCAACCTCTCCTTCCCGGCGGCCGGCGACTACTCGATCGTGATCGAGGTGGACGACGAACCCATCCTCGCCACGAGCCTTGCCGTCACCTCCTGAGCCGCATCAACCGGACCGCCACTTCCGCACCTCCATGGACAAGTCCCCCGCTCCCGCCTTCGAACTCATCGGTGTCGGCAATCCGATCATGGATCTGCTCGCACACGTCGACGACCACTTTCTCCGCACGCATGTCGCAGGCGAAAAGGGCGGCATGATCCTCGTGGATCACGACGACATCGCGACGCTCGTGGGCAAGGCCGGCGGCCAGATCGCCATGATGCCCGGCGGCTCCGCAGCCAACGCCACCCTGGGCGCCGCACGGCTCGGCCTGCGCACGACCTATCTGGGCAAGATCGGCGGCGACGCCACGGCCGAGGCCTATCTCGGCAATTTCATCGCCGCCGGCGGCGACGGCTCGCGCTTCAAGCGCGCCTCGCTGCCCAACGGCCGGTGCCTCTCGCTCGTGACGCCCGACGGCCAGCGCACGCTGCGCACCCACCTCGGCGCGGCCATGACCCTGCATCCGGACGAGATCACCGCGGCCGATTTCGCCGGCGCGCGGCACGCCCACATCGAGGGCTACCTGCTCTTCAACCCCGCCCTCGCCGACAAGGTCGTACGCACCGCCCGGGCGGCCGGCTGCACCCTCAGCATCGACCTGGCGTCCTTCGAGGTCGTCAACGTCGCCCGCGACTGGATCTTTGCCCAGCTCCGCGAGGGCGTGCACGTCGTCTTCGCCAACGAGGACGAGGCCGGCGCGCTGTTCCAGCGCAGCGATGACTACGCCAACTTTGCCCGCGAGATCGCGCGCTTCGGCGGCATCGCCGCGGTGAAAATGGGCAAGGCCGGCGCGTGGATCGCGCGGAAAGACGAGTTGCACCGGATCGAACCCGTCCGCGCCGAACGCGTGGTGGACACCACCGGGGCCGGCGATTCGTGGGCCGCGGGTTTTCTTTACGGCCACCTGCGCGGTGCCTCGCTGCCGGCCGCCGGCGCTGTTGGTTCCCTGCTCGGTTGCGAAACCGTGCAGCACCTCGGCGCGGCCATTCCGGATGTGCATTGGCCCCGTGTCCGCGCCGCCGCGGATGCGCTGTTGAAGGGGTGAGATGGGGTTTTATGGCTGACGGAGCACGATGGTCACTGCCGAGACGATGCAGTCGACGCTGAACTACCTCAAGGCTAGCGGAAACGAATCGTGCTTCCGGTAGGCCGCCAGCTTGCTGGCGCTCTCAGAGCGGGAGCAAGCTCCCGGCCTACTCGCTGACTGCATCGTTACGGCTCATCTGTGGGTAATGCTCCATGAGCAAGACCCACATGTAGGCCAGCCCGCTGGCGGGCGCGGGTTGGGCGAACACAAGCGCGCTGACCTACCGGGCCACACCGTCAGGCTGCAGTCGTCACCGAAACCACTTCATCAACTCCGCCGCCACGAGCTTGTGGCCGGCGAAATTCGGGTGGTTGCCCGATGACATCAAGGTGGCGAGTTTGGCCCCCCGCGCCACCCGGCGACGGAACACCGCAAAGCTGTCCACCAGGCCCACGCCATGCTCCGCCGCGAGCGCACGCACCTGGGCGGCATGCTGCACCAGCGGATCGGCCGGATCGGACAGCGACGCCGCCTGATCCGGGGTCGGCGTCAGCAGCAGCACCGGGACTTTGGCCACCTGCGCCTGCTTGATCATCACTGTCCAGGCCCGGCGCGCCGCCTCGAGGCCGCCACCTCGGTCGTTGAGGGCATAGTCAATGGTGATGACGTCGGGGCGGTGTGGCAGCACATCGGCCGCAAATCGACCCGCGCCCTGCACGGCGGTTTCGCCGCCGATGGCAGTCACGATGACATTGATCACCGCATGCGGAAACCGCTTGCCAAGCGCCACGTGCAGCAGGTGCGGATAGGATTTCATGGTCCGGATCTCCGGCGTCATGAAGTAGCCCGAAGGCACGCTGTGGCCGTGGCAGACGACGTTCAGGGTCCGGTTCTCCGGCCAGTCCACGCGGGCCAGACGGGAAAATTCAGCGAGGTAGCTCCGGGCGTCGGCGATCGAATGCGGTTTCACGTTACGCCGAGATTTTCCGCTTCGGTTCCCACCGCAACGCCAAACCGGCCGGCGCCAATCACAGCCATAATAGGCTCCCGCCCCGGCGCAAATTGTGTATTCCCTACACCCGTTCCAGCCACCCGCCTGCAACCTTTCCCCCACTGTCAGGCCACCCTGTGCCCATGCTTTCACTGCAATTGGTTACCAAACGCTACGGTTCCCTCACCGCCCTCGACGGCGTTTCGCTCGACATCGCCCGCGGTGAATTCTTCGGCCTCCTCGGGCCCAACGGCGCCGGCAAATCCACCCTGATGTCGCTCGTCGCCGGCCTGCGCGCGCCCGACGCCGGCACCCTCACGCTGGACGGACAGCCGCTCTCCGTCGCCAGCGCCCAAGCCCGCCTGGGCCTCGGCCTGGTGCCCCAGCACGTCGCGCTCTACCCCGAGCTCAGCGCCGACCAGAACCTGCGCATCTTCGGTTCGCTCTACGGCCTGCGCGGCGCCGTGCTGCGCGAGCGCATCGACGCCGCGCTCACGGCCGTGCAGCTCACCGACCGCCGCCGCGAGCCGGTGAAGAACTACTCCGGCGGCATGCAGCGCCGGCTCAATCTCGTCGCGGCCCTGCTTCACCGGCCGAAACTGCTTCTCTGCGACGAGCCCACCGTCGGCGTCGATCCCCAGTCGCGCAACGCCATCTTCGAATACCTCGAATCGCTCAACCGCGAGGGTCTCACCATCATCTATTCGACCCACTACATGGAGGAGGCCACGCGCCTCTGCTCGCGCATTGGCATCATTGACCACGGCCGGCTGCACGCGCTCGGCACGCTGGACGAACTGCTCGCCCGCCTGCCCTTTGAAGAGGAGATCCGCTTCCCCAACACCGCCGCCACCGCCGCATTTGCCGCCCAGCTTCCGGCGCGGGGCGAGCTCAACTCGGAGGACGGCCTGCATCGCTTTCGACCGCGCGCCGACTGCAAGCTTTCCGCCTTCTTCGCCCTCGCCGAGTCCCACGGCCTGCCACCTCGCCTCTTCACCAGCCAGCGCCCCACCCTCGAAGCCCTGTTCCTCCACCTGACCGGAAGGACGCTGCGGGAATGATGGGCCTTCGGCCAGTTGAAGTGGAAAGTTGAAGATTAAGTTTCCGCTACAACCGACCGCCCTCGCACCTCTTAAACTTCAACTTACCCCTTAGACTTCCCGTTTCCATGCGCTCCATTCTCGTTCTCCTCCGCAAGGACTTCGCCAATTTCTTCCGCAACAAGGCCGCGGTCTCGCTCACGTTTATTGTGCCCTTCGCGCTGATCTACCTCTTTGGCCAGATCTTCGGCGTCAACCGCAAGGACTCCGGCCCCACCGGCATTCCCTTCGCCATCGTCAATGCCAGCACCAACCCCGCCGCCGCCCGGCTGGTGGACGCCCTGCGCGCGGAAAAAAGTTTCCACGTCATCACCGAACAGGTGCAGGCCGACAAGACCCGGCGGCCGCTGACCGAAGCCGACCTGCGCACGCTGATGCAGGAGGCCGATCCCGATTTCCGCTTCGCGCTCGTGATTCCGGCGGACGTCGTGCGCGAGGACGAAATCGGGCTGCACCTCCGCGTGCTCTCGAACCCGCGCAACGACATTGAGACGCAGACGGTCAACGGCATCCTCCAAAAGGCCATCTTCTCCAACGTGCCGGAATTGCTCGGCCAGTCGCTGCAGGCGCAGGCTCGCAAAGCCCTCGGCAAGCCGCGCGCCCAAGAGTTCAACCGGCGCATCTCCGGCACAATCGCGGACACTTTCGGAGGCGACCCCGTCGCGATCCAACGCGACATCGAGGCCGGCGACCTCACGCTGCGACGCCTCGACACGGAGCCCGACGCCAGCCCGACGACGGGCGGCGCCAGCCCGGCCGGATCCGGGGCCGCGCCCGATTTCTTCTCGCGACTGGTCAAAATCGACACCGAACAGGTCGTCGGCGCGAATGTGAAAAGTCCCGGCGCCACCCGCATCGTCGGCGGCTGGGCGATGCAATTCCTGCTCTTTGCCCTGAGCGCCTCGGCCACCGGCCTGTTTCGCGAACGCGACCTGGGCATTTTCCAGCGCCTGCTCGCCTCCCCCGTCACCCGGGCGCAGATCCTCTGGAGCAAATTTCTCTACGGCATTTGCATCGGCCTGCTGCAGCTCGTCGTGCTTTTCTTCGCCGGCAATCTGCTTTTCGGGATCGAGGTCCTGCCCCACCTGCCGCTGCTGATGGTGGTCTGCATCTTTGCCGCCGCCACCTGCACCGCGTTCGGCATGCTGCTGGCGGCCGTCGCGCCCAACGCCGAGGCCGCCAGCGGACTCGCCACTTTCCTGATTCTCCTGATGAGCGCACTCGGTGGCGCCTGGTTCCCGGTGAGCATCATGCCCGTGTTCATCCAGCAGTTGAGCAAACTCACCCTCGTGTATTGGTCCATGGAGGGCTTCAGCTCCGTCCTCTGGGCCGGCCACGGACTCGTCCAGCTCCTGCCGATCCTCGGCATCCTCGGGGGTATCACCGCCGGAGTCATGGCCATCGCCATCTGGCGTTTCAACAAGGGCCGGCTGTTCGAGTGAGGCGGCAGTGACGTAGTGCCGG
>CAZFHG010000062.1:1453-3734 GCA_964518665.1 uncultured Opitutaceae bacterium | reverse complement strand
ATCGTATTTTCCCTTTGCGCCGGGGCGGCTTTGCGAGACATTGAGATCTCCCATGTCCGCTGATCTCGCCACCCTTGTCACCGCGCTCGCCCGGCGTGCGCGCGCCGCCTCGCATGCCCTGGCCGTGGCGTCCACCGCGCAGAAGGATGCCGCCCTCGAGAAGATCGCCGCCCTGATTGACGCCTCCCATTTCATCCTGCTCGAGGCCAACCAGCGGGACCTGCTCTCGCCGGAAGCCCAGGCCCTGAGCCCCGCCGCCCGCGACCGCCTCGAGCTCAACGAATCGAGGCTGAACCACCTCGCCCAGTCCGTCCGCCAGGTAGTCACGCTCCCCGACCCGGTCGGCGAATTGCTGGAGGAAACGGTCCGGCCCAACGACCTGCGGATCCGCAAGGTGCGCGTCCCCATCGGCGTCATCGGCATCATCTACGAGGCGCGCCCGAATGTGACCATCGACTGCGCCGCGCTCTGCCTGAAGAGCGGCAACGCCTGCATCCTCCGCGGCGGCAAGGAAATCTTCCACACGAACAGCGCGTTCGCCGCGCTGATCACGCAGGCGCTCCACGCCACCGGCCTGCCGGGCGACGCCGTGCAGCTTATTCCCACGACCGACCGCGCGGCGCTCAACACCCTGCTCAAGCTCGACACGCTGATCCAGTGCCTCATCCCGCGCGGCGGCGAGAGCCTCATCCGGTACGTCACCGAGAATTCCACCATCCCGGTCATCAAGCACTACACCGGCGTCTGCTTCGTCTACCTCGACAAGGAGGCCGATCCCGGGCTCGCGGAAAAGGTCACCGTCAACGCCAAGACCCAGCGCCCCGGCGTGTGCAACGCCGCCGAGCAACTGCTCGTGCATGCGGCCGTCGCCGACACGCTATTGCCCCGCGTCGCCGCCGCCCTGATCGCCCAGGGCGTCAAACTCCGCGGCGATGCCCGCGCCACAGCCATCCTCGCCCGCGCCGGCCTCGCCGCCAGCGCCGCGACTCCGGCGGACTTCACGACCGAGTTCCTCGATCTTGTCATGGCCGTGCGCGTCGTGGACTCGCTCGACGAGGCCGTCGCCACCATCAATCGTGACGGCTCGGGCCACACCGACGCAATCATCACGCGCGATGAGGCTGCGGCCCGCCGCTTCCAGGCTGGCGTGGACTCCGCCGTCGTGATGTGGAACGCGAGCACCCGTTTCAATGACGGCTTCGAATTCGGCTTCGGCGCCGAGATCGGCATCTCGACCGACCGCCTCCATGCCCGCGGCCCGATGGGTTTGCGCGAACTCTGTTCGTACAAGTACCTCGTGACCGGCAACGGCCAGGTGCGGGGGTAGGCGAGACATTTCAAAACGTAGCGCGGTGCTTTAGCCCGCGCTTGTGCGGTTCCACGACCGCAGGACGCCTCGATACAGTGCCGGCTGAAGACCGGCACTACGAATCGGCGTAGTCTTGCCACGCTCCCAGCCCCACCTTCGCTCCGACCTTGGCGTCTTTGCGTCTTCGCGCTTAATCCCCGCCCGCGTCTCCGCTTCCGGTTCCTCACGCCTTGTCAATCATTGCGCATTTTCTGCGATTCCGGGGACCAAAACCACCGGCCGATTGCCAAGCCTCCCACCGCCCGGCAGGCCATTGACCATGAGCCAAGCCTATACACCACTGTCGCTGAGTCTCACCCCCGACGCCGCCGGTTTCTTTGGCAAGTATGGCGGCAGCTTTGTCCCCCCGGCCCTTGAGGCGCCGCTGACCGAGGTCCGCCGGGCCTATGAGGTGGTGTCGCGCTCCCATGATTTCATCGAGGAGCTCCGCCGCATCCGCCGTCACTTCCAGGGCCGGCCCACGCCGGTCTATCATGCCGCGCGTCTCTCGAAGAAGCTTGGCCACACGCAAATCTACCTGAAGCGCGAGGACCTCAACCACACGGGTGCGCACAAGCTCAACCACTGCATGGGCGAGGGCCTGCTCGCGCGCTACATGGGCAAGAAAAAGCTCATCGCCGAAACCGGGGCCGGCCAGCACGGCGTGGCCCTGGCCACGGCCGCCGCCTACTTTGGCCTCGAATGTGACATCTACATGGGTGAGGTGGATATCGCCAAGCAGGCGCCCAACGTCGCCCGCATGAAGATCCTCGGCGCACGGGTGATCCCCGCCACGCACGGCCTGAAGACCCTGAAGGAAGCCGTGGATGTCATGGGCCGCCTGCAACTTGGCAAGAAGTTCTCCAACAAGGAAAACGGCCAGATCGTCGCCTTCCTGAAGACGCTGACCGGCGACCAGCCCAACTTTGCGCT
>CAZFHG010000062.1:0-1443 GCA_964518665.1 uncultured Opitutaceae bacterium | reverse complement strand
CGTGGATGCCGCACTCACCGCCTACGTCCAGGACCCGGTGAACCAGATTTACTGCATCGGCTCCGTGGTCGGACCACATCCCTTCCCGATGATGGTGCGCGATTTTCAGCAGGTCGTCGGCCTCGAGGCCCGCGACCAGATCATCGAGATGACCGGCAACCTGCCCGACATCGTCGCCGCCTGCGTCGGCGGCGGCAGCAACGCGATGGGCATCTTTGCCGGCTTCCTGGAAGACCCCATCGAGCTCCATGGCGTCGAACCGCTCGGTCGCGGTCCGGCCATCGGCGATCACTCCGCCTCCATGACCTACGGACGCGAGGGCATCATCCACGGTTTCCGCTGCTACCTCCTGCAGGACGACAAGGGCGAACCCGCCCCCGTGCATTCGATTGCCAGCGGCCTCGATTATCCCGGCGTCGGACCCGAGCACTGCCACCTCAAGGACACCGGCCGGGTGCGCTATTTCACCGCCAGCGACCAGGAGACCGTGGAGGCCTTCTACGTGCTGAGCCGCAATGAGGGCATCATCCCGGCACTGGAAAGTTCGCATGCTGTCGCCCACGCCATGCGCCTCGCACGCTCCGACCCGGAGCAACCCCGCACCATTCTCGTCAACCTGAGCGGCCGTGGGGACAAGGACATGGATTACATGATCGAGCACTACGGCACGGGCGACAAATACCTGATCTGATCCCCGGGGAACGGTACTACGACATCTCGGTTGACGATCTCAACTCGTAGCGCGGTGCTTCAGCCCGCGCTCTCCACGCTACGCCGTCAGCTCTGCCCAACAAACCAGTGCCGGCTGAAGACCGGCACTACGGGACGCCCTTTTCTAGAAAACATTTCACGGGTTGCACGGAACCAGCGGGCCCGGCTAATTTCCATACTGCAATGGTTCACCGCGCCCCACTCGTCTTCGCCCTGTTCAGTCTGACCGTCATAGGACTGCCCGCGCAGTCCAATGGGGGTACGACGGCTGAATCAGCGAAACGCTCGCGCTCGATCTCGCCGGAAGTGGCCGCCGCCCTCGCCGCGGGCATGCCGAAATACGATCCGCCCAAAGCGGTCGCGCCCAAGGACGAGGAAGACCTGCCCGACATGCGCGACGTCGACAAGCCGCGCAACCAGATCATCCGGCTGCCGGATTACGTGGTGCGCGAAAAACGTCCGCCCGTCTTCCGCGAACGCGACATCAACACCACCAAAGGCCTGTCCGCCGTCGCCATGAAGCGGTATTTTTCCGAGACGGCCAAGGCGTTGAACCGCTACACCATCCCGCTCTTCGGGATGAGCCAGGAAGCCTACGCCAACATGCTCTATGCGGAGGATGAGCGTCTCGAGAATATCGCCAGCCTCAAGTCCACCGCCGCCGATCTGAAAGCCCTCGGCGGCGACGGCACCTCCATCAGCCGGGAAGTCGACCGCACGTATATCCGCAGG
>CAZFHG010000061.1:0-17776 GCA_964518665.1 uncultured Opitutaceae bacterium | reverse complement strand
CCGGGCCAACGTTTCCGCCCGTGATCAGGACGGCAAGGCACGGGTGATGACCGGCACTCTGATTGACGTCACCAAATTGATGGAGGTGGAGCAGGTACTGAAGGCGCATCAGCTCCACTTGGAAACGGTGGTGACACAGCGGACCGAGGAGTTGGCGCTGCGAAACCGTGACCTGGAGAAGGCGTCTGAACGTTTGGATCTGGCGACACGCGCCGCGAATGTCGGCATCTGGGACTGGGACGTGGTGAAAAACGAACTGGTTTGGGACAACGCAATGTATCGACTCTACGGCCTCAGAAGCGGGGATTTTGGCGGTGCCTACGAGACCTGGGCGCACACCATCCATCCGGATGACAAGGTGCGGACAGAAGGTGAGATTCAGGCCGCACTGCGTGGCGAGCACGAGTATGCGCCTGAATTCCGCGTCGTTTGGCCGGACGGTTCCATCCACCATCTCAAAGCCAGCTCCCTCACATTCCGCAGCCCCGACGGTAAACCTATCCGTATGGTCGGCATCAATTTTGACATCACCGAGCTCAAGCGTGCGGAGGCAAAGCTTCTCTATAGCACCCAACTGCTCGAGCGCACCGCTGAAATGGCCAAGGTTGGTGGTTGGGAGATGGACCTGCGAACCAGTGAGATCGTGTTTTCCAAAGAAATGGCGCGCATCCACGAGCTCGAGGTCGCTGATGCCACGGAGAAGCTAGAAAACTTGGCCCGATACTACCCTCCCGAGGCTTGGCGGACCGTCCACGCCGCGATGCAAGCCACGATCGCTCACGGCAAGTCCTTTGATCTGGAATCGCCATTTATTACGGCGAAAGGGCGGCAACTCTGGGTGCGGGTGCAGGGCTCCATCGTGATGGAGGACGGTAAACCGATCAATCTGCGTGGCACCCTCCAGGACATCACGGAGAAAAAACAGCTGGAGGAGAAATTTCTGCACGCGCAGCGTTTGGAAGGCATCGGCATGCTGGCCGCGGGCATCTCGCACGATCTCAACAACGTGCTCGCCCCCATTATGATGGCCGCTCCGATGCTGCGTCCTCGCCTATCGAATCCGCGCGATAGCAAGATGCTCGATCACATCGAGCAGAGCGTGGCACGCGGCGCAGGGCTCGTGAAGCAGATACTGGGGTTTGTGCATACAACTGTCGGCGAGTTCCAGTCCATCCAGGTGAAGCACATCGCGCGCGACATTGTCAGCGTCATCACCGGAACGTTCCCCAAGTCCATCCAGTTCAAGCACGCGGTCAGCACGAACCTCTGGCCAGTGTTGGGCAACGCCACGCAGATTCACCAAGTGCTGCTCAATCTGTGCGTGAACGCCCGCGACGCCATGCCGCTAGGCGGCACGCTGAGCCTGAAAGTGGCCAACCAGAGGCTCGACGCCGTAGAGGCCGCGGCCATTCCCGGCGCCCAACCGGGCGCCTGGCTCATGCTCGAAGTCGGCGACACGGGCATGGGCATTCCACCCGAGATAATGGAGCAAATCTGGACACCGTTCTTTACCACCAAGGGTGTTGGCAAAGGCACCGGGCTGGGACTTTCCACCGTTCGCAGCATCGTCGCCAGTCACCACGGCTTTATTGCCTTGGACACGCAAGTTGGGCGCGGCTCCACCTTCCGCGTCTATTTGCCGGCCATCGAAAGCGAAGTCGCCCCGGCCAAGGACGCCACGCCGGGTGTCGTCGCCAGCGGTCGCAACGAAATGATCCTCGTGGTGGACGACAACGCGGTCATTCGTGACACCGTCATCGGTATCATCGAAGAACATGGCTATCGCGCCATAGGCTGCGTCGATGGGGTGGAGGCCCTTGAGCAGTTTTCGGCTCAGCGGGATGCAATCTCCCTCGTGATCACCGATGTCGACATGCCCCGGCTCGGCGGTGTGGGGCTGATCCAGGCGCTCCAGAAGCTGCACCCCGATACCCGGATCCTCGCCATGAGCGGGCAGTCAGACAGCGGCGACGGAATCCCGCAGATCCAGACGCTGGCGCACGCGTTTCTGCTCAAGCCTTTTAAGCCGGAGGATCTGCTGAACGTCATCCACCGGTTGCTGCAGCCGTCCAACCAAACCTGAATCAGGGGACCCACGTTTTTCTTCCAGGCTAAGCACAGACATAAATGGTGCTAGTGGTCCCGGCACTGGAACCTGCTTGATTGCGGCAAAACTGTGTTCCTGGCGTAGATGACCGTAAACCCGCAAGGTGGGCGCACCGCCGTCCTTGTGGCCGAGCCACCGGCTCGCCGTCGGGAGGTCCACGCCAGACTCGATGCAGATGGTGGCAAAGAAATGCCGGAAATTGTGGTGCGTGAATTGTGGGTGCCGCCGGAATTGCTCTGAGGGGCGAGAAATTCCCATTGACGCGCAACGGGGGCAGCCTTTGCTCACCTGTTCTGAATTGGCTCGATAGCTCAGTTGGTAGAGCAGAGGACTGAAAATCCTTGTGTCACTGGTTCAATTCCAGTTCGAGCCACCATTTACCAAGAAGGGCTTACGCAATAAATCGCGTAGGCCCTTTTTTGTGCCTTTCCGGTTAATGTCCGTTTTTTCAACTTTTCCACCGAGACAGGTAGCTTTTTTCGACACAAATGGAGGCAATCCTGCGCTTATGTCCCATTACTCCAGGTCAATTGGCCATGCCGTCAGCGTCACCGACCCAAAAGCCGACCTGCTCCTGTTGATCGAGGAGGGTAAGCTCGAATCAACGCGCTACACTGTGGGTCAATTGACGTGAGCGGGCTTAAATACCACGTCTTTTGCGGCCTCCAGCATCCTAGAGGACTGTGCCTTAACCTCCTGTTTCGCCTTCCATTCGGCATAAGTTGAGGGGGTGGATGTAGCGCAGCCAGCAAGGAGAACGACAGTGCATGAGATAGACGCCAGCAGGGTGTAAGCGTCTGATTTCTTCACTTGGAGCATCCCGATATTGAACGATGCTTACTCATTCCAAAAAATAGCAGGCAAGAAAATCCGAATAGGGTTAAGCAAAGATACACCATGGTCCCACCGTCATGCTCTTTGAAAGAATGGTATTGGCTTTGTTGCAAGCGGGAGGGGGGTTACTTTCCGTTGCTGCTAGTCTTCCCCGGTGGAGAAACAAGCGCTTTGATGATTTGATTAACCTTCATGCCAAGTGGCCCCGTATAACTTGCGCTTGAACTGCGCTGTCCCGGGGGGAGTTGCAGTAATCGCCAGATTTCATCCAACCCGGCAGCCGCCTGATTATTTTGCTCCTGTAATGCGGAACTTTCGCCTTGGGATTGAGCTAGCAAGGTTTGAAGAGCAGTAATCTGCTGGTTCAACGATGTGAGCTGTTGCGACAGTGAGCTATTCTCAGCATTAAGTGCGGTAACTTCTGCCAATAGTTCTACTAGCAAAGCCTCACAATCGGCATGTGGGTTTTGTTGAAGCTCACTCGAATGAATTTCGGCAACCTCGGCATCGGAGAGGGCACGGTTGTAAACGCGCACTTCGTCAAAGCTTCCGGTCATGAATCCGAATTGCAACGGGCCTGAGCCAGAGAAACCATAAGCTGCAACATTGGTGGCGACCAAGACCCCATCGATATAGACCTTCCGTATCCGAGTGATGTTATCAAACGTTGCAAAGATATGAATCCAGTTAGCGCGATTCCTCCCCGCTGTGGAAACATCAAAGGGGTCGTACCAAAAATGAAATGTAAGGTTATTCTGAAAATAGTAATCCGTCATGAAGCGCAGAGCCAAACCGGGAGAGCCAACGTTGCCTTGGGCAAACCCACCGCCTTCAGTTGGTGAGAATATTGGCTGATAGAACCACGCTCCCACAGAAAAACTTTTATTGGCTAGGCTGTAATTGAGGGAAGCAATTGCGGTATTACCAGAGAATCCCAGTGATTGGTTCGGAACACCGAAACGGTCTGGGGTCAGTGCAGCCCCAGAAAGAGTCAGGGCGAGCGAATTTCCGCTCTGGTCGTTGGTGTTTCCATTGAACGGGTAATACGCTTGCAGCCCCGTGGAAACGACAGGGTGCGCCCCTGCCGTGAGTGTGAGAACCAAAGCAACGACTGCCGCATTGAAGCGCGCACCCAAAAACAGAGAGAACGACGAGGGGATATTCATAGTATTATTCGTTTTTCGACCTGACTCACAGAGCGGGGGGCGCAGTTCTATTCACAATACGACGCGGAAAATCTTGAAATCACAACAACCCAGTTTTCCGTCATGGCTAGACGTAGTGTACAACTCTGATTGCGCGGTGGACGTGGCCGCCGGACTTTTCTGCGCCTAAGAACAAACTCGGACGAAGGGTATTATGAACCACGAAGTACATGATGCTCTAGCGAGATGCTTAACTCATACCATTGGTAATCTGCATGTATCGATATGCGTTCTATTCCAGCATCTAACGTAGGTATTATGCTTCAGACCGATATGAAAGTCGCCGAGCAAATTGCTGATGTGTAAACAAAGCTGACGCCGCGAATGGTCGGCTCATCATGTACATGCGTGCCATGGGCGAGGACCATGCCGTCTATTCCTCTGCGTCGGGCGAACTCGTGGTGCCTGATATTTTGGCGAAGTTAACCATCAATGCATTTCCAACGAAGATGCGTACTATTGTTTTTATAGGATACAGATTGGCATTTGCTTTTCCTCTTAACGGCCAACGCGCACATATGCTGGATGGAGACCGGAGACGTTTTTCCGACGCGGTTCTGGATTCGTTTAGTCTTCGCACATTCTGGGCACCATGTATTTGGGTTCCTTACGCTGCCTGATGTTGCCGCCCGTAACTCCATCCACGAACCCTCGACTCTATGTCTGAGCTTCTCGCCCAACAAAGTCCAAGGACACAGGTGACAGATTAGCTGGGAAATCCGGGTCCAGCTATTTTTCCATCCGCTTGAGGACGGTGCGGATGGCCCGGGCGACCTTGTCGATGTAGGCCTCGGTCATAGCCTCGTTGAGTTGGAATCGCATGCAGTCGGAGAGGATGGATTCGGCCATGGGACAGTTGACCGTCCGGTAATCCATCGTGGTCCATCCGCCATCACGCGCCGGCCAGGTGCCGCCGAAAATGTCATGGTTCTGAAAGATTGGCCAGCGGTAGGCGGCCTTCCGGAGCAGGACCGCGCCGCAGGCCACACCCTCGGCGGCAAGGGCGGCGGCGATCTCCGCGCGCGGTTGGTTGAAGCGCGGTAATTCGAGTCGGAGGAGATAGAACCAATAGCTGTGCAGGTTGCCGGGGGCAACGTGCGGCAGTTGGAGACCCGGTGTGCCGGCCAGGCTGGCGGTCAGGTATTCACCGATATGGTGACGGCGCGCGACGATGTCCGGGAGCTTGGTCAGCTGCGCCGCGGCCACGGCGGCCTGCGGTTCGCTGATGCGGTAGTTCGGCGCGAGGGTCACGGGATCGCGGCCGCCCTCAGTGCGCCCGTAGTCCTTGTCGGCCCAATTGTTCAGGTGCGGACCGAATTTATCGCTGTTGGTGCCGACGATGCCGCCGTCGCCGCAGCCGATATGCTTGAAGTCGTTCAGGGAAAAACAGCCGAAGTCGCCGATGGTGCCGACGGGCCGGTCCTGCCAGCGTGCGCCCCAGGATTGGGCACAGTCTTCGATCAGGACCAGGTTGTGCTCGCGGGCGATGGCCGTGAACGCGGCCATGTCGCAGGGGTTGCCCGTGAAGTGCACGACCATGATGGCGCGGGTCTTGGCGGTGATGCGGCGGCGCACGTCGGCGGGATCGAGGGTGTAGGTGCGCGGATCAACATCCGCGAAAACCGGCACGCCCTGCTGGTAGAGAATCCCGATGTACGTGCCCATGTCGCTGAGCGGCGGCACGATCACCTCGTCGCCCGGCCGCAGGCGCAGGGCGGAGACGGCGACGTGCAAGGCCGCTGAACCGGAAGAACAAGGGACGCAATGCTTCAGAGGATAATAGCGGCGGAAGCCCTCGATCATCGCCGTGGTCTGCGGACCCTTCCAGTAGAAGAGCGAAGGCTGCTGCACCATCGCGGTGAGCCGCTCGAGTTCGACGGCATCGTAGCGTTTGGGCTGCGGCAGCGGTTCATCAACCATGGGCCGGGAGGTCTGGGTCGGGTTATTCATGAAGGGAAGGAATAACTAAGCGGACTGATCTGTATTTCCTGGGCCGCGACTTTGATGCCGTAGGACCAAACCACAAACCTTCTCGTCGGCGGATTGGTTTCGGCATCAGTCATTAAATGATCAATAGATGCATTCCCGAGCGGCGGCCGCGAAGGTGCGGAGGTTTTCCACCGGGGTCTCGAAGAAATGGTCGCTGGCTGAGCAGATATAGCCGCCATCCCGGCCAAAGCCTTCAAACAGCCGGTGCGTCTCGGCGCGGATTTGATCCGGCGTGCCCGAAGTCAAAATGTTGAATTGATCCATCCCGCCGATCATCGCCACCTTGCCG
The DNA here is from genome assembly GCA_964518665.1 of uncultured Opitutaceae bacterium. Lineage (GTDB taxonomy): Bacteria > Verrucomicrobiota > Verrucomicrobiia > Opitutales > Opitutaceae > UBA2377. The sequence continues at coordinate 11,352 of CAZFHG010000061.1, read as the reverse complement.
CCAAATGCTGCGCGCACCTTTCCCGGGTCGGTGATGTTGCCGCCGACTCCGGGCGGCGAGAGCGTTTCCGAGGCGTCCGTGCGGTTTTGCACCACCAGGTCGAGGATGTGCATCATCCCGCCGCAGGTGTGGTAGGCGGTGCGGTGACCCGCGGCATGCAGGGCGTCGTGGATCTGCCGGTCGTAAGGCAGGCAGAACTCGGCGTGCATCGCCGGTGAAATCACCGTGTCGCTGCCCGCCCCGCCGCCGGTTTCGATGAGATCGAATTTTGCCCCGCGCAGCGATTCCTCAATGAAGCGCAGTTTCTTCTCCAGCAGGGCGCGCAACAGCGAATGCACCCAGTCGGGATGGTCCATGGCCTCGAGGATTAATTCCTCCTCGGACATCAGGCAGCAGGCGTGCTGCCAGCACCCGGCCTGATCGCCCCACACAAATCCGCGCAAAATGCCCTGGTCGCCGATCCGGTCGTATTCGGTGGCGATGGCCTTCTGGTTCAGCCTGGCCACAGGCATGTATTTCGCGATGAGGGCGACGTCCTCGTGCCGTTTGATGAGATAGTCGAGAATCCAGGTGGTCGTGCGGTTGCCGCCGGTTTTGTAGGTGAGTTGGCCGCCCGGTGTGTGGATGATGTGGTCGAGCAGTTTGTCGTCCGGGTCGTCCTTGATGACCCTGACTTCCTCGCGCCAGTCGGGGGTGGACACGACGTATTTCTCGGCGTCGGGAATCCAAAACTGCCCCATGGCCTCGAAGTACTGGATCTGTGCATCGAGCCCGGTGAGTCGGAACGCCTCCAGCGCGTCCACGCGGCCCAGGTAGGTGTCGAGATGGTATTTCTGCCACTGGTGAACGGTGACAGGCAGGCGGTCCGGCTTTTTGCGAGCCAGAGCTCGCAGGAGGCGTTCTTTGGAGGTCATCTTGGGGATGGTTCCACAGTAACCATGGCAGGAGTGGACTCGAAATAATTAGTCCGGCTCGGATTGCTTAGCAGTCCAAGGATTTCACCCCAGCAGCCGGACTAAACCCGGGTGCGACAAGGCGTGAAACCCCGGACAGGTTCCGACGGGTCACGGCCGTGGGCGGTGTGCACGGCCAACCGGCGCGCTCCGCCACCACAAGGTCAGTAGGGCCACACCGAGCAACTGCAGCGCAATGGTGGCGGGTTCCGGTATGGGGGTGGCAAAGACGAGACTGTCGAAGGCGATGTGGTCGTCGTTGGCCGAGCCATCATACTCATCGATCACAATCTTCGTGATCAAGGGACCGGTGGGATTGGCGACTAGGCCGACAAACTGGTAGCCGGGAGCGCCGAATGGGGCGGGGATGGAGGTATTTTGCGCGAGCAGTTCGCCCGCGGCTCCGTAGAAGGAAACACTGACGTAGGAGTAGCCGTCAGGCTCATCAAAAACCACGTCGAGGCCTGCCGCCTGCATGGGAGTGGCGAAGGTGATCTGCAGGTCATCTTCTTCCAGCGCCGGATTATTGCCGCCGGGTGACACTATGTTCAGGCCGCTTGAGGGTGACATGACGTACCGCACGCCGCTGCTGCCGGTGATGACCTCAAGAGGCGTCGCGCCCAGTGCGGTGAACGTGACGCCGGATAGTGTCTGGAGATTGAGATCGGTGCCGGTCGAGATTGTGTCGAAGTCGATTGTCGTCGGTGCAGTTGCCGCCGGATCCTCCAGAAAAGTATTGCGAATGTAGAACATCGTCTGGGCCGACAGGGGAACCGGCGGGAATAGCATGATGATGCAGCCGACCAGACTGACCATTGCGGCTCTCATAAATAAATGCGGGGCGACTTTTAACCCCTCCTTTTTAGCGCTTCCGCTGCCGGAAATCGAGCCGGACTTTAGGCCGGGATGCGGGCCCTATGCGCTTAATGTCCCTTGCGGACCATTAATGTCCAGCGGTCGCCCTCATGCGCTTGCACTACAAACGGTTGGACTAACCCGGCACTGTAGCACTGGATCATGGCTTCATCATGAGCACGACCATCCATTATCCCCGCGATAAAGATACCCCGGTTTCCCACCGGCCGTTCAGCCCGGCCACCCGCGTCGGCGACCTGATCTTCGTCTCCGGCCAGGCCTCGGTGGACGAGAAGGGCAACATCATCCGCGACACCTTTGACGCCGAGTTCCGTCGGTCCGTGGAAAACATGCGCAAGGTGCTTGTCACCTGCGGCAGCGACCTGCAGCACGTCGTGCAGGTGCGCGCCTACGTGCGCGATCCGGCCAACGTGGATCGCTACAACCAGCTCTACCGCGAATTTTTCACCGCGCCGTATCCGGCCCGCACCACGCTCACCGGCTGCCTGCCCGAGGTGCTGCACTTCGAGATCGAGTGCATCGCCGTGCCGAAGGGCTGAGGACGGGGTGACACTTCGTTCGTAGCGCGGTGCTTCAGCCCGCGCATACCATGCTATGTCGGCAAAATAGTCCTGCCGATTAAGTGCCGGCTAAAGCGCGGCACTACGAATTCTGCCGCTGGCGGGTCAAAGGCCCGTCCTACTTCCTTGTTTCCACGGGCGTAGGCGCTGCCAAAGTGCGTCCAGGCAGGAACACGGGGTTGATGAGGCTGGGCTGTGCGGGCACGGATCGGCCGGCGAGCAAGGCCTGGGTCAGGCGGAGTGCGCGGGAGGTCACGCGAATCACGGGGCGGCTGTAATGGGCCAGATCCGGCATTGCGGACTCCATCAGGGAATGGAGATCGCGCGCGATCAGGGAAACATCGGCGGGGAGGCGCCGGCCCTGCTCGAGCAGGTGCAGCAGGGTGGTGAGCGCGTGGCTTTGCATCAGACAGAAAATCGCGGTGGGCCGGTCGGTCAGCGCCAGCATGCGGTCGAGTTTCAAACGCAGGGTGCGCGGGTCCGGACCGGCGTTGATCTCGATCAGTTTGGTCGGAGTCGAGGCCAGCGCAAGGTAGGCGCGGACGCCTTTTACGCACGCGAGGTCCCCTGCGAGCAGTTGGGATGGCAGGACGAGGGCGAGTCGCCGGTGCCCGTGCTTGAGCATGACTCCGGCGGCGTGCCAGCCCATCGCACGGTAGTTGATGTCAATGGAAGGGAGCAGGATGTCGGCATGGCACGAGCCGAGGACTAGGGCCGGCAGACCGGACTGCGCAAACCAGCGTTGCATGGGCGCGGTCGAGGCAAGCATCAACCAGCAGGCGCGGGGGTGGCGGGCGGAGAGCTCGCGCAAGCGGGTTTCTGGCCGCGGGCCGGCGAGCTTGCGGTCAAATACCTCCTCCCAGGCAATGCCGTTGGCGGCAAAGCGGGCGTGCAGTTGCAAAAGGACCGGGTGCTCATCGGGGAGAATCACGCTGCGGGCCTGCGGGCTCACGATGCAGACCAGCGGCGGACCGGACCGGGTGCCCGCGCGAAGACGGCGGCGGTTCAGTCGCGTCCGCCGGCCGCGGGCGGCCGCGAGCAGGCCCTCTCTCGCGAGGATCGCGAGGGCGGCCCGCAGCGTCGGCCGGCTGATGCCGAGCTGGGCGGAGAGGGTGTGTTCGCCGGGAAGCGGGTCGGAGAGCGTGCCGTCGAGCAGGGCGCCGCGCAGCGCCTGCGCCGCCTGTTCGACGAGGCTGCGGCGGCGGAAGGGCAGGGGGGCGGCATGCGCGGTCATGGTGCGGGGCAGCTTGTAACTTTATTTGACAAGCAGGCCATGCTTTAAATGCAGGCCGGTTCGGCCGCAATGGACGGACACATGAGCAAAATTCCTGTCACCGGTGGCGTCTGGTCAGCCACGCCCACGCCCCTCAACGCCGCGCGCCGGCTCGATGCCGCCTCGATCGGCCGCCTGGTCGAGCATCACCTCAAGCTCGGCGTGACCGGTGTCATGCTGGGCGGCACCTGCGGCGAGGGACCGTGGCTGCGGGCCGATGACAAGGAGACCCTGACGCGGACGGCAGTGGCGGCATCCGCCGGCCGACTGCGCGTGGCGCTGCAGGTAACCGACAACTCCGCCGGGCGCGTCCTCGCCAACATCGAGCAGGCGGCGGCCTGGGGCGCGGAGATCGCGGTGGTGGATGCGCCGTGGTTTTTCCTCAACGGCACGCCGGAGCGGAAGCTCGCGCATTACCGGGAGATCGCGCGTAACAGCGTGCTGCCCATGGGCCTCTACGACCGGGGCAAGCACAGTCCGAATGCGCTGCCAGAGGCGATGCTGCCCGAGATCCTGACCGAGCCGAATCTCGTCATGGTCAAGGACAGTTCGCAGACCGACTCACGGCGCGACCTGTATGTCGCAGCGATGAAGACCCGACCCGGCTTGGTTGTGCTCGATGGCGACGAGTTCAACTGCGTCAGCTATCTCAAGGCGGGTTACAGCGGCCTGCTGCTGGGCGGCGGTATTTTCAACGGGGCGATTGCGAACCGGCTGATCGCCGCGGTGCGCGCCGGCAATCTGCCGGAGGCGGAGCGCCTGCAGGCGCGCATGAACGACCTGATGCTGCGCGTCTATGGCGGCGCGAAGATCGAATGCTGGCTCACCGGCCTGAAGGAACTGCTCGTGCAGATGGGCATTTTTACGACCAATGTGAACACGCTCGACTATCCGCTGACGGACACCTGCCGTTCGCAGATCACCGCGGCGGTGGACGGATCGGATGGCTTGGGCTACCGTGAAGACCTGTTCGGACTCACTCCGCGATAATTCAGCCATGATCCCGCCCACTGCCAGCGACCTGCCGTACGTTGACACCAAGCCCCAGGGTTCGGCGGATTTCTATTACGCCACCAATGCGACCTTCCGTTTCCTGCTGAACCGGCTCGGGCGCAAGGGCTGGATCAATTATCTCGAAGAACTCGGCCGTGGCTACTTCTCGCCGGTCAACGACCGCTGGCGCACCGGCGGTCTGCCTGCGGTGGCGCGTTACTGGCGGGCGTTTTTCGCCGCGGAACCCGGGGCGAAGGTGGACGTGCAGGAATTGCCGGACCGCATTGAAATCCACGTGCACGAGTGTCCGGCGATCAAGCACCTCAAGACCGGTGGTCGGGAGATCGTGCAGGAATACTGCCAGCACTGTTATATCCTTGGTACGGCCCGGGCGGAGGCATCCGGCCTCACGATGCGGCTGCAGGGCGGCAACGGTGCCTGCCGGCACACCTACGCCACGGCGGCGGCGGGATTGCCCAGGCAGGAAATGTCGGCCATCAAGGAGGCACGGTCATGATCGGCTGCTACGATTTCTGCGCCCACTACGAGTGGACCTTCGGCTGGCTGGAACGCGTCGGCGGCCATGCGCTGGTGCGCGAGTACTGGAACGAGGCGATCAACCACGACAGCCAGCGGCATGCGCGCGACCTTATCCGCAACGAGGGCATCCCCGGGATGCTCAAGTACTGGGGCCACACGCTGCTGGAGGAGTCGCCCGATCTCGGGTTCAACATCACGCATCGCGAGGATGTGTTCCGCATCGACTTTCACGACTGTCCCTCGCGCGGTTTCCTCATCCGGAACGGACTGAAGAACTACAGCGACTACTGCGACCACTGCATGGGCTGGACCGGTCCGATGCTGCAGGAGGCCGGCTATGTGATCGACCACGAGCACAACCACCGCGGCCAATGCTGGTGGGAGATGCGCCCCGCCTCGGCCAAGGGCGGCCACGCCGCGCCCGGGTCGGTCGCCGGCGCCAAGGATGTGCGCCTGCGCCCGGACTGGCCGAAGGACCCCGCCGCCCTGGACCGCTACTGCAAGGCGAACGATCCGGACGCCAAGATCAAGGACGTGCCCAAGGCATGAGACTCCTGCTGTGCTTCGCTTTTGCGCTCGGACTGATCGGTCCGGCGCTGCGGGCGGCAGAAGCAGCCTCCGCCAGGGCAAGGTTGGATGCGGCGGTGGCCGTTTTGCAGTCGCCCGCGGTTTCGGAACAGGACTCCCGGCGGGTCCGGGCCGAACTGGAAGCACTGGTGGCCGAGTCACCCGCGGCGGAACCGGGCATCGCGGCCCGCTACCTGCTCGGACGATTGCGGCAGATTGAGGAGGGCATCGGCGAGCCGCCAGAATTCACGGCCCTGTTGGGAGAGCACCCGCAGCATCCGCTCGCGCAACTGGCCGCGGTGAAGGTGATCCTGCGGCGGCTCTATGCGGACGGACCGGAAACGCCCGAGGCGCGGCTGCAGGCGGCGGAGCAGCTCGGCCGCGGCGTGGTGCTGCCTGCGCTGTTGGGTGATTTTCATCAGGCGATGGGCGACGCCTACATTTTCTACGGAGACCGGCACGAGCCGGCCCTGCGTCACTTGCGGGCGGCCGAAGCCCTCGGGATTCCCAGTGCCGCCGCGCGGGCCAATGTGCTGGTGCAGATCGGAGAACTGGCCCGGCTGACCGGCAATGGGGCGGTGGCGGAGTGGAGCTACCGGAAGTTTCTCGCTGATTTCCCGCGTGACCTGCGCCAGCAGATCGTGCGGGACCGACTGGTGGAAATCGGAGGAACGGCGCCATGAACCGGCGTCTCAAGTCCGGCCTGCTCTGGGCGCTGCTGGCCGTGGTCTTCGGCCTGTGCACGTGGCACGTGGCGGGGGTGAGTATCCGCAAGGACGCAACCGCCGACCACCGCCGTGTGGTGCGCGTCGGCCACTTCATGCTGCACAGCGGCATCCGCGATGCGCTGCAGGCGGTGATCGACGAGTACGAGCGGCGCCATCCGGAGGTGCATATCGTGCAGGTGCCGGTGCCGGACCGGGCTTATCCGCAGTTTCTGCGTACGCAGCTCGTGGCCGGGACCGCGCCGGACATCCTGCAGATCGGCGCGCATTTCACCGGCATGGACGAGTTGAGGGCCCGTTACTTCGAGCCCATCTCGGCGATCGTGGAGGAACCCAATCCCTACAATGCCGGCACGCCGCTCGCGGGTCGCCGCTGGCGCGACACCTTCCTCGACGGCCTGGAGAACAGCGAGGCCTACAGCGCCGTGCTGCGGCACTACTACGGCATCCCCCTCGCGGTGGGCGGCGTGCGCATTCTCTACAACGCCCCGCTGCTGCGGAAAATCACGGGTCGCACGGACCTGCCGCGGACTTATGCCCAGTTGGTTGCGCTCTGCGGCCAGATCGAGGAATTCGCCCGGCAACAGGAGCATCCGGTGGTGCCATTCGCGGGTTCGCGGCTGTCGGCCCTGTTCCTGATGAGTCCGCTGTTCAGCATCGTGAACCAGCGGCTGTATTACGATCTCGCGACAGACCACACGCTCAAGCTGGCGGAATGGGATTACGGACTGACCTACCTGCAGGGATTGTGGAACTTCGACCGGCCCTCGATCCGCCTGGGGTATGCGCTCGCGCGGGAGATGGCGCGCCACCAGAAACCCGGTTTCTACCAGTTGAACACCAGTGACGCCACGCTGCAGTTCCTGCAGGGACAGTCGGTGATGCTGGTGTCGCATGTGCTCGACGTGACCAACCTGAAGGCGCAGACGGACTTCGAGATCGCCGCCGCGCCGATCCCGGCGCTGACCCGGGACGATCCGGTTTATGGTGAGGGCGTGCTGGGTCCGGTCACCGAAATTGACACCAAGGCCGCCGCCAATCTCGGGCTCGTGCGCGGGGCGCCGCAGCGCGAGGCGGCGGTGGATTTCCTGCGTTTCCTCGGCAGCCAGCCCGGCATGCAGATTTTCTCCGCGCGCAGCAACTGGCTGCCCTCGGTCGAAGGCGTGGCGGTGCCGGCCTGGATGGAGCCGCTGCGGCCGCAGCAGTCGGGGTATGCGGGCCGGTTCTTTGCCGAGTTTGCCGGCAAGGGCGACGCGCGCTTCGTCGTCGGCAACCAGTATCACCTCCTCTTTGGCCAGGGGGGAGGCGTGGATGCCCTGCTTGATGTCATCAAGCAAAGCTACGGCCCGGCGATACGCGCCGACCTGCAGAAGGATATCCGCGAATCAAACCTCAACCTGCGGCGGCAGGAACTGGCCGTGCTCGGCGCTTTTCTCACCACCGATTCCAGCCGGCTGGCTGCGGGTCGCGCGGAGGCCGACGGTTTCTGGCGGGACGTGAGCAGCCAGAACGGCTATGAAGCCCGCATGCTGCGGACCCAGCGAATTCTTTCCCAAACCAACAACTCCCCATGAGCGCAATCCGAACCAATCCCCTGATCAAGGGACCGATCTTCAACCAGGACAGCACGGAATTCTTTTTCGTGCGGACTGCAGACCAGATGAGCGGTGAAACCGTCGATGCCTACATCGACGATCTCGCCCGTTTCGGCATAGGCAGTTTTTTCTCCGATGTGAACGCCATGAGGGCGAACTATGCCAGCAAGGTCTGGGAAACGGACTGGCATGGCTACGATCCGGCAGGCCCGGACGACCAGCCCGTGCTCCGTTATCTACCCCCGGCGTCCGTGGCGCCCACGCGCCGCCGCCTGGATGCTGCGAAGCGTCTGGCCGACCAGGGTGTTAATTTCCATCAGCGCGCCCTGGCTCGCTGCCGCCATCATGGCATCGGTGCTTGGGCCAGTGTCCGCATGAACGACGTGCACGATTGCATGACCGAGGACACGCCTTTGCTGAGCTCATTCTTCAAGGCGCAGCGCGCCGCCCGGCAATTGCGGGCACCCCATCGCGACGCCTGGTGGGCGGACCGTGGACTGGATTGGGAGCGCGCCGATGTGCAGGAGCATTATTTCAAGCTTGTGTGCGAACAGCTCGAGACCCTCGACCTCGACGGGCTGGAACTGGACTGGATGCGCTTCGTGTACCATTTCCGGCCCGGCCGGGAGTTGGAGGGCGGGCGGGCCATCACGGCCTGGATGCGGCGGGTGCGGGCCGAGTGCGACAAGGCGGAGAAACGCCTCGGCCATCGCGTGCAACTGGCCGTGCGCGTGCCATCACAACCCGAAACCGCCCGGCGCAGTGGCATTGATGGCGTGGCTTGGGCGCGGGAAGGGTTGGTGGACCTCGTGGTGCCAACGCCTTTCTGGGCCACGAGTGATTTCGACATGCCCATCGTGGAATGGCGGCGGCTCCTCGACGGGACCGGCGTGCAGCTGGCGGGCGGATTGGAAATCCGCTATCAACCCATGCCCAATGGTCCGGCGACGATGATGACGGCTGAGCTGACCGCCGGGCTGGCCCTGACAGTGCTGCAGGGCGGGGCGGACCAGGTATATCTGTTCAACTATTTTCCGAGCGGACACAGCGTGATCAAAGACTGGGGGTACGATCGTTATACCCAGGTGATTTGCGCAATGCGCAGTGCCAACGAACTGGCCAGGCTGCAGCGCCGGCATGCGGTTACGTTTCACGACATCCGATCCCCTGGCGAGCCGGCGAACAATGCTCTGCCCGCCACTGATACGGGGATGGACTTCCAATGGCCCCCGGGTTGTGCGATCCGCGTGCAGACCGGGCCGAAGCCGGGAAAAGGTCGCAAGGTGGAACTGCATCTGGAGTTCGATCCCGCCTCCATCGCGCCCGAGAAGCTGAAGATATATGTGAACAGCGTGCAGTGTGCGCCCAAAGCTGGCTCAGCTGCGCCGGTCATGGTCTACGAAGTGCCGGCGGAGATCATGGCGGATGAAGCGCAAGTGGTGGAAGTCGTGGGCGGAAAGGCCCGGGAATTCTCCATCGTGCGCGTGGAAGTGGATATCGCGGCCGGCTGAGCCCTGGCGGGCGGGCCCATGAGCGGACTCTCGCGGAGACGCGGGGAACGCGGAGTGATTAACGCTATACTCCGCGGTCTCTGCGTCTCCGCGTGAGCCTGATTGGACGGGAATTTGGTGGGACTACAAGGTCGGCCCAAGCATCCACGGGGCGAACTCATCATCGCCAAGGCCGGCTTGCTCACTCTTGGTCTTCTCCCCGCTGGCGACGCGCACGATTTCCGCGAAAATGCGCTGCCCGACCTGAGCGACGGTTTCGGTGCCGTCGAGGATGGTGCCGGCATTGAGGTCGATGTCGTCCGCCATGCGGGCGGCGAGGAGCGAGTTCGAGGCGACCTTGATGCATGGTGAGGGTTTGCACCCGTAGACGCTGCCACGGCCCGTGGTAAAGACGCCGATGTTGCAGCCGCCCGCGACGAGGCCGGTCATGCTCACCGGGTCGAACCCCGGCGTGTCCATGAAGCACAGCCCGGGGGAGGAAATCTTCTCGGCGTAGGCATAGACCGCCGCGAGCGGGGCCTGGCCGGCCTTCGCGACGGCGCCGAGGCTTTTCTCGTAGATCGTGGTCAGTCCGCCGGTTTTGTTTCCCGGGGAGGGATTATTGTCGATGCTGCCGCCATGGCGGCGCACGTGGTCCTCCCACCAATGCACGAAGCCCACCAGCTTTTCGCCGACCTCGCGTGAGACGGCGCGGCGGGTGAGGAGGTGCTCGGCCCCGTAGATTTCGGTGGTCTCGGCCAGCACGCTGCTGCCGCCGCGCCGCACCAGTTCATCTGATGCTATGCCGAGGGCGGGGTTGGCGGTGATGCCGCTGTTGCCGTCGGAGCCACCGCAATTCAGGGCGAGGCGGAGCTTGCTGACGGGTTGGGGCGTGCGACGGCAGGCGTTGACGGCGGGGAGAAGTCGCTGCACGGCCGCGATGCCGGCTTCGACGGTTTTGCGGACCCCGCCGACCTGCTGGATGGTCAGCACACAGGGTGCGGAGCCGCCGGGTCCGCCCGAGGTCAGGTGATGATTTTCAACGAGGGACTGGACCTGGCTCACTTCGCAGCCCAGCCCGATGATGACGTAGCCGCCGATGTTGGGATGACGGGCGATGCCGGCCAGGGTGCGCTGCAGGACGCGCGTCGGTTCATCGGCCGACATGCCGCAACCGCTCTTGTGCGTGAAGGCGATCACTCCATCCACGTTGGGAAATTCGCGCTTGAAGGCGTCGCCGCGGAAATGTTCGGCAACGTAGCGGGACACCGCGGCGGAACAGTTAACGCTGGAAATTACGGCGATGTAATTGCGCGTGCCGACCTCACCGTCGGCCCGGGTGTAGCCCATGAAGGTCAGTGGTGGCTCATCGGCCACCGGGGGCAGGGGCCGTGAGTCGGCGCACCAGGCGTAGTCACGGGCGAAATCCCGCATGCCGAGATTGTGCGTGTGGACGTGAGCCCCGGCCGGGATGTCGGCCAAGGCGAAGCCGATGGTCTGGCCGTACTTCTTCACCGCCTGTCCGGCGGGGATCGCGTGCAGGGCGACCTTGTGGCCGGGCGGGATGTCGGCTTGCACGCTGATCGTCCCGATGGACTGGCCCTGTCGCAGCGCTTGTTTGGCGACGGCGACATCGTCTTCAGGCCGCAGGCGGATGATTGGATCAGAATTGTGGGGCATGGGCTGGGCAGGCAGGGCAGGGTATTTGGGTAGCGCCCGGCCTCCTGACGGGCGGTTCGGCGTGCGTACACCAAACGCGGCCCGTCCGGAGGCCGGGCCC
>CAZFHG010000060.1:0-17897 GCA_964518665.1 uncultured Opitutaceae bacterium | reverse complement strand
CCGATGCATTCGCTGCCGGAAACTTTTGGATTCAGATCGCGCTGTGGACTCTGAATGGGCCTTCATGTCGCCAACCTAGCGGCCTTTGCCGGATTATGCAATGCAATGGCTATGATTCGTCCGACATCCATGACTGCGGCAAGGGCTGGAGTGGGCGCGGTCGTAACGCCCCCAAGGCATCTCCGGACCGCGTTATTCCACTAATTGTTAAACCTGAACAGGGCGACATCACCGTCCTTGAAAACGTATTCCTTGCCTTCGAGCCGGTATTTGCCGGCTTCTCTGGCGGCGGCGACGCTGCCGAGGCGCACGAGGTCGTCGTAGGATACCACTTCGGCCTTGATGAAGCCCTTTTCGAAATCGGTGTGAATGACGCCGGCGGCCTGCGGGGCCTTCCAGCCCTTGTGAATCGTCCACGCGCGCACTTCCTTTTCGCCGGCGGTGAAATAGGTCTGGAGGCCGAGCAGTTCATAGCTCGCCTTGATGAGATTGGAGACACCGGAATCGGAGACCCCGAGATCCTTCAGGAAGTCCTTGGCCTCCTCGGGGCTGAGGTCGATGAGTTCGGACTCGATGCGGGCGCTGATGGGCACGTAGGCGGCATCGTGGTGGGTCTGCACATAGCCGGCCACCTGCTTGACGAAGCTGATCTCCTCGGCGGTGGCGAGGTCGCCCTCGGCCACGTTGCACGCGAAGAGCACGGGTTTGGCGGTGAGCAATTGGAACAGCTTCATTTGCGCCCGTTCTTCCTCGGTAGCCTCCATGGTGTTGGCGGTCTTCCCGGAGTTGAGGTGGGGGGAGAGTTTTTCGAGCAACGCCATCTCGGCGATGGCTTCCTTGTCGCCGGATTTGGCCTTCTTCTGGGTCTTGTCGATGCGCTTGGCGACCGCCTCGAGATCGGCGAGCACGAGTTCGGTGGTGATCACCTCGATATCGCGCACGGGATCAACGCTGCCCATGGTGTGGACGACGTCGGGATCCTCGAAGCAGCGCACAACCTGCACAATGGCATCCACTTCGCGGATTGTGGCCAGGAACTGGTTGCCCAGACCCTCGCCCTTGCTGGCGCCGGCGACGAGGCCGGCGATGTCCACGAACTCGATGACCGCGGGGATCACGACATTGGTCTTCGCGATCTTCTGCAGGACGTAGGCGCGCTCGTCGGGCACGGTCACGACCCCCACATTGGGATCGATGGTGCAGAACGGGTAATTCGCGGCCTCCGCCTTGCGGGAGCGGGTGAGGGCATTGAAGAGTGTGGACTTGCCCACGTTAGGGAGACCGACGATTCCAGCTTTCATAAAGGGGTTGAAGGAGCAGGGGGACTCGGTGCTTGACAAGCCATTTATCGGGCGGTCTGCTCCACGGCTTTTCCAAACAAGTAACGCTCTGAAAAACACTGCACATGGCACTTAAAATCCGTCCCACCCGCGTTGGCACCACCCATCAGCCGCATTATCGCGTGGTTGTCGCCGAAGCCCGTTCGCGCCGTGATGGCGATCCGGTCGAGTCCATCGGCACCTACGATCCCCGCGCCAAGGCCAAGGGTTTCAATGTCGATCTGGCCCGTGTGGACTACTGGCTGAGCAAGGGGGCCAAGCCGACCGATACCCTCCACGCGATGATCAAGCGCGCCCGCCGCGCCGCCGCCGCGACGGCCTGATCCTCCCCCCCCAGTTTCTCCTTTCAATCGCCCCGCCTTTCCCGGCTTGGGCGATTTTTCTTTTTCATCCATCCTCAGCCCCATGCGCATCGACGTCCTGACGCTCTTTCCCCGCATGCTGGATGGTTTCCTGAGCGAAAGCATCCTTGGCAAGGGCATCGAGTCCGGGCGTTTGGATGTCAAAGTCCACGACCTGCGCCAGTGGACGACCGACAAGCACCGCACGGCCGACGACCGGCCTTTTGGGGGCGGGGCAGGGATGGTAATGAAGCCAGAGCCGGTCTTCGCGGCCATGGAAAAGCTTCAGGCCCCCGGGTGCCGGCGAATCTACCTGACTCCGGATGGCGTACCGCTATCCCCGGCGCTGGCGGAAGAGCTTTCGCGCCAAACGCATCTGATTTTGCTCAGCGGCCACTATGAGGGCATCGACCAGCGCATCCGCGACCAGGTCATCGACCAGGAGGTCAGCATCGGCGATTATGTGCTCACCAACGGCACCCTCGCGGCCGCGGTTTTGATCGATGCGCTGGCCCGTTTCATCCCCGGTGTACTCGGGGAGGAAAAGTCATTGACGCACGAAAGCTTCACCAGCAAGTTGCTCGACTTTCCTCAATACACGCGTCCCGCCGAATTCCGGGGCATGTCCGTTCCAGAAGTCCTGCTTTCCGGAAACCATGCCGAAATCGAGAGGTGGCGGCACGCGCGACAGGTGGAAAAAACCCGTCAAGTCCGACCCGATTTACTCAAATAAAGCACAGCCATGAACCCGATCATCAAAGAAATCACCTCCGCGCAGGTTAAGAAAGACACCCCGGCGTTTCGCGTCGGCGACGGCGTTAAGGTGCACACCAAGGTCCGCGAAGGCGACAAAGAGCGCATCCAGATTTTCGCCGGCATCGTCATCGCCCTCAAGGGCCATGGCATCCAGGAGACCTTCACGGTCCGCCGCATCAGCTACGGCGAGGGCGTCGAGCGCGTGTTCCCGGTGAACTCGCCCATGATCGAGAAGATCGAGATTGAGCGTGAGTCCGAGCCGATGAAGGCCCGCCTCTACTATCTCCGCAAGCGCACCGGCAAGGCCGCCATGGCCATCAAGGGCAAGCGCTTCGAGCACAAGGTCGCCGCCCCGGCTGTTCCGGCCACGCCGGCGAGCTGAGCGGACTGCGCGTTTCATCCTTTCAAGCGGACCCCGCGGGGTCCGCTTTTTTGTTGGCAGAATCTGCTTCCCCGTAATTGGCAGCGGCCTAAGGTCCTTGGAACTATTATATGACGCTCCAAACCCTCCTTCTCGCCAAAGCCGCCAATCAGGCCCGTGGGCTTGCCATCGACGCCGTGCACGCGTGCTCCTCGGGTCATCTCGGCTTGCCCTTGGGCGCCGCTGAAGTCGGCGCCGTGCTGTTCGGCCACGCCCTGGTCCACAACCCCGAACGTCCGCGCTGGCCGAACCGCGACCGCTTCATTCTTTCCGCCGGACATGGCAGCATGTTCCTTTACTCCTGGCTGCACCTGAGCGGCTACGCCGTCTCCCTCGACGAGGTGAAGGAGTTCCGTGTCCTGCACAGCATCACGCCTGGCCATCCCGAGTTCGGCGAGACCCCCGGCGTCGAAAGCACGACCGGTCCGCTGGGGCAGGGCATCGCCAACGCGGTCGGCATGGCCGTCGCCGGGCAGATGGCCGCGGCGCGCTTCAACACGCCGGACCACGAGATCTTCAACTACCACGTCGTCTGCCTCGCGGGTGACGGCTGCATGCAGGAAGGCGTGGCCATGGAGGCCGCGGCTTTCGCCGGGCACCAGAAACTCGACAACCTCATTCTCATTTACGACGCGAACGACGTGACGCTCGACGCGATGGCCGACCGCACGCAGAGCGAAAACGCCGCGGCCCGTTTCAAGGCCATCGGCTGGGAGGTCCAGACGATTGACGGCCACGATCTCGCGGCCGTGCTCAAGGCCTTCAACAAGGCCAAAAAAACCAAGAGCGGCAAACCGCAGCTCATCATCGCCAAGACCCAGATCGCCCGCGGTATTCCCGAAGTGGCCGGCACCGCGAAGGGCCACGGCGAGGGTGGGGCGAAATTCTCGGATGGCGCCCGGGCCGGTCTCGGCCTTCCCGCCGACCAGCACTTCTACGTCAGCGACGACGTCCGCAATTACTTTGCCGGCCACAAGGCCCGCCTCGTCCGCACCTGCAACAAGTGGCACAAGCAGTACAAGGCCTGGCGCGAGGCCAATCCCGACAAGGCCGCGCTGTTCGACTCCGCCGCGAAGGCCCCGGTGGCCGCGTCATTGCTGGAAAAGATTCCGGCGTTCCCGGCCGACGCGAAACTCGCGACCCGTGCCGCCGGACGCGATGTTCTGCAGCCGGTGGCCGCCGCCTTGCCCCTGCTGATCGGTGGCAGCGCCGATCTCTACGGCTCGACCCTGAACTATATTGCGGCCGACAAGGATTTCGACGCGGGCAACCGTTCCGGACGCAACATCCGTTTCGGCATTCGCGAGCACGCCATGGCGGCGATCGCCAATGGCATTGCCTATGACGGCCTGTTCCGTCCGTCCATCGCCACCTTCCTCGTCTTCGCGGACTACTCGCGCCCGTCCATGCGCATCGCCGCCCTCGCGAAACTGCCGGTGGTCTACATCTATACGCATGACTCGATCGGGGTGGGCGAGGACGGCCCGACGCACCAGCCGGTGGAGACGGTGTCCGGCCTGCGCTTGATCCCCAACTTCGATGTAATCCGTCCGGCCGACCCCGAGGAGACAGCCGGTGCCTTTGCCGCTGCGCTCGAGCGCACCGATGGACCGACACTCCTCGCCCTGACCCGCCAGACCGTGCCCATGCTCAACGACATTCCGGCTGGCGTCCGCCGGTCCGGGGTGGCGAAGGGCGGCTACATCGCCGTGCAGGAAACCGCACCGCTGACCCACATCATCCTCTCCTGCGGCAGCGAACTCCAACTCGCCCTGTCCGCCGCGAAGGAACTCGGGGCCGGTGTGCGCGTGGTTTCAATGCCGTCGTTCCATCGTTTCGACCGTCAATCCGTGGAGTATCGCGAAAGCGTCCTCCCGGCCGCCTGCCGCAAGCGCGTCGCAGTCGAGGCCGGCGTCACCGGCCTGTGGTCGAAATATACCGGACTCGACGGCAAGGTTGTTGGCATTGATCGCTTCGGCTTGAGCGCTCCCGCCCCGCAGGTTTTTGCGGAGCTGGGAGTGACTACGGCCGCAGTGGTTGCCGCCGCGCGTTCACTCTGACACGGGGCAGGACTCCGCAGGGCCAGCCGTAGCATTCATCGCTGCGGCTGCCGATGGACATCCCATTGTCTGTCATTCTGAGCGCAGTGAAGAATCCATTGAATGCACTCAAGGTCTTTGATTTGCACGCGCTGGATTCTTCACTTCGCCTAGAATGACAATGAATTGGATATACCCTCACGATGGCGTTTGTCCGCCGGATACGCCCGCAACGTTTTTTGCAAAAACTCAAGCCGGCGCTTGCAATTATAGTTAGCTACCTAACTATAAGCTTCCTGATAGTTACCATGCCGGACCATTCCATGCCACTATTGCTCCTTAAAGACCTGCCGCGTTACGAGTGCCTGCTCGAGGCGGCTCGGGAATTCCCTGATCTTGATCCATCGGCAGCGGAGGCATTTCTGCACCTCCTTCGCGCAAGTGATGAGGCATATGGGATTAATGCGCGCAACATGGCCGCCCACGGCATTTCCGCCGGTCGTTTCAGCGTACTCATGCTGCTCTGGCGGGGTGATCAGGTGAGATCGAAGGCTCCGGCCGGAGCCGGGCAATGCGACTGCGGTCCGCGTACGCCGGCCAGTCTGGCGGATGCCTGCGGTGTCACGCGGGCCACGATGACCGGTTTGATTGATACCTTGGAACGCGATGGTTTTGTGAAACGCGAGCCGGACCCGGCGGACCGCCGCATGATGTCGGTGCACCTGACCCCGAAGGCCGAGGGGTTTCTGCGCGATTACATGCCCGGCCATTTCAAGATCATCTCCGCCATCATGAGCGTCCTCACCGAACCGGAGCGCAAGACCCTTGTCCGGCTGCTGGTCAAAGTACAGCAGCAGGCCGCCACTCTGGCCGGCACACCTCAAGCTGCTTCCACCTGAAACTTTCCCTTCTGCCCAAGTTAAGCACCTCCACACCATGCTAAAGAAACTCCTCATCACCATCGCAGCCATCCTGCTGATCGTCGGTACGCTCGGCGGCATCAAGGGTCTGCAGATCGCCGCCCTCATCGCATCCGGAGCCAATGCCAGTATGCCGGCCGAACCCGTCACCACCGCGGTGGTGACCCAGGACTATTGGGAACCCACCCTCAAGGCCGTGGGTTCGCTCACCGCCGTCCAGGGTGTCACCGTCGCGGCCGAGACTCCCGGCAAGGTGGTGGCCATCAATTTCGAACCGGGAGCGACCGTCAACGCGGGCGACCTGCTGCTGCAGCAGGACACCTCCATCGAGGAAGCCATGCTGCGCTCGGCCGAGGCGAGCATGGCCCTGGCCAAAATCAACCTCAACCGCGCCCAGGAGCTGATCGGCAAGGCCAGCATCTCGCAGTCCGAGGTGGACACCGCCGATGCCCAGTTCAAGCAGGCTGCAGCGCAGGCCGACAACGTCCGCGCCGCCATCGCGAAGAAAACAATCCGCGCCCCCTTTGCCGGCCGGCTCGGCATCCGCCTCGTCAATCTGGGGCAGACGTTGAGGGAGGGCGAGGGGATCGTCTCCTTGCAGACGCTCGATCCGATCTTCATCAACTTCACCCTGCCGCAACAGGAACTGGCGCGGCTGGCGATCGGCCTGACCGTGCGCGTGACCAGTGACGCCGCTCCGGGGCAGGCCCTTGAGGGCAAGATCACCGCCATCAATCCCGAAGTGGACGCATCCACGCGCAATGTCCGCGTCCAGGCGACGCTCGCCAATCCCTCCTTCGTCCTCCGCCCGGGCATGTTTGCCTCGGCCGCCGTCGTGCTGCCGACCAAGGACACCGTGCTCGCCATTCCGGCCACCGCGGTGCTTTACGCGCCCTATGGCGACTCGGTCTTCGTCGTCGAACCCGCCAAGGAAGGCGGCGGCAAGGTGGTGCGGCAGCAATTCGTCCGCCTGGGCGTGGCCCGCGGCGATTACGTCGCCATCAAGTCCGGCCTCAAGGCGGGCGAGACCGTCGTCACCACCGGTGTGTTCAAGCTGCGCAATGGCACCGCCGTCACCGTCGATAATACCCTGTCGCCGGATTTCAAACTGGACCCCAAGCCCACCGATTCCTGAGCGACTAAACCACACCTTTGGCCGCCTCATTGGCTGAACGCGCCGTCGCGTCCCAGCGGGAGGCTTATTCCATCCCATGAAATTTACCGACCTATTCATCCGCCGTCCGGTGCTGGCGATCGTGGTCAACCTCGTGATCATCCTCGCGGGTATCCAGGCCATCCGTACCCTCAACGTCCGGCAGTACCCCCGCAGCGAAAACGCCTCCGTCACCGTCACCACGGTCTACGTCGGCGCCAGCGCCGAGCTCGTCCGCGGCTTCATCACCACTCCGTTGGAACGCGCCATCGCGGCGGCCGACGGCATTGACTACATCGAGTCGCAGAGCTCGCAGAGCATCTCGACCATCACGGCCCGCCTGAAGCTCAACTACGACGCCACCAAGGCGCTGGCCGAGATCGGCTCGAAGGTAGACCAGGTCCGGGGCGACCTGCCGCCCGAGGCCGAAGTGCCCGTCATCAACATTGAGTCGGCCGACAGCCGGTTTGCCTCGGCGTATTTGAGTTTCACCTCCGACGTGCTCGAGCAGAACGAGATCACCGACTACCTCGTGCGCGCGGTGCAGCCCCGGCTTTCTGCCGTCACCGGCGTGCAGCGCGCCGACATTTTGGGCGCGCGCACCTTCGCGATGCGCGCCTGGCTCAAGCCCGAGCGCATGGCCGCCCTCAATGTCAGTCCCGTCCAGGTGCGCGCCGCGCTCGCCGCCAACAATTACCTCGCCGCCGTCGGCAGCACCAAGGGCGCGATGATCCAGGTCAACCTGACCGCCAACACCGACCTGCGCTCCGTGGAGGAGTTCAAGCAGCTCGTCATCCGCCAGCAGAACGACAGCATCGTGCGCCTGGGCGACATCGCGGACGTGGTCCTCGGGGCCGAGGATTACAGCGCCGAGGTGCGTTTCTCCGGGCAGACCGCCGTGTTCATGGGCATCTGGGCCCTGCCCAATGCCAACTCGATCGACGTCATCAAGGCCGCGCGCGCCGAGATGGAGCTGATCCAGAAGGAACTCCCGAGCGGCATGCAGGCCCGCATCGCCTACGATGCCACCAACTACATCAACAACGCCATCAGTGAGGTGGTCCACACGCTGGTCGATACCCTGATCATTGTTGTCATCATCATCTTCCTCTTCCTTGGCACCTTCCGCTCCGTGCTCGTGCCGGTGATCGCCATTCCGCTTTCGTTGATTGGCGCGATCTTCCTGATGCAGCTGTTCGGCTTCACGATCAACCTGCTCACGCTGCTCGCCATCGTGCTCTCGGTGGGTCTGGTCGTGGACGACGCCATCGTCGTCGTCGAAAACGTCGAACGCCACCTGCGCAAGGGCGAGTCGCCCATGGACGCCGCCATCCTCGGCGCCCGCGAACTCGTGGGCCCGATCATCGCCATGACGATCACGCTGGCCGCCGTGTACGCGCCCATCGGTCTGCAGGGCGGCCTCACCGGCTCCCTGTTCCGCGAGTTTGCGTTCACGCTCGCCGGCGCCGTCACCATCTCGGGTCTCGTGGCCCTCACGCTCTCGCCCATGATGGCTTCCCGCCTGCTGAAGTCCACGGACGAGGACCACGGTTTCGCCGGCATGATCAACCGGCACTTCGAGAAGTTCAAAAGCTTCTACGGCCGCCTGCTCGACATGGCTCTGGCCAACCGTCGCTACGTCTACGCGGTTTGGATCACCCTGGGCCTGCTGGGCTACGCCATGATCACCCAGTCATCGGGCGAACTCGCCCCGGCCGAGGACCAGGGCATCATCTTCGGCATCGTCGATGCCTCCGCCAATTCCACGCTCGACCAGACGGCGAAGTTCACCGACGCCGCCTACAAGTCCCTCTCGTCGATTCAGGAACAGGACTTCATGTTCCAGATCACCTTCGCGAACAACGGATTCGGCGGTCTCGTCCTGAAACCCTGGGACCAGCGCAAGCGCACCGTGTTTCAGATCATGCCCGAGGCCCAGCAGAAGCTGCACGCGCTTCCCGGCATCCAGATGTTCCCCGTCACGCCGCCCGCGCTGCCCGGCGGCGGCAATTTCCCGGTCGAGTTCATCATCGCTTCCACGGCCGACACGGAACAGATCCTGAAATTCGCCCACCAGATCCAGGAGGCGGCCATGAAGAGCGGGAAGTTCTACTTTCCGCCGATCATCGACGTGAAGATCGACCAGCCCGAAGCCGAGCTCATCATTGACCGCGACAAGGTCGCCAACATGGGCCTCAACCTCCAGCAGGTCGGCGCCGACGTCGCGTCCGCCATCGGCGGTAACTTCGTCAACCGCTTCAGCATCGCGGGCCGCAGCTACAAGGTCATCCCGCAGATCAAGCGCGTGGACCGGCTCAACCCGGACCAGCTCGCCGACATCTACGTGACCGGACCCGGCGGCCAGTTGGTGCCCCTGAGCACGTTCGCCACCATTGAGACCAAGGTGGTGCCGCGCTCGCTGAACCGCTTCCAGCAGCTCAACGCGGTCAAGATTTCCGGCGTGGCCGGCCTGCCGCTCGACCAGGCGCTGCATCTCCTCGAGGACGAGGCGGCCAAGATCCTGCCGAAGGGCTACGTCATTGATTACACCGGTGAGTCGCGCCAGCTTCGCATCGAAGGCGGCAGCGCCAAGTTCTGGACCACCATGGGCCTCGCCACGATTCTCATCTTCCTCGTGCTCGCGGCCCAGTTTAACAGCTTCCGTGATCCCATGGTCATTCTGCTCGGCTCGGTGCCGCTGGCCATCTTCGGTGCGTCCATCTTCATGTTCCTGAAGATGCCCAACCCGAATCTGCCGTTCTTCACCGACGGCTGGACGACCACCTTCAACATCTATTCGCAGGTGGGCCTCGTCACCCTGGTCGGCCTGATCGCCAAGAACGGCATTTTGATCGTGGAATTCGCCAACCAGCGCCAGCTGGCCGGTGCCTCCAAATACGATGCGGTGCACGACGCGGCCCTGACCCGGCTTCGGCCGATTCTGATGACCACGGCCGCCACGGTGGCCGGTCACTTCCCGCTGACCCTCGTCACCGGCGCCGGCGCCGCTGCCCGTAATTCCATCGGCCTGGTCCTGGTCGGTGGCATGACCATCGGCACCGCCTTTGCGCTTTTCGTGGTGCCTTCCCTGTACATGCTGATCGCCAAGGAACGTCAGGCTGAGGACCGGCTGGAAGCTGCCATCCCCGGGTCGGTTCCGGCTCCCGTGGCCAAATGATCATCTCCCTTCTTCCCATGAAAACCAGTAGTTATGCCCTGCTCGCCGCCTTGCTGCTCTCGGGTGCCAGCGTTTCGCTGGCCGCCGACACGCCGCCCTTCCAGCGAGATGGTCAGCCTGATCCCAACTACGAGGTGCCGGATGAGCTCAACCTCGCCTACGCCCTCTCCTTTGCCCTGGATAATAACTACGCCATTCGCCAGGCGCAGGAACGCATCCGGGAACAGGAAGGCGTGATCCTCGAGGTGCGCTCGGCGCAGATCCCGAAGGTCAGTGCCAACGGCGATATCTCGGCCAATGACAAGGAAGTCTCATCCGCCATGCCCGCCCAGAACCGCGACTGGGGTGTGGGCGTGCAGGCCACCCAGGTGGTTTACGCCGGCGGCGGCGTGCAGGCCTCCGTCCGGGGCTCCACCCTGGTTCGCGAGGCGGCCGCCCTCGAACTGCAGGGCGTGATCAACGAGCAGCTTTTGCTGGTGCGGTCGCGGTTTTATTCCGTGCTCCTCGCCCAGCAGCGCATCACCGTGCAGGAGGAGAACGTCAAGCTGCTTGAGGAGCAGATGAAGGACGCCCGCAACCGTTTCGAAGCCGGCGCCACCTCGAATTTCGAGGTGCTCCGGGCCGAGGTGGCGCTGGCCAACGGCCGGCCCGCCCTGATCACGGCCCGCAATGCCTTGCGCGTGGCCATCATGGAGCTCCGCCAGGTCCTCGGTTTCACCAACTCAAGCGGCAGCAATGCCAACAAGGTGCCCCAGTTTGTCGGTTCCCTCGAGGCAACCGCGAAACCCGAATACGAATTGCTTTCCGCCCTGGCCTTGGCCCGCTCCCAGCGGCCCGAATTGCAGCGCCTCGGCAAGCTGGAGTCCGCCGGCGAACAGCAGGTGGTGGTTTCCCGGGCCGGCACCCGGCCGCAGGTCGCGTTGTACGGTCGCTACGACTGGGTCCGCGGCGGACCTTCCAGCGGCTGGAGCGACCGCCGGGACGGCTGGACGGCCGGCTTGCAGGCGCAGTGGGACATTTTTGACGGACGCGCCACCGCCGGCCGGGTCGTGCAGGCCAAATCACGCCTGCTGCAGACCAAGCTGGCCGTGGAGGAAGCCAGCCTAGCCATCGACATCGAGGTCCGCCGGGCCCACTCGGCGCTCACTGAGGCCTGGGAACTGGTGGAGGCTTCCGGCAAGGTCGTGGAGCAGGCCAACGAGGCCCTGCGCCTGGCCAATGTCCGCTATGGTGCGGGCACAGCCACCCAGCTGGATGTGCTGACCAGTCAGGTGGCCCTGACCGACGCCCGTCTCAACCAGCTCGTGGCCGGATTCAATTACAACGTCGCGCTCGCCGCGATGCGCAAGGCCCTGGGCGAAGCCGATCCGCTGCTCTGAAGCGGCCGGAGTCGCCTCGGCCGGGTTATCCATTCCGACTGCAACACCCGCCGTCCCGCCGTGTCATTGCCCTGCGCGCATGAAAAGGATTCTCCGCTTCGTCCTGCTTGCCACCGCCGGTCTTGCGTTCCTGCTTCTGCTGGCCGCGGGCCTGGCCTTTGTCCCGGCGTTCCAGACCTGGGCGGCCCGGCGGGTGCTGGCTGATCAGCCCGGCACCACGGTCTCGCTCGGCCGCCTGGCCGCCGGGTTGCAGCAGGTGAAGGTTGAAACGGTGCAGGTGCGCCAATCCGGCGCCGTGCTCACTCTGCCCGCCGCCAGGGCCGATCTGTCCGTGCTCGATGCCATCCGTCGTGACCGCGTGACGGTCCGGCAGCTCACGGCCAAAGGGTGGACGCTCGATCTCACCCAGTACGTCGCTCCGGGCCGCGCGTCCGCCGCACCCGGTCCCACCGCCCCGGAAGCCGCCGCCACCGCGGTCGCACTGGTGTTCAACGGCATCTTTTCCCAGCTCAAGCTGCCGGTGGATCTGGCCGTGGATGGCGTGGAGCTTGACGGTGAACTGATTTTGCCCGGGCCGCCCGGCCAGGCGGCCACCCGCGCGCACCTCACGATCAACGGCGGCAGTCTCGCTGCAGGCCGCGAGGGACGCTTTGTTTTTTCGGCGCGGATCGCGCTCGCCGGCGCCACTACGCCCGTCAACGCGCTCGAGGTGCACGGCACGCTGGAGGCGGCGATGGACACGCCCCGCACCTTCACCCGCTTGGGCGCGCGGTTTGACGCCCTTGCGGCCGGACCCGCCCTGAAACAGGAGGTGCAGCTCACCGCCGAGATCGTCGCGGCCCGCGTGAGTGGCGGTGAGAACTACACCCTCAACGTGCAATCGCTCGGCAAACGCCTGGTGGATCTCCAGGCGAACTATCCCATCGACAGCGCCCGGTTCGGCGGTGTGTGGAAACTGGATCTGCGCGACACGGATCTGGCACCGTTCGCACTCGGCCGCTCGCTGCCGGCCTTCGAGGCGGTGGGGGCGGGCATGTTCGAGACCGACACCGGCTTCGCCGTCGTCCACGCGGCCGGCCGCCTGCAATCCTCCGCCAGCCGGCTTGCCATCTTCCAGCCCGAGTTGGATGCCATCGGTGTGATCGGTCTCTTCAGCGAATTCGACCTAACGCTGCACGGGGGTGCCGTGCGCGTGGACCGGCTCACCCTCAACGTGAACCGGCCTGATCCCGTGCTCACGGTGCAGTCGCAGCAGGCGTTCGAGTTCAATTATCGCACTGGCGAGCTGAAGGTCGCGAACCCCGCGGCGGATCTGCTGGTGGTCAACCTTCAGGGTGTGCCCGTGCGCTGGCTGGCGCCCTTTGTGCAGCCCTACGACCTGACCGGTGGACAGGTGCGCGGTGAATTCGCCGCCGGGGCGGCCGGGGGCGGACTCGTGGTGCGGGCGCGAACTCCCTTGCGCATCAACGGACTTGCGCTGGCCGAATCCGGCCGCGCCCTTTTGGCCAACATCGACCTCGAGGTGGACGCCAGCGCGGAATATTCGCCCCACGGCTGGCAAACGGACCTCACGTCATTAAAAGCCAGCAGCGGTGCCGCGCCCTGGTTGACCGTCTCCGGCCGCGCCGGTCGCCTCGCGGGGAAGGATCAGATCGTCAAGGCCACCGGTCGGTGGACCGCCTTTCTGCCCGGACTGTTGCAACAGCCGTTCGCCCGGGGTCAGGCCAGTCTCGAACGCGGACAGTGTCAGGGCGAATTCACCGCCAGTCTGGGACCGCGCCAGGAGTTGCAGGCCCGCCTTCGCTTTGAGGACCTTGTGGCGACCGCCGGCAAGGTTGTCCTCCCCATCATCACCGCCGAATTCAGGGCGGATACCGCCCAGGGCGGGCAGACCGTGTACAATCTGCCGATTGTGTTTGAAAATCAGGCCCGGTCGCGACGCTCCGACCTTGCGCTGACGGGCTCGCTGCAAGTCCTGCCCGAAGGCATCAACACCGAGGCCCGGGTGACGAGTCAGGAAATTTTCCTCGATGATGTGCAGGTACTCGCGGCCTTGGCCGGGGCGCCTGTCCAGCCTCCTGGCACCGCGGAATCCGGACCGGTGGAGTCCCAGCCATTTTGGTCCGGCCTCAGCGGCCAGTTGTCCCTCGCGCTGAAAAAACTGCATTACAACGACCAGTTTGAAGTCAGCGATGTGCAGGGTACGGTCCGCATTGAGCGGGGGGCGCTGCAATTGTCCGGCCTGCGCGCCGGGCTGGGGGAGGAGGGCCGGGCCTCGGTTTCCGGCGGTCTTCTGTTCGAGCCGAAGTCCGAACAACCCTACGCCTTCTCCGGCGAACTCGACGTCAAAAGCTTCAACCCCAAGCCGTTTCTCCTCGCGCTGAATCCGACCCAGGCCGCCACCGTTGACGGCAATTTCGATGTGGTCAGCAAGTTCACCGGCCGGGCGGCGAATCTGGAGGAACTTGCGGAGGCGACCAAGGGCGATTTCCAGCTCACGAGCAAGAGCGGCCTGTTTCACGGTCTGCCCGTCAGTGTGGCGAGCCGGGCCGAGTCAACCAGCCGCATCGCCGCGGGCGTGGCCGCCGTGGGCAACCTCCTGGGTTCGGTCACCGGCAAGAAGGAATACGCTGACATCGCGAACAAGGCCCAGGCCGTGTCCGAGTTGTCGAAGGCCCTCGCGTCAATTCCCTACGATCAGCTCGGCGTGACCGTCGCGCGGGATGACTCGTTGACCACCGTGCTGAAGGATTTCGCCCTCATTTCGCCCGAGCTGCGGCTGTCCGGCGGCGGGCAGGCCGCCGTGCAGCCGGGCGCCTCGCTGCTCGACGGACCGCTGACCATGGAGTTCAAGCTCCGCGCCCGCGGCCATGCGGCACACCTGTTCAAATATCTTGGCGTCCTGGAGGCGGTACCTGACGAACTCGGTTACTTCGCCTGCAATCTCCCGCTCCGTGTCGGCGGCACGATCCGCGCCCCCGACACCAGTGAAATCAACCGCACGCTGACCAATCTCGCCCTCGATAAATCCGGCGCCAGCGACCTGTTGAACAAGCTCCTCGGTGGAGGCAAGTAGGGTGGCTGGGAGCGCGACCGCCCTCGGTCGCAATGTGGCGAAGCCGGACGGTGACCCGACAACAACAGTGCCTGCATTGCCTGGCGGCAGGACGGGCGGTTTCTGGCTGCGGGTGATTGCGACCGAGGGCGGTCGCGCTCCCGGGTGTGCCCAGCTACTTGGTCAAACCGCTTGCCATGCCGGAAGCATTGCAGTGAAAACATGGCACCTTGCCATCGTTGTCCCCGTCCACGTCGTCGCGACCGCTGCTGCCTTCCGGGATCACCCTTCTCAACCGGGCGCTGGGCGTTTGGACCCTGTTGGGCTTTGTCTTCCTTTACCTGCCGATCGCCGTCCTGGTCATTTACTCGTTCAACTCCTCGCGGCTGAACATCGTCTGGGATGAATTCACCCTCGACTGGTACGCCAAGCTCTGGGCCAACGGTCCGCTGATCCGGGCGGCCAAGAACAGCCTCATCATCGCCGGCATCAGCACCGTCCTCGCCGTCATCCTGGGCACGGTGGGCGCCTGGCTGCTGCACCGGTACCGCTACCGGTTTGCCCGGTGGATTCAGACCCTCGTCGCGATCCCGATGGTCATGCCAGAAATCCTCATGGGCATCAGCCTCCTGATCCTGTTTGCGACCGCGGGGTTTCGACTGGGGTTCACCAGCGTCATCATCGGCCATGTGACCTTCTGCTTCCCGTTCGTTCTGGTGGCGGTGCAGGCGCGACTTCAGGGGCTTGATCCCGCGCTGGAGGAAGCCGCCCTGGACTTGGGCGCCACCCCCTTTAAGGCCTTCTGGTATGTCATCGTCCCAAGCCTGCGGCCGGCAATCGTGGCTGGCGCGCTTATGGCGTTCACCCTGTCCATGGACGAGCTCATCGTGACTTTCTTCATCCGGAGCGCCGCCTCGACCACTCTTCCCATTCAAGTCTACGGGTTGGCACGAGTTGGGCTTAATCCCATGCTCAATGCACTGTCCGCCGTCTTCATCCTTGCGACGGTGGCCTTCGTGCTTTTCTCCGCCTACCTGAAAAAACTCAACCATCGCTGAACCCTCCACCAATACCCATGAAAATGCTCAAAGCCCTCCTCCTCACGCTGACCGTGCTGCTCGGCACGGTGGCTCTGCGCGCCGCCGGCGAAGTCAATCTCTTCGGCTGGTCGGAATACATCCCCCAGGAAGTGCTCGACGGTTTCACCGCGGAAACCGGCATCAAGGTCAACTTCGAGACCTACGCCTCCAACGAGGAACTCCTGTCCAAGCTCGTGGCCGGCGGCAGCGCCTACGACCTGGTCCAGCCCTCCGACTACACCGCGGAGGTGATGATCCGGCGCAAGATGCTCGTGCCGCTTGATGTGGCCAAGCTGCCCAACCTGAAGAACATTGATCCCGCCCTGCTGCGGCTCCCGCACGACCCGGCCGGCAAATTCACCGTGCCCTACATGACGGGCACGGTCGGCATCGTCGTGAACACCGACAAGGTCAAGGAGCCCATCACAGGCTACAAGGATGTCTTCCAGGCGAAGCACAAGGACCGTCTCGTCGTGCTGAACGACAACCGCGAACTCGTCACCTGGGCGCTCTATTCCCTGGGCCTCCCCGCCAATACCATCACCCCGGCCAATCTGGACAAGGCGCGTCCCGTCGTCGCGGAATGGGTCAAGCTGGTGAAGGTGTTCGATTCCGACAGCCCCAAGACCGCGCTGCTCAACGGCGACGTGGACATCGGCATCGTCTGGAGCGGCGAGGCCGCCATCCTCTGGAACGAGGACAAGAAGTTCCAATACGTGCTGCCGGCCGAGGGCGCGCATCAGTTCATCGACCTGCTTGCGATCCCCGTGCAGTCCAAGAACCAGGACGCCGCCCACCAGTTCATCAACTACATCCTGCGGCCCGAGGTCTCCAAGCTCATCTCCGAAAAATTCCCCTACACGAATCCCAACCTGGAGGCGCGCAAGCTGCTCACCGCGCAGGAACTGGCCAACCCCGCCAGCTATCCCAAGAGCGGCAAACTCGAGACCTTCCGCGACATCGGCCGCGCCGCCGCCGACATCGACAAACTGGTGACCGACCTGAAGAGCGCGCAGTGATTGGTAATCCAAAACCTGAAACCTGAGACCTGAAACCTGAGTTATCTGATACTCGAGAACTGAGGACGAATTAAGCTGCGCGGCCTGGGGCAACACACCGCGCGGTACTAATTCAGGTCTCAGGTTTCAGGTCTCAGGTTTCTGAATTTCGGTTTTCAAGTTTCTGTCTTTTTCCCTCCATGCCTTCCTCCGCCCCCTCCTCCGACCGCCGCCATCCCGGCTGGCGGGCCTGGGCGTTGCTGACTCCCATGGTGGCCTGGCTTGTGCTCTTTGTCGTCGTGCCCACGGCCATCCTGTTCGTCTACAGCTTCTGTGAACGCGACGAGGTGGGCGGCGTGATCTTCAGCTTCACGTTGGAAAACTACCGGCGGGTGCTCGACCCGGTTTACCTCTGGATCTTCATTCGCTCGGTGGGCTATGCCGGCCTGACCACGCTCATCTGCGTGGTGATCGGCTACCCGATGGCCTACTACATCGCCCGCGCCGATGAAGCCCGGCGGAACCGCCTGCTGTTGCTGGTCATGGTGCCGTTCTGGACGAGCTTCCTCATCCGCACCTATGCCTGGATCACGATCCTGAAGCAGGAGGGCCTGCTCAACGGCCTGCTGCAGTCCCTCGGCCTGATCACCTCGCCGCTGTCCCTGCTTTACACCCCGGCCGCCGTGGTCATCGGTCTCGTGTACGCCTATCTGCCCTTCATGATTTTGCCCATCTACAGCAGCGCGGAGAAACTCGACCCCTCGCTGATCGAGGCTGCCTACGACCTCGGGGCCGGCCCGCTCCGCGCCTTCTCCAGCGTGATCATCCCGCTCACCATGCCCGGCATCGCCGCGGGTACACTGCTCGTGTTCGTGCCGGCCATCGGCATGTTCGCCATCACCGACTTGATGGGCGGAGCCAAGGTTCCCATGATCGGCAATGTGATTCAAAACCAGTTCATGCAGGCCCGCGACTGGCCGTTCGGGTCCGCGTTGGGCGTCGTCTTCATGCTGCTGTTCGCCCTGACCTATGTGCTGTTGCAACGCCGGGGAGCGCGCGTCGCCGCATGAGCGCCGGTGATTCCGCCATGATTGAAATCCGCGGCGTGACCAAGCGCTTCGGTGACTTCACCGCCGTGGACAACGTCAGCCTCTCCGTGCGGGCCGGTGAGTTCCTCACGCTGCTCGGGCCGTCTGGTTGCGGGAAGACCACGCTCCTGCGCCTGCTGGCCGGCTTTG
>CAZFHG010000059.1:7391-18247 GCA_964518665.1 uncultured Opitutaceae bacterium | reverse complement strand
CGAGCCGCTTCTCGGCGATGCCGATCATCATGTCGTAAAATTCGTCGGAGGGCTGATCCGCGCGGATGCCGTTTGCCATCAGGAAATTTAGCGCGCTCAACAATCCGGTGCGCTTGTTGCCATCGATGTACGGCTGATTTTCCGCGATGTGAAATGCGTACGCTGCCGCTATTTGAAACAGGTCGGCCGAACGATAGAAATACTCATGCATCGGCTGGGCCAAGGCCGACTCGAGCGCGTTTTCATCACGGATGCCGTCGGCTCCCCCGAAAGACCGAAGTGAGCCTTCGTGGATAAGATCGACGTCTTCCCTCGACAGGAAGACCGGATCGCTCATTGGGCCAATTTTTGCAGCACCTGTCGATGAACCCGCATCAGTTCCGCGTTGTTCTTGCGGACCGAGTTCAAATCAGCAAATCGCATCGCCGGTTCCGTCTTTTTTATAGCTTCGGACTCCTTGGCCGTCCGCTTGGCGGCATAAGGCGCGGCGGGCTCTTCGACTTTGTGCGACTTGCGCTTCATGATTTCAAAGTGCTGTTGCCGTTTGCCTCTGTCAACCGGCCGATCGTCCGGATCAAAACTATGACGCGGTTTTCAACCTCCGTGCGCCTTCTTGCGGAAGTCCGACGGCGTCATCCCCATCACCTGCTTGAAGGCCTTTGAGAAATGAAAGACGTCGCAGAACTCCAGTTCCTCGGCGAGTTCCTTGAAACCGTGGCTGCCCTGGTAAATCGCCGCGCAGGCCCGGTCGATGCGCTTGCGCTTCTGGAACTGGCCCGGTGACAGGCCCAGGCGCAGCGCAAACTGTTTCCGGAAATTGTCGTAGTTCAGCCCCACCTCCCGCGCCACCTGCTGCGGCGTCAGCCAAGTGCGCCCGTTGGGATTGCCCAGCAGCCGCTGGCTTTCGTCGAACCACTCGTCGCGCTCCGGCCGGAGCCGCGCCTCCGCATCCGCCGCCGCCATGTCGCAGACCAGATGGAGAAACCGCCCCATGGCGCGCATCGCCGCCGCCTCGGTGTGCCGGGCGTCCCCCGCCACCACCTCCTCCAGCCGCCGGCTCCAGTAATCCACCGGCTCCAGGTGCCACACCGGATGCGCGGGATCGAGGATGCCCCGGCTGCGCAGGAAATCGAACTGCGGCCCGTTGAAGACGACGTAAATCTGCGTCCACGGCTGCCCCTTCTTCGGTCCGTAGGCATGCGCCAGCTCAGGAAAAATAACCACCAGGTCGCCGGTGCGCAGATCCGCCCGCACGCCGTTGCTATCGCAGTAATAGCCGTCGACGTTCACCATGTAGATCAAAGAGTAGCTTCCCAAAACACGCATCGCCTTGGGATCCAGGCCGTGCACATTCTGCAGGACACCGGCGAGCTGCAGTTCGCCCGCGCCTGTGCGCAGCGGACTCTCCAGCCATGGCTCATTGCGGATGGAATTCGGGGTAGAAGGCATGCCGGACCCAAAATCTACATGCCAAATCTCATTTCAACCATTTTGTCCTGACCAATCCACGTGTATCTTCACCGGCCTTGGTCACCCAGCCCCCCTCTGTGCGGCCAAGCCTGCACCCTTTTCACACCACATGAGCACTGCCACCCTGCCCCAGATCATTTCCTACGGCCACGCCCTCGACATGGCCGATGACCGGATCGCCCTGATGCGCGATTCCTCCGACGCGGCTGACGACGTCGTGGAGCTGCGCAAGCGTTTCGCCGAGGACGGCTACCTCTATATGAAGGGCTATCTCGACCGCGACCAGGTGCTGGAAGCCCGCGCCGCTCTCACCGACCGCCTCGCGGCCGCTGGCGTGCTCGACGAGAACCATCCCGCCATCGAGGGCATCGCCAAGCCGAACTCCGGCTACGTCTTCAAGCCCGAGATCACCAATGGCTGCGAACCCGTGCAGCGCCTGCTCTACAGCGGCCGGCTCATTGAGTTCTACAAAAAGTTCTATGCCGAGGACGTGCGCCACTACGACTACACCTGGCTTCGCGCCATCGGTCCGGGCAAGGGCACCAATCCGCACTGCGACCTGCCCTACATGGGCCGCGGCACGCACAAGCACATGACCTGCTGGCTGCCCTACGGTGAAACCTCCTACGAACTCGGCGGCCTCATGGTGCTGGAAGGTTCACACAAGCGCATGGATCTGCTGGAGAAGTACGTTTATCGCGACGTGGATGCATTCTGCGAAAACAAGAATGCCGATGTCGCCAAGGTGAAGGAGGGCAAGTGGACCTTCACCGGCACGCTTTCCCACAACCCGCCGGCCGTCCGCAACAAGTTTGGTGGTCGCTGGATGGTGACCGAATACGAGCCGGGCGACTTTCTCACCTTCGGCATGTTCCTGGTCCACGCCTCGCTCGACAACCAGACGACCAACCGCCTGCGCATCTCCAGCGACAGCCGCTATCAGCGCGCCTCCGAACCGATTGACGAACGCTGGGTCGGCGTCAACCCGCCCGCCCACGGACCCAACGGCAAGCGCGGCCTGATCTGCTGAGCATTTGCCGGACCGGGCCACACCCGCGTTTTGTCATTCTGAGCGCAGCGAAGAATCCAGTGTGCGTTTATCCAACCCTTCGAGTTTCGTTCACTGGATTCTTCGGCTACGCCTCAGCATGAAAGAATAAAACCGTCCACATCCCCTTCGCCCATCACCATGGCCACCGCCACCTCCACTCCTGCCTCCCCCGCCTCCAGCCGCATGGCCGCGGTCAATGAAATGACCCGCCTCCTCCGCCTCCTCTTCGAGGTGGAGCGCGAGTTCCTCCGCACGGTCACGACCCTCGTCTATCGCGTGGGCGAGCCGGAGTTGAAATACCTCGTTTGCCAACATGCCTGGGAGTCCGCCGGTCACGCCCGCTTCATCCGTGAACGCGGCCGCGAACTTTCCGGCTTCGGTGCCGGCGAGGATGTGCGCGACTCGGTCCGACGCATCTTCGTCGAGGCCGTCGGCCACCCCCAATCCGATCCGCTCGTGCTCACCGCCGGTTTCTACACGGTGCTCAAGCCCGCGCTGCTGGCCGCCTACCGCCATTATCTCAAGGTCACGGACCACCTCGCCGACTGGCCGTCGAAGAAGCTGGTCGAGGAGTTCATCGCCGACGAAGAGCGTCACCTCCGCGAAATCGCCCCCTATCTCAAGGGCGTGGAGGCCCGCGAATGGAACCTGCACCTCACCCAGGCCCTCGACGACCTCGGCGGTTGGCTCGGCCAGGACACCCGCCTGCCGCTTGCCGCCGGCTACGTCTGGCAGCAGGACGTGACGCCCTACCGGCATCCGGTCACCTGCAATCGCGGCAAGTATCCGGTCTGCTCCAGCGTCTTTGGCTACGATCCCACCGAGGATCCCATCGTGCGGCCGTGGCTCACCGACCCCAAGACCGACGCCCGCCTCATTCGCCTCATGGTCTACGTGTGGCTGATGATGGAGATGGATGCGATCGACTACCTCGCCACCGTATTCATCGAAACACCGCAGGCACCCTTCGACCTGCATCATGATCTTGCCCGCCATCTCTGGGATGAATCGCGCCACAGCCAGTTCGGCTTCCGGCAGTTGCCCAAGCTCGGGGTGGACCTCATGACCGTCGAACACTCGCTCGACCTCTACAACATCCTCATCCAAATGCCGCCGCACGAGCGCTATGCCATGATGACGATGGAGTTCGAGGCCGGCAGTTTCCCGACCAAGGCCCACGTGATGGACCGGGTGCGCGAGCTCAGCGATTTCGAGGCCGACACCCTGCTGGCCTTTGACCGCAACGATGAGCAGAATCACGTCCGTTACGGCCACCGCTGGCTGCCGGAAATGATGGCCCTGTTCGGTGAAAAACGGCCGACCGAGGAATTCGTCCGCGCCACGCAGGAAAAATTCAAGCAATTCGCCGCCATCCACGGTGGCAAGACCCCGCATTCCCTCCCCAAGGAGCAGCGTCTCACCGGCGACAAGCTGCCAAAGCTGGCAGGAATCAACTGACTCCGGCCTGCATTGGCCCAATCAAGCCGCACCAATCCGGTGCGGCTTTTTTTCGCCCGCGATTTCCATGCTGATTAATCGTGAAATCATACCTTGAACAGCATCCGGGGCTGCCGTGATGCTGGTAGTGATGCCCATCATTTTCAGACGAGTCTGCATTCTGTTCCTCTGGATGTGTGGCGTCAGCATGGGCATCGGGGCCGAGGGATTGATCTCACTCAAGGTCATGCCTTTGTCCGCCGTGGCCGCCGCCAAGGCGGAGGCGCGGCCTTTCCTGGCCGAGACGCCCCCGCTCGAGGGCGTGGCGGCCGGCTGCCAGCCGCTGTTTGCGGTCGCGCACTACGATTCCATCTGGGTCCTCGCCTTGAACCCCTCCGGTTCGCAGGTGTGGCTTGAGCACAATACCCGGCTGGGCTGGCGCCTCCGTTCCGCTCCGCCGGCCTTGATCCGTCCGGAGCTGCAGACCGGCGGCCAGGCCCATCTGCTAGCCGTCGCCATCCCGGAGAATCGCGAGGCGGTGCTTTATACTTACCACGCCATCACCGACACCTGGGCCACCGTTGGCCGCGTGCCGCTGACGGGCACGCTGACGGGAGTCCGCCCGTCCGAAGGCGGTTTCATCCTGGCCACCCGGGGCGCGGACGGAGTCGAGCAGTTCAACCAACTGACCATTGCGCTCACCAAGCGGCTGCTGAACTGGATCGATTGGCTGATCATCGTCATCTATCTGGTCGGCACCGCCGGCATCGGGTTTTACTATTACAAGCGTGAACAAAAGCAGAGCGGGGAGGAATTTTTCCTCGGTGGCCGCAGCATTCCCTGGTGGGCGGCGGGCGTCAGCCTCTATGCCACCGGCACCAGCGCCATCAGCTACATCGCCACACCCGCCAAATCCTTCGCGGAAAACTGGCTCTATCTCGCCGCCAACATCGTCGGCATCTTCGGCACGGCCTTTACCGCCATCTGGATCGTCCCCCTGCTCCGCCGTTTGCAACTGATGTCGGTCTACCACTATCTGGAAATGCGGTATCACCCCCGCATCCGGACCCTGGCCAGCGCCCTGGCCATCATCATCCAGCTCGGCGGTCGCATGAGCATCGTCCTTTTCCTGCCGTCGCTCGCGATGTCGGCCGTGACCGGCCTGAATGTCACCCACAGCATCCTCATCATGGGCGTGGTCACCATTTTTTATACGGTGCTCGGTGGCATGAGGGCGGTGATCTGGACCGACTTCATCCAGGTGGTCGTCATGCTCGGCGGCGCCTTTGTCGCCCTCGGCTTCGTCGTGATGCGCATCGACGGCGGGGTCGGAGCCTTTTTCAAGACGGCCATGGCCGACAGTAAGTTCCGCACCTTCGACTGGGCCTTCGACCTCACGCAGCCCACGGTCTGGGGCTTCCTGCTCGTGACCGCGCTCGGCGTCATGACCATTCCCCAGGACCAGGTGATGATGCAACGGGTGCTCGCGACGAAATCAGACAAGGAGGCCGGCTGGTCGATGTGGACGCTCGCCGCCATCGTCATACCGGGCAACCTCACCTTTTTTGGCATCGGCACCGCGCTCTACGTCTATTACAAGAACTACCCCTCGCATCTGAATCCGATGCTCAATGTGGATTCCACCTTTCCGCAGTTCATCGCCGCCGAACTGCCCGCCGGGGTCACCGGCCTGATCATCGCCGGCATCTTCGCCGCCTCGATGTCCACCCTGTCCAGCTGCATGAACAGCGTGGCCACGCTCGTCTCCGTGGATTTCTTCGAGCGCTACGGCAAAAAGATCACGCCGCTGCAGAGCGTGCGCATCGCCGAGATCACCACCATCGCCGCCGGCCTTGTCGGCATCGGCACCGCGCTGCTGCTCGCGACGGTGAACATCAAGTCGGCCCTCGACGCCAACTTCGAGCTCATGGCCCTGCTTGGCGGCGGCTTTGCGGGCTGCTACGCCCTCGGGCTCTTCACCCGCCGCACCAACTGGCAGGGGGTCATGATCGGCGTGCTCGCCAGCTTTGTCTTCACCTTCTTCGCCTGGAAAATCAGCCTCGTCCACCCCTTCTTCTACATGCCCCTGGCCGTCCTGAGCTGCTGCGTCGTGGGCTATCTCGCAAGTTTCCTTTTCCCCGCCCCCACCCAATCCCTCACCGGCCTGACCATCTACACGCCGCGCGAGACACCGGTGACTCCCGCCTCAACCTGATCCTCTACCATCCATGAAAACCTACCGCGCCGTTCTCGTCGGCACCGGCGGCATCAGTGACGCGCATGTGCGCGCCGTTCTCGCCACCGGTGGCCGCGTGCACCTTGCTGCAGCCTGCGACATTGACGCCGGCCGCGCCCGCATCTTCTGCGACAAGCACAAGATCCCGGCCGCCCATACGGACTACGCAGCGATGCTCACGGTTGAAAAACCCGACATCGTGCTCATCGCCGCCCCCCCGGGCCTGCATGCCGCCATGAGCATCGCGGCCATGGAGGCCGGCGCCTGGGTGCTCTGCGAAAAGCCCCTCTGCGCCTCGCTCGCTGAATTCGACCGCATCGCCGCCGCGGAGCAGCGCACCGGCAAGCGCACCTCATCCGTGTTCCAGATGCGGTTCGCCACCTCCAACACCCACGTGCGCGGATTGCTGAACGCCGGCACCTTTGGCCGGCCCCTGGTGGCCGTTTGCAACACCCTCTGGTATCGCGATGCCGCCTATTACGCCGTGCCGTGGCGGGGCAAATGGAGCACCGAACTCGGCGGGCCGACCATGAGCCAGGGCATCCATTCCATGGACCACCTGTTGCACCTGCTCGGCGAATGGACGGAAGTCCGCGCCATCGCGGAGACGCTCCACCATGCCATTGAGGTGGAGGACGTTTCGATGGCCCTCGTGAAGTTCGCCAGCGGCGCCCGCGCCTCCATCGTCAACAGCACGCTCTGCCCCCGGCAGGAAACCTACATCCGCCTCGACTGCGAGCGTGCCACCGTCGAGCTGACCCACCTTTACGCCTACCAGAAGGAAAACTGGAAACTTACCCCGGCCGATCCGGTCACTGCGACCGCGATGCAGACCGCCTGGAATGCCTTCCCTCCCGACACCGGTTCCACCCACGGCGCCCAGCTCAATGCCATGGTGGAAAACATGGATACCAACACGGCGCCGCTCACCAGCGGGCCCGAGGCCCGGCGCACCCTGGAGTTCCTGACCGCCATCTACAAATCCGCGTACACCGGCACCACCGTGACGCGCGGCAGCATCCAGGCGGGCGATTCCTTCTACACCGCCATCCACGGCGGCCTTGCTCCCAAGCGCACGAAAGGCTGATTTCCTGCGGTCCCGGCGCGGCACCTGCTTGCCGCACCCCATGGCCAAACCTCCCAACCCGCTCGATCAACCCTCGCTCCTGGCCTATCTCTGGGCCTCCCGCCAGCGCTTCAAGGGGGGAGTGGCCCTGGCTTTGCTCCGCAGCCTTGCCGCCGCCCCCTGCACGCTGCTGATCCAGCGCATCGTCGACAAGCCCCTGAAGGAAGGGAGCATTGACGGCGTCCTGGAATACAGCCTGTGGTTCGTCGTCTGTCTGGTGCTGCACTTCGGCTTCTCGGTCTGGGGTGCCAATTCCATCGCCAAGACCATGGCCCGCCTGATGGTTGAGATGCGCAGCCGCATCTTCTTCCGCGTGCAGTTCCTCAGCTTCAGCTACCTGGATGGTCAGAAGACGGGGCGCCTGCTTTCCAAGTACGCCTTCGACACCCAGAAGATCGAGGGCCTGCTCTTCGCCGTCCTCAACCAGTTGCTGCCCAACCTGCTCATGGGCCTCTGCATCATGGGCATCCTGGCCTGGATGAACTGGTTCCTGCTCCTGGTCCTGCTGCTCGCCATCCCGGTCTATGCCACCGCAAAGTATTTCTTCTTTGTCCGCATCCAGAAAGTGAACAACGAGAACCGCCTGGCGCAGGAGAAACTCACCGGCACGGCCTCGGAATACATGTCCGCCCTGCGCCTCGTGCGCAGCTTCGGCGAGGAGGCCCAGGCCGAGCGCGAACTCGATCACAGCAGCGAATCCTTCGCCCGCAGCCGCATCGCCCAGTCCTACGTCAACGCCCTGTTCGGCACCTACGTTCATGTCGGCATGCAGTTGCTCTCCCTCATCGTGATATCCGGCGGCGCCATCATGGCCATCCGGGGGGAGATTTCCATCGGCACGCTCTTCGCCTTCATGGCCGGGTTCGGCTACATCCTCGGCCCCGTCCACATGTTCATCGGCCTGAGCGAACCCTACTTCGCCGCCAAGGAGGGTTATACCAGCATCAAGGAACTCATCGACTCCCGCTACGTCGAGAACTGGCACGGCACCCGCCGCGAAGACCGGCTCCACGGCGACATCGTGTACGAGGGAGTCTCCTTCCACTACCCCACCGCGCCCGACAAGACGGTCATCAAGAACCTGAACCTGACGATTCATCCCGGCGAGCACGTGGCCTTTGTCGGCCCATCCGGCTCCGGCAAGAGCACCCTCGCGAACCTGCTGCTGGGGCTCTACGCGCCCTCGGAAGGCCGCATCCTGATTGACGGCGTGCCGCAGGCCGACTGGGACATGCGCTGGGTCCGCCGCCAGCTCGCGGTCGTGATGCAGGACAGCATTCTCCTCTCCGGCTCCATCGGCGACAACATCCGCTTCGCCAAGCCCGACGCCACGGAGGCCGATATCCGCGAGGCCGCCCGCCTCGCCAACGCCGAGGAATTCATCGTGAAGATGCCCGAGGGTTACCGCACCCCCGTCGGCGAACGGGGCGTCGCCCTTTCCGGCGGACAACGCCAGCGGGTCGCCATCGCCCGCTCCATCCTCCGCAATCCGCCCGTCCTTATCCTCGACGAGGCCACCTCCGCCCTCGATTACGAGAGCGAACGCCTGATCCAGGACGCCCTCGACCGGCTCTCCAAGGGTCGCACCGTCATCACCATCGCGCACCGCCTCAGCACCATTAAGAATGCCGACCGCATCATCGTCCTCCGCGACGGCGTCATCGTCGAGGAGGGCAACTTCAGGGAACTCAACGCCCGCGGAGGCGTCTTTGCCCAGTTGATCGCCGCCCAGTCCGCCGGGGCGGAGTTTCTGCAGGCTTGAATCCCGCCGGCGGCGGGAAAGAGTCCTCTTCCGTCGCTTCACCCTCCTGTCCCCCACATGAAAAGATTCCTCCTTGTCTTCCTGCTCGCCGGCTCGACCGCCTTCGCTGAATCCCTCTTCCCGGGCATCAAGGCCATCATGACCCCCGAGGAACAGCGCAATGCCGGGATCGATCAGCTCACGGCCAACCAGCTCGCCGTGATCGATACCGCCATCGTGCGTTTCTACGCGAGCAACATGAAGTCCCAGATCAGCACCGAGGCTGCACAGATTGCCGAAAAGATGCGGCAGGCCGACCGGGAAAGCTCCTTCCTCAGCCGCTTCGGCCTCCCGGACTTCAGCGGTGATTGGCGTGACCAGCCCGGCATCAAGGGCCGCGTGCTCGGCTGGGTCGGCGGCAACAGTTTCCGCCTCGACAACGGCCAGGTCTGGCAGGGCGCCGAGCCGATTCCCTTCGAACTGGTCAACCGCGATGTTGAAATCCAGCCCCGGCCGGGCGGTCATTTCGCCCTCCAGGTCGAGGGCAAGAACACCACTGTGCGCGTCGTCCGCGTGAAATAAGCTCACGCCGAGGTTTTTGAACCACGGATTACACGGATTGCACGGATCAGGCGGATGTAGCCTGACTGGATGGCCACAAGAGGCACATAAGGATTGGATTTTTCTGTGCCTCTTGTGCCTTCTGTGGCCATCAGACTCCGCCGCCGCCTGATCCGTGCAATCCGTGCCTGCCCTCCGAAGCCTTGGCGAAGGTGGGTAATCCGTGGTTAAGATCGAAAAGCGGATGACCGCACATTTTCCATGCTGACCCTCGCCAACGATTCCCTGCGCGTCGAACTGCTCGACCCCGCCGATGCCGCCGACCAGACCCGCCTCGGCACCCGCTATTGCTGGGGCGGTTACGTTTGGCAGGTGCATGACGCCGCTGGTCCTCTGCTCGCCGGTCCCGAATGGCCGGTGGACCGCCCTTCGGCCTTCAACGGCCAGGGCCTGCCCGAGTCCTTCCGCCACGCGGAATTTGGCACCGGTCGGCCCATCATCCTTCAGGACCGGCGTGGATTCATCATCGGCATTGGCGATGTCGCCCCGAACATGGCCGGCGAACTCGCCGTGACCACGCCTTGCACGTGGTCCCTCACGACCGCGGCAGACGCGATCGAGTTTTGCACCGCCCAGGCCGGCAACGGCTTTGCGTGCCAGCTCACGCGACGCATTGCGCTCACCGGCCGCACCCTGGCCTCGTCCACCCGTTTGACCAATACCGGCAGCGAACCGCTCCCATTGCACTGGTTCGCGCACCCTTTCTTCGCCCTCACCGACCGGCTCATCACCTGCGACCTGCCCGCGGGCTGGGACGTGGATGAAAACGTGGGCTACGCGCTTGATGCCGCCAACCGCCTGTCATTCAAGCGCCGCTTCCTGCATCGCGACGACGGCCATTTCGAACCGTTGCGCATCGGCCCCGCGCCGCTGCAGGCCAAGCTCTCGCATCCGCGATTGCGGGAATTGGTTTTCTCTAGCGACTTCGTCCCCGACTTCTGCCCCGTCTGGGGCAACAGCAACACCTGGTCGATCGAGCCCTACCTTCAAACCGAACTCGCCCCCGGCGCGACCCGTGCCTGGACGCTGCTGTACGAATTCGGTCTGCCGCGGTAGGCCAGCGCTGGCGCGTGCAACATGCGCCGCCCTGCCTGCAAACTTTGCCGCGGATTACGCGGACGACGCGGATGCCGGAGGTATTATCCGCGACCATCCGCGCAATCCGCGGGAATGC
>CAZFHG010000059.1:0-7291 GCA_964518665.1 uncultured Opitutaceae bacterium | reverse complement strand
CGACGCGGATGCCGGAGGTATTATCCGCGACCATCCGCGCAATCCGCGGGAATGCATTCGCCGAGTCCCACCAGCGAAAGTGCCGCACCCAAAAAAACGGAACAGGTCTAGTGCGCCGCCGGCTTCACCGGTCCGCCGGCAGGCTGGCCGATCTGCTGCAGCAACTCCGCAAACCACGGAGTCGTGGGATCGAAGGGTTTGCCGCCTTTGATGCGGGCAAATTCAATCGCCCGCAGCACGCCACCCTTGTCCTCGTCGTGACCGATCACGCCACTCTCCCGGCGCAACGCACATTCCACGGCCAGGTCGGTGCAGCTTTGGATCAGGCGCAGGTCCTCCGGGTTGGCCGCGGCGGCCCGGGCAAAGTAGCCGGATTTCTGCACGAGGGTTTTCTCCGCCCCGAGCATCTTGGCAAACTGGTCGCCAAACCACTTGCCGGGATTCACGGCGTCCAGCTTCACGTGACCGAACGCATCGCGCGGCACGTCCTGTCCACGGGCCTGCAACTCGGCGACGATAGCCTCCACGCCGGCACCCTCGCTGATGAAAAGGTTCACATTGTCCGTGCGCTCCATCACGGCCTTCAGCCGGGCCGCCTCGGCGGCGAGGTCAACGGCCATCTCGGGAATGAACACGCCGTGAATTTCCAGGTTGGCTCGTGCCAGGCCGAGACCGGGCACAAATTCCTCCCGGTCAAGCAGCCGGCGGTAAGCCGCGGCCGTGGCCGCGGTCAGCCAGCCGCAGTTGCGGCCCATAACCTCATGAATCACGAGCATCCGCGGGTTGGCATTGTGCTCGGCCACCACATTGCGGAAGTAGCGCGCTCCCTGCTCCGCCGCCGTCCAGGCACCCAGCGACTGGCGGATGGGATACACGTCATTGTCGATGGTCTTGGGCAGGCCGATGACCGTCAGGCCATAGTCGTGCCGTGCCAGAAAGGCCGCGAGATCGGCGGCGGCAGTGTTGGTGTCGTCCCCACCGATGGTGTGGAGTACATCCACGCCATCCTTGACGAGCTGGTCGGCCGCCACCTTCTGCGGATCCTGGCCCTCCTTGATGAGGCCGCGTTTGAGGCAATCCTTCACGTTCGTGAGCTTCACCCGGCTGTTGCCGATGGGGCTGCCACCATGCCGATGCAGCACGCCCGCGGCGGCGCGCTCCGCCGGACCGATCTTGTAGCTGTCGCCCAGCAGCAGGCCCTTGTAGCCGGAGCGGTAGGCGATGAGCTCGATGTCCGGAGCCAGTTCGGTGTAGCGTTGGATCAATCCACCAACGGCGGAACTGAGGCAGGGAGCGAGACCCCCGGCGGTTAACAGGGCAACCTTCTTGGGACGGGCGGAAGTGTTCATGGCGAGGAACGTTCACCGCCAGCGTCAGCCTTCCGGCCGGCCGGGGTCCAGCCGGAACGGCCTGCACTGCTTGGCGGATGCTGCGCGCGGATTGTCGGAAACAATAAGGCTCAGGGAAGAGCCGCTGCGGCCCCGCCCGCAACTGTAGGGCATACGGACATGCGCTGCGCCAAAAGGCGTCACCGAGGTGACGCCCTACACAAGACCAAGTGTTCAGCGCGTAAGCAGGACGGCGCAACCGCACCATTCGCCGGCCGGCTGCCAACGCAGTTCTCCTGCCGCCAGCTTCACCCGGCTGGGCCCGTCCGCGAGCTCCCCCGCCACGCGCCACTTACCCGGCGGCAGCGGCACGCGGATGGTTTTCACCCCGGGTTCGGCAAAGGTATGTCCGACGAACAGCACTTGCCTGCCGTCCGCACCCGCGCGCACCACGGCCTGCCACCCCTCGGCGTGGCGGTACGTGACCACCTCGGGTCCATGGCGGTAAGAGCGGCCGTGCTTTATCACCGGCACAACCTGCGCGTAGAGCGCGATGGCCTGATCCACGAGCGCCCGCTGATCGAGACGCAGGGTGGGAAAGTCGCCGGAGAGACACAGCCGGCCGAGGAAACCGCCGGTGAGGAGATAGGCGGTGCGCCGCAGCGTGGCCTCCTTGCGCAGCACGGCCCAAATCTGGCTCTGCCGGGGCAGAATCAAACGCTGCAGGTTGGCCGCCACGATCGGGATCTCGGGACACTCGTGGGCATCGGAAAAACTGCTCATTGCCGTCAACCCGAGCATCGAGGGCTCCAGGCGATGGCCGCCGGAGGAGCAGTTCTCGATCACCAGGTCCGGCATTTCGGCGCGGATTTTCCGGAAAAAAGCCTGCACGCCCATGAGGTGCTGCCGCAGACCTTCGCCGAGCGATTCGGCACCGTCCACGCCGATGCCGATGTTTTCGTTGTAGTCCACCTTCAGGTAGCCGAAGCCGTTGGCCTTCAGCAAACCGATCACCCGCTCGGTGAGATGCGCCACAACCTCCGGTTTGCGCAGGTCGAGAAACCGGCGCGTGCCGGCGGTGATCGGACGGCCGTCCCGCTGCAGCAGCCACTCGGTGCGGCTGAAGAGCGGTGAGGTTGAACCCACGACTTCCATTTCAAACCAGAGCCCGGGAATTAGCCCGGCCGCACGAATGGCTGCAACCGTCGCCTGAAGTCCCTCGGGATACATCTTCCGGCTCGGTTGCCATTCACCCTGCGCATCGCCCCACGACCCGCCGTCCGGTTTGTACCAGCCGGCATCCATCACGAGGTACTTCATGCCGGTGCCCGACAATGCCGCCGCGAGCTTCACCATGTTGGCATGGCTCGGATCGCCCCAGCTGGTCGCCCACTCGTTGAACATCACGGGGAGGCTCGCCTCGCTCGCCGGCAAACCGGCCAGCGGTGTTGCCTGCGCCGCGGTCAGCGCGGCGCACACATCGTCGATTCCGCCCGCCACGCAGGCGAGACTCGCCGTGGGCGACGTAAAACTCTCGCCGGACGCCAGGGTC
This sequence comes from uncultured Opitutaceae bacterium, assembly GCA_964518665.1. Taxonomy (GTDB): domain Bacteria; phylum Verrucomicrobiota; class Verrucomicrobiia; order Opitutales; family Opitutaceae; genus UBA2377. The sequence goes on along the minus strand of CAZFHG010000059.1, from coordinate 4,411 downwards.
TTCTGCCAGTGGCCGAACTCACGGTCCGCCAGCCCGCCGGAAATCGCGCCAAGGTCGTCGCGACGATAGACCTCCATCTGCCAGGATCCGGGGTGGGCCAGTTGCGCCCCCCACGTCACCCCCGCACCGGTATCCTCCACCGCCACGAACGGGAAAAATCCGCAGGAAGGCAGTCCGCCAATCACGCCGAAACGCTCGACCCGCACGCCGTAGCCCGACCAGGCCGGTTCCAACTGGAGGTCCTCGAACCGCCGTGTCTCCAACCGGCCCTCCATGCTCCACACGGCGCGAAAGCGGTGCATTTTCAACCGGCCCGGCGCATCATCCGGGGCAAAGGCCGCCAGACCACCCAGCGAGAAACTGGCGAGCATCTCCAGGGTGAGGGACTGCGTGGTGTTGTTCTCGATCGTGATGCTGCTCTCCAGCCAGCTTGCACCGCGCCGCCAGCCGAGAAGGTGATGGGCGCGCCAGCCGGCGGTCTCATGGGTGAAGGTGGTGCGCACGGCTATGGCGCCACCCGCCCGGGTCACCGTCTGGGCGGTGAACTTCAAACGGTCCACGGTCACGCTGTTGCGGAGGGTGTGTCCCTGTGAAAACGCCGCGGGATAATCGTCGCCCAAGGATTTCACCTGCACCAGCGACTCGATGTTGTACGCCCGCATCGTGCCACCCGTGGCGGCATTGTAGCCGTCCACTTCCACGCCGCTGAGCAACTCGCGGCGGCGGGCCAGTTGCCGGCGCCGCGCCGTGGGCACGAGCCAGAGACCCAGTTTGCCGGTCTTGGCATCGCGCAGGTAGAGTGCGGTCATGGCGCCGCAGCGCACTTCACGGTGGATTTTGGGGAGCGAGGAATTTTTCACGGGGGAGAGGCGCCCATCCCATGCGGTGACCGGCTAAACTCAATCTCCAAGAAGGAATCGTGGCGCGGAGCTTCCCTCCTGCGCCAAGGCTTCGGAGGGCACGGTAGCCCGCGGCCTGCGCTCCGTCCGGCGGACAATCCTTCCGATCCAGTGCCGGCTGAAGCACGGCACTACGAAGTGAAGCAAACACACTCCCGCCGGCCAAACCGGGTTTGCCAATCCACTCCTCCCGGCGTTTCCTGCGACAGCATCATGCTCGAAGTCACCGACCTCAGAAAATCCTTTGATTCACCGGAAGGCGGACGCGTCGAGGTCGTGCACGTGGCAACATTTGCGCTGGCTGCCGGCGAGCAGCGGGCCCTGCGAGGTGAAAGCGGGTCGGGCAAGACGACTTTCCTGCATCTGATCGCGGGCATTCTGGCGGCTGACAGCGGTTGCGTGAGGATCGATGGCGCGGAGATGACCGCGCTCGGGGAATCGCAGCGCGACCGGTTGCGGGCGGACAAGCTCGGCTACATTTTCCAGACCTTCAATCTCCTGCAGGGGCATACAGTGCTGGAAAACGTCCTGCTCGGGATGGGCTTCGGCCCGCGCGGAGCGGATGCTGCGCATGCCCGCGAGATCCTGACGCGGGTGGGGCTGGCGCACCGGCTGCATCATTTTCCGCGGCAACTTTCCACCGGGCAGCAACAGCGCGTGGCCGTGGCCCGGGCCCTGGCCAACCGGCCGCGACTTGTCCTGGCCGATGAACCGACCGGCAATCTCGACCCGCGGCACGGCCATGAAGCCCTCATGCTGATCCGCGAGGTTTGCCGCGAGCACGGCGCCGCGCTCCTGCTGGTGAGCCACGACGAACGGGCGCTGCAGCATTTCGACCAGGTGCAGGATTTCGCCGCCCTCAACCGACCCGCCGCGGAGGCCGTGCCATGACAATCTGGCTGATCATCTACCGTTCGTTGCGGCAGCACGCGCTGTCCACGGTCGTGACCGCCGGCAGCATCGCACTGGCCTGCGGCCTGCTGCTCTGCGTCTGGATGGTGAAGTCCCAATCGCAGGCCGCCTTCACTTCCGCCAATGCCGGTTTCGACGCCGTGCTCGGCGCCCGCGGTTCCAAGCTCCAATTGGTGCTGAATGCGATTTTCCACCTCGAGGCCTCACCCGGCAACCTGGCGTGGAGCGACTTCGAGATGATCCGGCGCCATCCGGCGGTGAAAACGGCGATCCCCATCGCCGTGGGCGACAACCTCCGCGGCTACCGGCTAGTCGGCACCGTGCCGGAACTGCTCGGGGACGTGGAACTCTCACCCGGAAAAAAATTCACGCTCGCCGCCGGCCGGATGTTTGCCCCGGCGGCCCATGAAGCCGTGGCGGGCAGCTTCGCCGCCGCGCGGCTGGGACTGAAGGCCGGCGATACCTTCCATCCCTTTCACGGATTGACGTTCGATGAGAACAACCGGCATGCCGAAACCTACACGGTCACCGGCGTGCTCGCCCCCACCAACTCGCCAGCGGACCGCGTCATCTGGATCCCGCTGTCGGGCGTGCAGACCATGGGTGGTCATGATCCGCGCACCGCGACGGATGTCAGTGCCGTGCTCATCCAGCTTCGGGCCCCGACGGCCGGCTTCATGCTCGACCTGATGTACAACAAGCAGGGCAACCGCCTGACGTTCGCCTATCCGGTCGGCGCCATCATCGCGGAGCTCTTCCAAAAGATCTCGTGGTTTGACCGTGTGCTGGAACTGGTCGCCTACCTCGTGGCCCTGGTCGCGGCGGGCGCGGTGCTGGCCAGCATCTACAATTCCATGAGCGCCCGGCAGCGTGACATTGCCATCCTGCGCGCGCTGGGCGCCCGCCGGCGTACCATCTTTGGCGCCGTCCTCGGTGAGGCCGTGGCCATCGGCAGCCTGGGCAGCGTCACTGGTCTGGCCGTCTATGCGGGGCTCTTCAGCATCGTGGCGGAGGTCATCCGCGCCCAGACCGGAGTGGTGCTCTCCCTGGCGGCGTGGCATCCGGTGCTCTGGCAGGCCCCGGTGGGGATGGTGGCATTGTGCGCCCTGGGCGGCGTGGTGCCGGCCTTGAAAGCCTACCGGATTCCGGTCGCTGATACCCTGGCCCCGGTGTCCTGACCCACCCGGTTGAACAAAAAAAGCGGCGCCGCACGGCGCCGCTGGCAGGAAGGTTGGGATCAGGCCGGAGCTTACTCGCCCTCGAGCTTGATCTGGAAAACCTTTCCGTCGAGGAAGAGCACATGGAGCGTTTCCGAAGGAATATCGCCCAGACTGTCCACCCCCGGTTCAGGGCCGGATGGCTTGGTGCTGCTGATGCTGACGGAGTTGCCGGGAGCGTTAGGTGAAATCTGTCCCGGCCGGTATTTGCGGCTCGGATCGTTGAGCGAGAGTCTCGCCACCGCCACCGTGGGGAAATAATTGTAGAAGGTCCACATCAGCACCGTGCCCTCCGGCGCGGTCTTTTCCCTCACTTTCGAGGGCTTGCCCAGGGCCATGTAAACCATGTCCGTTGTATAACCCATCTCGATCGCCCCTTCCTCGATGTTCTTTTTTTGCTCGGGGGTGAGTTGGGCGAAGAGGGCAGATTTTTCCTGAATGCGGGACGCGATACCGCTGGAGGCATCACATCCGGTGAGCATCATGGCGGCGGCCAGCGCAGCAATTGAAACAATGAAGGATTTCATGGGACAGGGTGCTACTTACGTAATGCCACGGGCGGCAGGTTTAATTCTTAACAGCCTCCGCCATCCTGACAAGCCCATCGTCCCAGACCCGACGATCCGGCATCGCGGACCGATGCCGTGGGCCGGTGCGCCCCGCCTGATGATCGCGCTGGATCCACGGACAAAAAAAGCGGAACCCTGAGGTTCCGCTTTTGAAATGAGCAGCGCTGAGCCGATCACTCGCTCTCAAGTTTGATCTGGAAGACCTTGCCGTCGAGGAAGAGCACGTGGAGCGTTTCGGACGGGATGCCGCCCAAGCTGTCTACACCCGGTTCCGGTCCGGCCGGCTTGGTGCTGCTAATGCTGGGTGCCGTGTTGCCACCGGGCCCGACGCCGGGATAGTTGCTTGAAAGCGGCGCCGCCTTGTACTTGCGGCTGGGGTCATTGAGTGCGAGCTGCGACACCGCCACGGTGGGGTAGTAATTGTTGAAGGTCCACATCAGCACCGTGCCTTCCGGCGCGGCCTTTTCCTTCACCTTGGAGGGTTTGCCCAAGGCCATGTAGACCATGTCGGTCGTGTAACCATACTCGATGGCCCCTTCCTCGATGTTCTTTTTCTGTTCCGGGGTGAGCTGGGCGAAGACGGCGGATTTTTCCTGGATACGGGCGGTAACACCACTGGTGGCGTCACAGCCGGCCAACAAGATTGCCGCGAGAAGCGCGGCACCTAACGTGAAGGTGAATTTCATAGGGAGCGGAAACTATTCTGGATTTGAGGAAAAGAACCGGTGTCAGGCTGCACGCAGCCAGTCGTCGTGGCAAGGCGCACGTGGCGCGGGGCCCCCTGGTTAAGTAACATTCATTTTGCCCGCTTCCG
>CAZFHG010000058.1:4751-18682 GCA_964518665.1 uncultured Opitutaceae bacterium | reverse complement strand
CTCCTGACCACGGAGTGCATGATCACGGAGATTCCTGAGAAGGAAAAGGCTCCGGCTCATCCCCCGGGCGGCGGCGGCATGGACTACTAAGTCCACGTTCCTCCAGTCCCCCTAGTTTCAAGGCGCGCCCAATCCGGGCGCGCCTTTTTTTTGGATCTAGCGCGGGGATTCCGATCCCCGCCCTGCATCCATCCATCTTCGCTCCCAAGGCTGAATGCGGCTTGGAAGTCGTCGAAACTCCTGACAAGACTCTGTCCCGAATAACTATGAATCTTGTCGAGCAGGTCCGGCAGGCAGGCGTTGTGGGCGCGGGCGGGGGCGGTTTTCCGACCCACGTCAAACTTGCGGCCAAGGCGGATACCGTCATCGCCAACGGGGCCGAATGCGAACCGCTGCTGCACAAGGATGCGATCCTCATGGAGCAGGAGGCGAAGGCCATGGTGCGCGGCATCCAACTCGCCATGGAGGCGGTCGGCGCCAAGACCGGCATTGTCGGCATCAAGGCCAAGAACCATCACGCGGTTGAGGCCGTGCAGGCGGCATGTGCCGGCGGACCAGTCCGGGTGCACCTGCTCGGAGACTATTATCCGGCGGGCGACGAATACGATCTCGTCCATGAAACCACCGGTCGGCTGATTCCGCCGGGAGGCATTCCACTCCAGGTCGGAGCCGTCGTGTGCAACGTCGAGACTTTCATCAATATCACCGCGGCGGCCGCGGGCAGGGCGGTCACGCACAAGACGCTGACCGTCGCCGGGGCAGTGCAGAATCCCATGACGCTCACGGTCCCGCTGGGCACCAGCCTGCGCGAGTGCCTGGCCGCGGCCGGAGGTGCGACGGTCGCGGACCCCGTGCTGTCGGTCGGCGGCATGATGATGGGGGAAACCGTGGAAGACCTGAACCGCCCCGTGACCAAGACCACCGGCGGGTTCATCGTGCTGCCCCGCACCCATCGCATCATCGAGCGCAAGCTCAAGCCGGCCAAAGTCCAGAATGCCATCGGCAAGTCCGCGTGCGACCAGTGCCGCTATTGCACCGAATACTGCCCGCGCTACCTGCTCGGCTATGCGGTTGAGCCCCATCAGGTCATGCGCAGCCTCGCCTTCACGGCCTCGGGCAAGGACCACTGGAACCAATGGGCGCAGATGTGCTGCTCGTGCGGTCTCTGCACCCTGTTTGCCTGCCCCGAGGAACTTTATCCCAAGGAGGCGTGCGACCAGTCGAAGGCGGAGATGAAACAGGCCGGCATCAAGTGGACCGGCCCCACCGAGGTCCGGCCGCACCCGATGCGCGATGGCCGGCGGGTGCCGATCAAATCCCTCATGCGCAAGCTGCACATCCTGCAGTACGACCACCCGGCGCCCTGGCAAAAACTCGAACTCAAACCCGCGCGCCTGGTGTTGCCGCTCAAGCAGAGCGCCGGTGCCCCGGCCGCGGCGTCCGTCCAGGCGGGTGAGCGGGTGAAGGCCGGTCAGCAACTGGCGGGTATCCCCGCCTCCACGCTGGCGGCCGCGCTCCATGCCCCCTGCGATGCGACCGTGGCCGAAGTCACGGGGCGTCATGTCATCCTCGCCTGCAACTAGCACCCAGCCATGAACGAAAAATCGATTGGCATCATTGAACTGTCCAGCATCGCCGCCGGATTCCTGGTCGCCGACACGATGCTGAAGGCCGGCAATGTCCGGCTCATGCTCTCGCGCACGATCTGCTCGGGCAAATACATGGTGGTGGTCTGCGGCGACACCGCGCCGGTGGAGAGTGCCGTGGCCGCCGGCGGCAAGGCGGCGGATGGCTGCCTGATCGACGTGACTGCGATCCACAACATCCATGCCGACGTGATCACCGCCATCGGCCGGACCCAGCCGACGCCGCCGGACGGAGCCTTGGGAATTTTGGAATCCTTCAATGTCACCACGCTGATCCAGGCGGCGGATTGCGCGGTCAAGACGGCGGATGTGCAATTGCTCGAAGTCCGGCTCGCGATGGCGCTGGGTGGCAAGGCGTTTGTCACCATGACCGGCCAGGTTTCCTCCGTGCAGGCGGCGGTGGCCGCCGGCCGGGCCCTGATCGCCGAGTCAGGTGCGCTGGTCAACGCGGTGGTCATCGCCCGGCCCCATCCCGACGTCTATCGCGAGATCATCTGACCCCGTAGTGCCGGTCTTCAGCCGGCACTGGATCGGTGAGATATTCCACCCCCGTGGCGTGGTGAACGCGGGCTAAAGCACCGCGCTACGACGGCGACCGCAGGTTTTTCTTCCGTTCGCCAGCCTGGCGGTGTTTTCTGACGGCATGGAAGTGATTTTCCTCGGTAGCGGCACATCGCAGGGCGTGCCGATGATTGCCTGCGGGTGCGCCGTCTGCACCTCGACTGATCCGCGCAACCGCCGGACACGGGCCTCCATCCATGTCGTCATGGACGGATTGCACATCCAGGTGGATGCCGCGCCGGAATTCCGGCTGCAGTGCCTGGAGCAGCGAATCGAACAGATTGATTTCTTCATCCTCACTCATGGCCATGCCGACCACATCACGGGGATGGATGATCTCCGCCGGTTCTGTGACATGAAGGGTGGGGAGGCGCTCAAGGTGTATTCCACGGAGGAGGGGATGGCCCGGGTGCTGTCGATCTTCCCGTATGCCATCGCTGAGCGCCCGATCGCCAAGGGGTACGCCGCCTTCAAACTGGAGGCGATGCCGCCGGTGCTGGAACTCCCGCAGGGCACCATCCAATCAACGCTGCTGCCCCATGGAGGCTTGAATACCCTCGGCCTGATTTTCACCGAGCGCAGCAGCGGCCGGAAATTTGTCTATTACACCGACAACAAGCGCCTGCCGCATGAGGCGGTCACGCTGGCGCGTGGGGCCGACGCCGTGGTGCTGGATGGATTGCGACCGGAACCGCATCCATCGCACATGAGCATCCCGGAAGCCGTGGCTGTCGCGGCTGAGGTTGCGGCCGGACAAACCTGGCTGACGCACCTCACCCATCACACCAATCACGAACCCGCCGAGGCTGAATTACCCGCCGGAATCAAGTTCGCGTACGACGGCCTGCGGTTGAGATTATAAAGGATAGTGACTCAGTCGTGTATGTGGGCACGAACTGGACCGCACATCACTGCAAGATAGGTAAACCCATTGAGTGAGGGCATATCCAAGGGCTCAGTATGACAAACTCAGGGCAATCTTTTGGCTTGTTTAATTCATACTAAATGAATGTAGATTAAAAAAGTAGCCCAATGAAACTCTCGAAGAAAGGCGAATACGCGCTTCGCTCCCTCATCAATCTCGGCATAGCCGCCGAGGTAGGGAGGAAATTGGTGCAGGTATCCGAGTTGGCGGAGAACGAACAACTCCCGGTGAAGTTTCTGGAGCAGATCCTGCAGTTGCTGAAGGAAGCGGGGCTCGTGGAAAGCTATCGGGGCAAGTTCGGTGGCTACCGTCTGGCCAAGCCGGGCAGGGAAATCACGATCGGCGCCGTGGTGCGCCTGATTGACGGTCCGCTGGCCCCCATCGGGTGCGTGAGCCAGACCGCCTACGAGAAATGCACCTGCCCGGATGAGACGCACTGCGGCCTGCGCATGCTCATGCTGGACGTGCGCAATGCCATCGCCGGCATCCTTGACCGCTACACCCTCGCGGACGTCGTCGAGGTCACCCTGCGCAAGATGCGCCGCGACAATGTACCCCTGCCGTTTACTCCGGTCGCCGGCAGTATTGCGCCAGTGCAGCGCCTGCCGGCCCGCGCCGCGCGGCAACGTGCCGCCCAAGTCCGCCGACCGCGCCTCTCCGAAGTTGAAGGTGTCGTACATCAATTGCTCGGCGACTATTCCATCTAGCCCGAATCCGTCTTTCCACGTCCATGAGGCAATTAACTATCCGAAAATCAGCAATGGCACTGCTAGCCCTCGCGTTGCTGACTGTCGCCAGCCACGCCACCGAGGCAGATGAGATCAAGGAACTGCGCGAACAGATCCGCCAACTCGAACTAAAGCTGCTCGCGATCGAACGCCGGCAGGAACTCAGGGATAAGGAGGCGTCAGCGCCGGCTCCTGCGCCAATCGCGAATGCCCCGAAGATCACAATCAGCGAAAAGGGATTTGCAGCCGCCAGTCCGGACGGGGCCAATTCCATCAAGCTGCGCGGACTGCTGCAGCTCGATTCCCGGCTCTTCATTGGAGACGAAGCCCTGAACAACAATGCCTTCGTGCTGCGCCGAGCCCGCCTTGGCACCGACGGGGTGATGGCCAAAGACTATGCCTTCCAACTGATGGCCGAGTTTGGCGGCAGCAGCGTGAGCGTGGTGGACGCGAACCTGAACATTGCGATTTCCAAGGCCCTCCAATTCAGACTCGGCCGATTCAAGGTGCCCGTTGGCCTCGAGCAGTTGCAGTCCGATTCCTGGACTTTTTTCAACGAGCGCTCAATTGCCAGCAACCTCGTGCCCAGTCGCGACCTGGGCATCCAGGCGTGGGGGGTGGTGGGTGGAGGCCGTCTGGATTATGCCGTGGGTGTGTTCAATGGGGTGGGCGACGGGGCTTCCTCCAACAATTCGGACTTCGACAATGACAAGGAGCTGGCCGCACGGTTTATTGCCTCGCCATTCAAGGACCAGGCTGGATCCGCACTCCAAGGTCTGTCCCTTGGCGTCGGCGGCAGCATCGGACGCAACAAAACGGCATCCGGTCGCACCGGTGGCTATCGGACCGACGGACAGCAGACATTCTTTGCGTACAACGCGGCGACGATCGCCGATGGCGCGAACTGGCGGTTCTCCCCGCAGTTTGATTATCGCCACGGTTCGTTTGGCCTCCTCGGCGAGTATATTGTCTCCACGGTCAACGTCCGTCCCGGTGCCACCGGGGCAAAAGCCGAACTGCGGAATGAAGCCTGGCATCTGGCCGCGGGCTATGTTCTGACCGGGGAGGATTCATCGCCCGGCGGCGTTGTGCCACGCGTCAGCTTCAGTCCCGCTGACGGAGCTTGGGGGGCCTTGGAGGTCACCGCCCGCACCGCCAGCGTGAAGATCGATGACGCGACCTATCCACTTTACGCTTCCCCCTCCAGCACCGCCAATGAGGCGGCGTCATTCGGCCTCGGCCTCAATTGGTATCTGAGCCGGGCGGTCGTATTCAAATTCGACTACTACCAGACGGATTTCGGGTTCAATCCGGCCGCTCCGGCGGTATCCTCATCGGCGGTTCTACGGCAGGATGAGAAGGTGTTCATCAGCCGTTTTCAGTTCGGGTTCTGAAGCATCCCCATAAAATGTCATGAAATCCAATCCTGTACTCCTTGCCGCCATCGCGCTGGCCATGGCCAATCCGGTTTTGGCGAAGACGATTTTGCGCGTCGGCTATTTTCCCAATGTCACGCATGCCCAGGGCATCATTGGCAGCCACTCGACCCGGGAGGGTCAGGGGTGGTTTGAGCAGCGGCTCGGGCCCGACGTGGCCATCCAGTGGTTTGCCTACAATGCCGGGCCCAGTGCGATGGAGGCGATGTTTGCCGGCTCGATCGACCTCACCTACGTTGGGCCCAACCCCTCACTGAACGCCTATATCCGCTCGCGGGGCGATGAAGTCCGGATCCTGTGCGGTGCCGCCGAGGGCGGGGCCGCGCTGATTGTCCAGGCCGACGGTCGCATCACCAAGCTGGCGGACTTCAAGGGCCGGACCATCGCCTCGCCACAGTTTGGCAACACCCAGGACGTAGCGGCGCGGGCCTGGCTCAAGCGGCAGGGGTACCGGGTTTCGATCACTGGCGGCGATGTCCCGGTGGTGCCCACGGCCAACCCCGACCAGCTGGCACTGTTTCGGCAGGGCCAGATTGATGCGGTTTGGACCGTTGAACCCTGGGTGTCCCGGCTGGAACTGGAGGCCGGGGGTAAGGTTTTTCTCGAGCAAAAGGATGCCGTTACGACCATTCTGGTGGCGAGCGTGGCTGCCCTGAAGCAGCAGCCCGGGCTGGTGGCCAAATTTGTCGCCGCGCACCGTGAGCTCACGGCCTGGCTCAACCAGCATCCCGAGCAGGCGCAGGCGAGGGTGCGCGCCGGGCTTACGGCCGAGATGAAGCGGGAAATGTCCGCGGCCATCGTCGCGAACGCCTGGCGCCGGTTGCACTTCACCGACCAGGTGTCGCAAAAGCAGTTTGATGCGCTCGTGGGGGAGGCCCAGAGTGTCGGATTCCTGCGCGACGCCATTCCCCTTGACCGCATGTTTTCCCAAAAGCCATGAGCATTCAGGACGAAGTCACCGCCCCGCCGCCGGCGAAACTGGCCATCGACCGGGTGTCAAAGTCCTTCACGACGGCGCGCGGCTCCGTGCATGCACTCGACAATGTGAGCCTGCAGGTGGCGGAGGGTGAATTTGTCTGCCTGCTCGGGCCCAGCGGCTGCGGCAAATCCACTTTGCTCAACCTAGTGGCTGGCCTGGAACTGCCCGACACCGGCACGGTGGTGGCCGATGGCCGTGCCGTGCGGCATCCGGGTCGCGAGCGCATGATGATGTTCCAGGAGTCGGCCCTGTTTCCCTGGCTGGATGTGATCGGCAACGTGCTGTTCGCCCTCAAGCTCAAGCCCGGGCTCAAGAGCGACGAACGGCATGAGGCGGCCAGATACTACCTGAAGCTGGTCGGCCTGGAAAAATTCATGGAGGCGAACATCCACGAGCTTTCCGGCGGCATGAAGCAGCGCGTGGCCCTGGCCCGGGCGTTGGCGCCCAATCCTCGGGTGTTGCTCATGGACGAGCCTTTTGCCGCGCTCGACGCCATGACCCGCGAACAGCTTTACGGCGATCTGCAGCGCATCTGGCAGCAGCGTCACGTCACGATTCTGTTTGTCACGCACAACGTCCGCGAGGCGGTGAGCCTCGGCGACCGGGTCGTGCTGTTTTCGCCGCATCCCGGCCGCATCCACGAGGAGTTCAAGATCGACCTGCCGCGGCCGCGCGACATCAACAGCGTGGAGGTGGCGGGATATGCCACGCGGATCACCCGGGCGCTGAAGAATCACTTGCAGGAAGGAGCGCCGGTCCCATGAAAAGATTCCTGACGGCCTTCGGCTTTTTTGCGCTGCTCGTGGCGGCGTGGCATTGGGCCTACCTCCAGAAATTCTGGTCGCCGGTGCTGGTGCCGTCGCCCGAGAGCGTGGGTCGCTACCTCTGGGAGTCGGCCCTGGACGGATCGCTGGCCGAGGCGACGCTGGTGACGATGAAGCGGCTGCTGGCCGGTTATTTCATCGGCATCGTGATCGGCCTGCCCATGGGGTTGCTGACGGCCCGTTTCCGATTCCTGCGCGACACCCTCGGGATGCTCGCACTCGGACTGCAGGGGCTGCCCAGCGTGTGTTGGGTGCCGCTGGCGCTGCTCTGGTTCGGCCAGACGGAAGCCGCGATGCTGTTCGTGGTGGTCATGGGCACCGTGTGGTCGGTGGTGCTCGCGACCCAGACCGGTGTGCGCAACGTGAACCCGATCTACGTGCGGGCGGCCCGGACAATGGGCTCGCGCTGGCTGCACATCTGGATCCGGGTGATCATGCCGGCGGCGCTGCCCTTCATTGTCAGCGGCATGAAGCAGGGCTGGGCCTTCGCCTGGCGCTCGCTCATGGCGGCGGAGATATTTGTCACCATCCTGACCGGCTTCGGGCTTGGGCATCTCCTGCATTACGGACGTGAATTGCACGCCATGGAACAGGTCATCGGGATCATGTTCATTCTGGTGCTGCTCGGTCTCCTGGCGGACAAGCTGTTGTTCTCCCCGTGGGAAAGATGGCTGCACCACCGCTGGGGCACGGACAAGGCCTGAGCCGGCTCAGTTGCCCGAACGCTCGTTCTGCTGGAACCAGCGGTAGAAGCTCACGCCGATGGCGGTGACCGCGACCAGGAGGCCGCCGAGTTTCATCATGGTGCCGGCCAGCAACTGGTCCTCGCCCGCCGTGAAATCGGCGACGAGGCGCGGCGCGAACTCATAGGTTGGGTAAAGGATCTCCGTGGAAAATGTGATGTAGGCGAACAACGGGGTCATGCCGATCACGACGCCGAGCTGGTAGAGCATCTGCGAGGCATAGCTGATGCGGGGCGCGATCCGCGAGGGGCTGAGCTGCGGCCACCAGTAAAAGAGTGCGGCGCCGAAGAACATCAGATGCTCCAGCACGTGGACGAGTTTGTCATTCAGCGCCCAGTCATAGAGCTGCGGTGCGTGCCAGGCCCCGATGACCACGGTGTACACCAAGCCGCAGATCACGGGATGAAAGGCCACCCGCACCACGCTGCGCAGCCCCGGGCGGTCCAGCACGCCGTCAATCATCCAAGGCGGCAGGCCGAGCAGGAAGAGGATGGCCGCGGGATAGGCCAGCAACTGGTGCTGCAGCATGTGGGCGCTGAAGAGAAAGCGCTCGCCGATCTGGTCCAGCGGCGAACCGACCGCCAGATAGAAGATGACCAGGGCCGCATAGAACTTCACGGCCGCCGCGACCGGATAACCGGTGCCAGGGGCGAGGCGGTGGCGCATCGGTCCGGCCAGAATGGCGTAGAGCCAGCCGAGGAAAATCAGGCCTCCGACCAGGTAGGGTTCGTTATGCCAGTGCCGCCATTCAATCATGCCCAAAAGAAAAGGCGGCCCGGAGGCCGCCGTAAATCACCAAGATGGCTGATCCCGGGTCAGCCCAGCGAAGTCAGCGGGATGCTGTCATGGACCGAGAAGAGTTCGATCAGGGCCCACAGGGTGCCGCCGCCCAGCACGAGCCCGATGAAGAACAGGATCGTGCAGAACGGTTTGTCCCAGCGCAGGTGCATGAAGTAGAAGATAACGAAGAGGAACTTCACCGCCGAAAGGACCACAAGGGTCGTGACGATGAGCCACTTGGCGAAGGGGATGAAGATGGCGACGATCTCCACGCCGGTGATGACGGCGAGGAGCATCGCGATCTGCACGTAGATCTGGAACTTGTTGTCGTCGTGCCCGTGGTGGGCCGCAGTGGCGGTGGGAGCGCTCATGGTGGGATCAGAGATATTCGAGCAGGTAGACGGCGGTGAAGATGACGATCCAGACGATGTCAACGAAGTGCCAGTAAAGGCCCATGGACTCGACGTCCACGGCGTTACCCTCGCCGAACGCGACCGCGCCGCGCGGTCGGGCGAAGAAGAACGAGGCCGCGATGCAGGCCGCGAGGCCGAGCAGCAGGCCGAAGTGGTGGCCGGCAAACGTGCCGAAACCGCCGCCGGTCTGCAGCGTGTGCACGAGGCCGAGGACGGCGAACATCGCAAACATGACGACGCCGATGACCGAGGCCACGTGGAGCACGTTGCGGAAGAACCAGCTGCGGTCCTTGCCGGTGTCCGCCGGCATGAAGGAGCGCACGTACATCATGATCAGCCACAGCACGCCGATGGCGACGTGGGTGCCGTGCGTGCCGGTCAGGGTGTAGAAGGTCGAGCCGAAGAGGCTATTGGTGAGCGTGAGGTTCTTGGCCTTCACGAAGTGGTCGAACTCATAGACCTGGCAACCCAGGAAGATGGCGCCAAAGAAGATCGTCGTGAGGAGCGACCAGCGCATGCTCTTGAGGTTGCCCTTCTGGATGGCGTTGACCGCCAGCGCCATCATGAGCGACGACATGAGCAGAATGAAGGTCGAGAACGAGGTGAGCTCGATCGAGAAGATCTGGGTGACCACGGGCGCGCCCGGGGGCGGGTGCAGCCGGTAAACCAGGTGGGTGGCGATCAGCGTGCCGAAGAACATGCAGTCCGAGGCAAGAAACGTCCACATGAGGAGTTTCTTGTTCGGAATGCCGGTCGACGTCGTGTGATCGTGATGATGATCGATGGTCGCGGTGGCGCCGTGGCTGCTCATTTGTGGGAGTCCTCCTCGTCAGCGTGGATGTGGTAACCCTCGTTGCCTTCCATGGCCCAGAGGTAGATGCCGGCCAGCATGATGACGGCGCCCGTGAGGGCGACCGGCAGCTTGTGGCCGTGGTCAATGACCGAGACGCCGATGGCGCCGATCAAAATGCCGATGCTGGTGACGAGAGGGTAAACGGACTGGAAGGGCATGTGGATGCCGCCGTGAGCTGCATCTTCCTTGGCATGTTCGGCCTTCTCCTTGGCAACCTCCTCCTTGTGGTGCTTTTCGTACCACCAGGCGTCGCGGGCGTGTACCGTCGGGGTGACGGCGAAGTTGTATTCCGGCGGCGGGTTGGGAATGGACCACTCAAGGGTCCGGCCGTCCCAGTAGTCCTTTTTGACCTTCTCACCCTTGAAATAGGTGTAGGTCATGACGATGAAGTAGATCAAAATGCCGAGGCCGAGGATGAAGGCGCCGATCGTCGCGATAAAGTTGGCGGTGTTCCAGCCGAGGTTGGCGTCGTAGGTGAATGTGCGGCGGGGCATGCCGTTCAGCCCGAGGAAGTGCATCGGGAAGAAGGTGATGTTGAAGCCGGCGAAGATGACCCAGAAGGAGAGCTTGCCCCAGAACTCGCTGACCTTGCGGCCGAACATCAGGGGGAACCAGTAGTGGATGCCGGCGAGCAGCGCGAAGATCGAGCCGCCGATGAGCACGTAGTGGAAGTGGGCGATCACGAAGTAACTGTCCTGCTGCTGCGCGTCGGCCGGGGCGGCGGCGTGCATGACGCCGGAGAAACCGCCCATCATGAACATCCAGACGAAGCCGAGGGCGAACATCATGGGCGTGCGCATCATGATATGGCCGCCCCAGAGGGTGCCGATCCAGTTGAAGATCTTCACGCCCGTGGGCACCGCGATGGCCATGGTGGCGAGGGAGAAGGCCGCCGTGGCGACCGTGCCCATGCCCGTGGTGAACATGTGGTGGCTCCAGACGGCGAAGCCGAGGAAGCCGATGCAGGCGCCGGAGAACACCACGATCGGGTAGCCGAAGAGCGGCTTGCGCGCGAAGGTGGGGAGGATTTCCGAGACGATGCCCATGGCGGGCAGAATCAGGATGTAAACCTCGGGATGGCCGAACACCCAGAAGAGATGCTGCCAGAGGACGGGCATGCCGCCGTTGGAGACCTCGAAGAAGTTCGTGCCGAACAGGCGGTCCATCATCACCTCAACCAGGGCGATGGTGATGGCCGGGAAGGAGAGGACAATGAGGAAGGCCGTCACGAGCGTCATCCAGGTGAAGACCGGCACGCGCATCATGGTCATGCCCGGGGCGCGCAGGTTGATGATGGTGACGATGAAGTTCAGCGAGGCCGCGATGGACGCGACGCCGAGGAGCTGCAGGCCCATGACCCACATGTCGATCGAATGGTCGGGGTTGAAGGTCTTCGACGTCAGGGGCGCATAGCCCACCCAGCTGCCATCCGGCGGACCGTCCTTCATGAACCAGCCGAGGTTGATGATGATCGCGCCGGCGACGAAGGTCCACAGCGAGAAGGCGTTCAGCCGGGGAAAGGCCACGTCGCGCGCGCCGATCTGCAGCGGCATGATGTAATTGAAGAACGCGGCCGAGAGCGGCATGACGGCGAGGAAGATCATCGTCGTGCCGTGCATCGTGAACATCGTGTTGTACTGCTGCGCAGTGAGAACGTCGTTGTTCGGCAGCGCCAGCTGCAGGCGGATGAGGAGGGCCTCGATGCCGCCGACCAAAAAGAAGAACAGGGCGAAGATGCCGTAGAGGAAGCCGATCTTCTTGTGGTCCACCGTGGTGAGCCAGCTCATCAGGCCGGTCTTGGCCGTGGGGCGCCAGAAGACGGAGGCCTTGGTGGGGGCGGGGGCCTCGTGGCCGGTGAAATGGGACTTAACCGATGCATCCATGATGGTGATTATTTAAGGCTTTCGAGATAGGCCACGAGGGCGCTCACGTCCGCGTCGGTGAGCTTGATGTTGTTCGGCACATAGCCGGTGACGTACATTTTGTTGCCGGGCTTGACCACGTCGGGGTGGGCAAGCCAGCGGGCCATCTGGTCGTGATTGTTTTCCAAAAGACCACCGGCGATGGTGGTGCGGGCGCCGATGTGGGTCAGGTCGGGGCCGGTGATGCCGATGCCCTCATGGCCGCGGATGGTGTGGCAGCCGCTGCAGGTCTTTTCGTTGAAGAGCTTGCGGCCCTGCGCGATGAGCGCGGGATTCTCATCCTTGGCCGGGAATTGCTGCTGCTTCCAGTTGTCGAGCGGGGAGACCTGGGCGTCGGCGGCCCATTTGTCGGTGTAGCCGTACTGGTTGCGCTTGAAGGAGGCGAACTGGACCTTGGCGCCCTCGGCGGAGGCGGTCTGGGCGGCGACGGTGCGGGCGGTCTGCTTCTGGCCCGCAACCCAGTCGGCAAAGTCCTTTTCGGAAAGGGCGATCACGCGGAAGCGCATGACGGCGTGCGAATCACCGCAGTACTCGGCGCACTGGCCCCAGAAGTAGCCGGGTTCGTCGGCCTGCAGCCAGAGGTGGTTGCCGCGGTTCGGGATCATGTCGACCTTGCCGGCGAGCTTGGGCACCCAGAACGAGTGGATGACGTCGACGGTGCGCAACTGGATGACCACCGGGCGGCCGGCGGGGATGACGAGCTCGTTGCCCGTGACCAGCGGACCGACGCCGTCGATCTGCTCCTTGGGGTATTCGAACTTGAACCACCACTGGTAGCCCGTGGCGGTGACATTGTAGATGTTTTCCTTCTGCTCGGCGGGCGGCTCGTAGGTGTACCAGATGCCCTTGAGGGTGGGGATGGCGATGAGGACGAGGGCGAAGATGGAGGCGCCGATGAGGCCCAGCTCAATGAGCGGGTTGCCATGGCTCTGCTCCGGCGGCTCCGCGTGCTCGTCGGCGTCGCTGCGCGCCCTGAACTTGAAGGTCGCATAGGCCAGCACGGCGCCCACGAGGATGAAGATCACCAGCGTGACCCAGCACGTGACGTAGAACACGTCGAGCTGGGCCTTGGCCACCGGGCCGGCCGCGATCATGGTGGTCTGATGACCATCCATGCGCCAGAAGTTGAAATCGCAGCCAGGCAGGACGGCGAGACCGCCCAATGCCAGGGCGGCTCGTCCCCAACGGCCAAGGCCAGGTAAGAGATAGGACAAACGCATGTGTGTGTTCTTACTGATAAAAGATAAAGGTTGGCGGGGTAGCCAACCGACATGAGCGTTTAAGAACGTCTGCGCATTTCAAGTCATATTCCGCGCAGATTTTGCCTTTTCGACCCTTGCCCTCAGTACCCATGCCGGGGAACTGCGCAATAATTGTCCCCGGCACCTGCAATCATTAGTCGGGCGTTTAAATATACTGATGCAATTCAGGTCATTAGCCACCCATTCCGGCGGTTTCGCGGACCCGTTGCGGGCTTATGCCCGGGGAGGTGTGCAGCAATTGCCCTGCCTGTCCGGGTTCATTAGCGGCGCACTATTCCTCTGCTGCGTTTGCAATGGCCCGCGCAGGGTCTAGTTTCACCGCGTCATGAAATTCACCCTCCTCCTCACCACTGCGCTTCTGGCGCTCTTTGTCACCGGTTGTTCCCCGAAGGAAGAAGCCGCCTCTCCTGCCGGACCGGCCGCCGCCGCCGGGCCCCGGACCATCGAACTCACGGCCAATGACTCGATGAAGTACAATATGAACTCCATCTCCCTGGCCGTCGGCGAGGAAGTCCGCCTGAGCCTGATCAACATCGGCTCGATGCCCAAGCAGGCCATGGCGCATAACCTCGTGGTGCTCAAGGCCGGGAGTGATACCGCCGCCTTTGCCACTGCCGCCGCCGCCTCCATTGCCACCGAGTACATTCCCGCCTCCCTGGCCGGCGAAGTCATCGCCCACACCAAGATGCTCGGGCCCAAGCAGACCGACAGCATCGTCGTGAAGTTCACCGAAGCCGGTGAATACCCCTTCCTGTGCTCCTTCCCGGCGCATTATCAGGTCGGCATGAAGGGCGTGATCACCGTCCGCTGATGCGGACGGAACGCTCAACATCCAACGCTCAACATCCAACTTCCAAGT
>CAZFHG010000058.1:0-4651 GCA_964518665.1 uncultured Opitutaceae bacterium | reverse complement strand
TGTTCGACGTTCGGCGCGCGTCAGCGCGCCGCGGGCCACCACTGGTACAAAAAGAAATACACCAGCACGCCGGTGATCGAAACGTAGTACCAGATGGGGAAAGTCCACTTCGCCCAGGCCTTGTGGCGCTCGTATTCGCCCTTGATTGCCAGCAGGAAGGTCCGCGGCACGAGGTAGGCGATGGCCATGGCGAGGATGATGTGGGTGAACAGCATCACGAAGTACACCGTGCGGATCGTGCCTTCGCCGCCAAAGGGGGTATGGACTCCACGCACCAATATCTTGTGACTCACGTAGCCGACCAGAAACACGGCCGACACCACGCAGGCGCTGATCATCACCCGGCGGTGGGCTTCCTTTTTGCCGAGCTTGATCAGAATAAAACCTACGGTCAGCAGCACGGTCGCCACTGCGTTGAGTGAGGCGTTGAGGGCGGGAATGTCCTGGATGGTCATGGCAGGTCAGAAAAAGATCACACGGTCGGCCACCAGCACGCCGAGTACGATGGGCAGGTAGATGATTGAAGCGAAAAACAGCCGGCGTGCGGCCACATCGCGTCCGACCGGGCGCAGGAACACGGTGGCACGGTACAAAAACCAAAGCCCGCCGAGGACGGCCGCGGCGAAATACCACCAGGTGGCCAGCCCCAGGAGCGTCGGCAGCAGGCTCACGACGAAGAGGGCGGAGGCGTTGGCGAACGACCACGCCGCCACCTTGGCGCCTGATTCATCGCGCACGGGCAGCATGGGAAAGTGCACCGCGGCATAATCGCGCCGGTAGGTCCAGGCGATGGCCATGAAGTGCGGCATCTGCCAGAAGAACAGCACGCCGAACAGGATCCACCCGAGGGCGGTAATGCGCCCCTCGGCCGCCGCCCAGCCGATCAACGGGGGAAAGGCCCCTGCCAGCGCGCCGATCTCCGTGCTAAAGCGCGACCAGCGCTTCGCCGGCGTGTACCAGCCGAGGTAGGAAATGATGGTCAGCAGGGTGAAGAAGGCGGCGAGCCCGTTCACCTTGACGAAGATGAGCCCGAGGGCCGCGGCACACATCAGCGCGCCGAGCACGAAGGCGGACCCCGTGGCGACCTTGCCCGTGGGAATGGGGCGGTCCGCCGTGCGCTTCATCTGCGCGTCGGTGTCGTGCTCCAGCCACTGGTTGAGCGCCGCCACGCCGCCGGCCGCCAGGCAGGTGCCCACGACCACGGCAAAAAGCTCGCCGACAATGAACGGCGGCCGACCCGCCGCATAGCCCACCAGCGCGGTGATGACCGACAGGGCGCTCAGCCGCGGCTTGGTGAGCTCCACGTAATCGCCAAAAACGGCCTTGGTGGTGGGGGCGTTCATGCCGTCGGTTGATGGGTTTCGATCAGATCCCGATGCGCGAGCCAGGTGAGGGTGAAAGTAACCGCCAGCAGCAAGGCCCCCGTGACGACGTGTGCGGTGGTCACATGCGGCTCGCGAAGCTGCCAGATGATGTGCGCGCCGAGCAGGATTTGCAGGGCCAGCAGACTCACGAGGACCGAGGCGCCGCAGCGCAGCAGCAGCGTGGCGCCGGGATCGCGCCAGAGCTTCACGGCAAACCAGCCGAGGGTGACCGCCAGGACCACGGCCATGGCGCGGTGCGCAAAGTGGATGCCCACGAGGAAGTTCCAGCCCGACGGCAGCCAGTCGCCCTCGGCGTTGGAATAGGGGAACGTCGGAATGGCGAGCCCGGCGAAGTTGTGCCGCATGGTGGCGGCGATGGCCAGTTGCACGACTAGCAGCACGGTGCAGACCAGGCCCGCCCACCGCAGTCCGGGCGAGACCGGGGCCGGACGCTCGCGCCAGTGACGTGAGAGCGAGACGGCGATGGCAAAAAGGATGCACACGTAAAGATGCGCGAGGATCCCGTGCGGGATGCGCAGCATCTGCCCGAGGGTCATCTCAAAGCCCGGCACCGCCAGCGAATCGAGCAGCACGCGTTTGCCGCCGATGAGTCCCTGGACGATGACGATGACGAGGGCCGCCCAGCCGAGTTGGCGCATCCAGCGCCGCGGTTCGCGCCGCCACAACCACAGCGCGAGCGTCAGGGTGATGAGCCCCATCAACGTGCCGGACAGCCGGTGAGAATGCTCGGCGAACATCGCAATGTCCTCCAGCCAGCCGTGCGGATTGACCGAGCCGTTGGACAGCGGCCAGTCGGCAAAGGCCATGCCCGCACCGATGCTGGTCGTGAACGCGCCCAGCGTCACGAGCACGAACACCCAGGCGCTGCCAATCGCGGCAAACCAGGCGAGCGGCGCCTGGTACGGGGAGTGATTAGATTGGGCGGGCGGTAGGGCCATGAGCGTGAAAACTGCCAGATAGAAGCCGTCCGGATGAACTCCGCAAACCCTTTGACAAATTTATCCGCCGGCGAATCCGTAGGACCATGCAATCGCGCGTCCTGAGACTGACTGCCGCCCTGGCCCTGCTGACCCTGGCCGGATGCGGCCAGCCGAAGCCTGCCGCGCCGGCTGCGCCCGCCGCCCCGGAGGAGAAGCGCTACCCGATCACCGGCGAGGTCATCTCCGCCGATCCCGCGCGCAAGGTGCTCATTGTGCACCATGATGCGATTCCGGACTACATGCCGGAGATGACCATGGAGTTCCTCGTCTCCGCCGGCGACCTCGCCATCGCCAAGCCCGGCCAGCGCATCCGCGCCGAGATGATTCCCAGCGACAAGGGCGACTTCCGCCTCGAGAAAATCTGGCCCGACGACCGCACCGTGGTGGCCGCCGTGGAAGCCGGGACCAATGCCCTGCGGCAGGATACCATGATCCGGGGCAAGGGCGTGTACCGCGAGGTGGGGGAGGAGTTGCCCGATTTCGCGCTCTACGACCAGACCGGGGCCGTGGTGCGCAGCGCCCGCTTCCGCGGCAAGCAGGTTATGCTCAACTTCATCTTTACGCGCTGTCCGGTCGCGACCATGTGCCCGCTCTCGACCACAAAGATGATGGAGACCCAGCGCCTCGCGCAGGAGGCCGGCGTGCCGAACATCGAGTTCGTGTCCATTACCCTTGACCCCGCCTACGACACGCCCGGCGTGCTCAAGGAATACGCCGATGCCCGCGGCATTGACACCGCCAACTTCTCATTCCTCACCGGTCCCGAGAGCGCCATCAAGGACCTCCTCGCGCAATTCGGCGTCATCGCGTCCTTCGACGGCGAACTCATCAAGCATACCCTCGCCACCGTGCTGATCGACGCCAACGGCCGCATCGCCCACCGCGCCGACGGCAGCGTGTGGGAGCCGAGGGATTTCGTGGCGAAGATGCGTCGCGATGCGGCGGTGAAGGGGAAGCCGTGATTCTCGCAGACCATACGGCAAAGGTAGAGCCCGGCCTCCGGACGGGCCGTTGGTCTTGCCCCGGCGGTCAATGCACCGCCCGTCCGGAGGCCGGACGCTACCACAAGGCCAGGCGGCCACGCAGCGTATCCCATGAGTGACCCTACCCAGACACCCTGGCGTTCCATCGCCCTCATCACCCTCGGGGCGATCGCCCTGTATCTTGGCTTCCGCTTCATGCCCACGGGTACGAATCTCAGCCACATGGATTTCCGCGTGGCCGCGACCAATTCCATCGAGTTCTGCGATCCGCTCAATCCGCAGTTCATCCCCGTCGTGGCCATGCGTTCGCCGGTCGCGATGGCGCTCACGGCGGCCGACGCCCCTGTCATGCCCGGTCGTGAGGGCAACTTCACCGTCACGCTCAAAACCTCCAGCGGCAAACGCATCGCCCCCGAGGATCTCCTAGTGACGCACACCCGTCTGCTCCACCTGCTGATCATTGATCCGTGGCTCGATGACTATCAGCACGTGCATCCCGAGCCCGGCAAGGAACCGGGCGAATGGACCTTTGCCTTTACGCCCAAGCGCGAGGGGGTTTACCGGGTCTTTGCGGATTTCACGCCGGCCGCCACCGCCCGCGGACTCTATGCCTCGGTTGACCTGGCCGTGGGCGGCAGTCGCACGCCCACCGGTCTGACCATGGTCATGCAGCATGAGCCGGCGTTGACGGTGGAGCGGGAAGGCTACCGCTTCACCCTTACTCCCGCCACCGCGCCGTTGCGTCCGGGGCAAACGCTGGATTTGAAATTCACCGTCGTAAACCTGGCAGGCGGCCGCGTGCCGCTGGAACCCGTGATGGGGGCTTTTGCCCATCTCGTCGCGTTCGACGAAACGCGCAGCGGCTTTGCCCATTTGCATCCCGCCGAGGCCGATCTCACCCGGCCGCTGGACTCCGTGCGGCCCGAATTGAATTTCAAGATCACCATCCCGCAGCCCGGCCGGTACGTCATCTGGAGCCAGGTCAACCTCGCCGGCCGCGAGGTGTTCGCCCCCTTCTGCATCGAAGTGGAGGAGTGGCCGGATTTTCTGCAGCAAAGGGCGCAATGGCAGGTAGGGCCCGGCCTCCGGACGGGCCGTTGAGGCCGGCGCAAGCCTAACCGCCCGTCCGGAGGCCGAGCGCTACCCACGGCAGCATCCCATCCTTGGTGATCCTCAAGTGAGCGCATCCTCGCTTCTGCCCGAGTCCTTTGGTTATCCGCGATAAACATAAACCCGAATGCGAATGAATCGTTCGAGGCCCTTATGAGGGCACGGGAGACCCTCAATAACCGGACGGAAACTT